>NZ_JBBKTV010000007.1:0-454017 GCF_039630945.1 Tistrella arctica
CTGGCGCGGTGCCCGGCCGCCCACCGCGTCCCCGGGGCGGCGGCGCCGGCCCGCCCGGGGGGCGCGCCCCGGCGCGCACGGTCGGCCTGGACACCATGCCTGCCCATCCCCCAAGCATCCGATGCCATGTCACAGCTCCGCACCTCATCATCGGCCGGTGTCGCCGAGGCCGGCGACAGTCCGGCGCCTGTTCCTGCTCCCGTTCAGGCGCTGGTGCATGGCGGCACGGTGGTCGCAGCCCAGTTGGCGCAGCTTGGCATCGGCCACCTGTTCACCCTGACCGGCGGCCATCTGTCGCCGCTGTTCGACGGCTGCGACCGCGCCGGCATCCGGCTGGTGGATTTCCGCCATGAACAGGCCGCCGCCCATGCGGCCGATGCCATGGCGCGGCTGACCCGGCAGGTGCAGGCCAGTGCCGCGACCGCGGGCCCCGGCGTCGCGGGGGCGGCGGTGGCGGTTGCCAATGCCTGGTCGGCGGGCAGCCCGTTGATGCTGCTCTGCGGTCGCAACCCGATCGCGACCGACGGCATGGGCGCGCTTCAGGAAGCGCCACAGCTTGACATGCTGAAGCCGGTGACCCGGGTCGCGGCCCTGCCGCTGGATGCCTGGCGGCTGCCATCGGTCATTGCCGAAACGGCTGCCGCGGCCATGGTGCCACGACCGGCGCCGGTCGCCATCGATCTGCCCTTCGATCTGCTGATGACCCGGTTGCCGGCCGATCAGGTGGCGCTGGCGGGTGGGCGCGGCCAGAGCCATGGGCCGGGCGCCGATCCGGATGCCGTGGCCAAGACTGCCGCCCTGCTGCGCGCGGCCCGCACGCCGCTGATCCTGGTGGGCTCAGGGGTGTACTGGGCGGGGGCCGAGGCGGCGCTGGACCGGTTGACGCGTGAGACCGGCTGCCCGGTCTTCGCCAATGGTGCGGCGCGCGGCATCCTGCCACCCGATCACCCGGCGATGATCGCATCCGACCGGGCACGCGCTCTGCCGCGGGCGGATCTGGTGCTGGCGATCGGGGTCGATTTCGATTTCCGGCTGAATTATGGCCAGCCGCCGCTGTTCCACCCCGATGCGGTCGTGGTTCATGTCGATGCCGATCCGTCACGGCTGGGCCGCAATCGCGGTGCGGTGATGGGCATCACCGCCTGTCCGCGCCGGTTCGTCACCGCACTGGCCGAGGCGTTCGAGACCGGCGGCCACCGGGTGCCGGGTGACTGGTTGCAGGGGCTGAAGGCGCGCGATGTTCGTGCGGCGACAGCACGGGCGGTGCGTCTGGCCGACGAGGACGGCATCATCGATCATATCCGTTTCGCCGCCGAGGCCGCGCGCTTCGCCGATGCCGAGACGGTGGCGATCGGCGATGGCGGCGACGTGATCGCCGAGACCGCCGGCGCCATCCAGGTGGGGCGCCCTGGCCATTGGCTGGACCCCGGCCCCTTCGGCTGCCTGGGCGTGGGGCTGCCCTTCGCGATGGCGGCCCGCCTTGCCCGGCCGCAGGCGCCGGTTCTGGCGGTGATGGGCGATGGCGCCTTCGGATTCAATGCCATGGAAATCGACAGCGCGGTGCGCCAGCGCCTGGGCTTCGTGGTGCTGATCGGCAATGACGGCGCCTGGGGCGAGATGCGCAATTTCCATGCCGATATTTTTGGCGATCGCTGCCTCGACGCCCAGTCGTTGAGCCGGCATGCGCGCTATGACCGGCTGGCCGAGGCGCTGGGCGGCCATGGCGAGCGGGTGGAGCGCGCGCGTGACATCCGCCCGGCGTTGGAGCGTGCCCGGCGTGCCGCCGAACAGGGTGTGCCGGCGATCGTCGATGTGATGCTGGACCCGGCCGCACGCCGCCCCGCGGGCGTCGTATCGGGTGCGGCTGTCGCCGCCGCCTTTGGCGGCGGCGACCCCTCTGCCTTCAAGTCCTGACCCGGTCCGGTCCGGTCCCCGTCGCGTCGTCCCGAGGTGCCAGCCGTCATGCACAGCCCCGATCCATCCACCGCACGCCCTTTGAAGCCCAGGCTTGCCGCCCGGATCGTCGAGGATGCCGGCGGTTTGTCGCTCGATCGCGGCGACAGCCGCTTCGTCCTGGCGCCTGATGGCATCGATGCCCACGCGCTGGGGCAGGTGCTGCGGCTGATCGATGGCGGCGCCGGTGCCGTCGATCTGGTGCGGGCGGCGGGAAGCGCCGCCGGCCAGGGCATCGGCCGGCTGATCGACGATCTGGCCGCCCACGACCTGATCGACGAGGTGGCGGCACCCCATGCCCGATCGGGCCGTGCGGCACTGCTGGCTCTGGAAGACCGCACCAATCGGCTGCTGTTCAGGACGCTCTATCGCAACCGGTTCTGGCGGGCGATGCTGGATGATCCGCATGCGGTGCCCGAGCGGGTGTTTCATGGCATGGCGATCGAGAATTATCACTTCCTGTTCCGGGAAAGCTGGTTCGACAGCCCGGTCCTGGCCTGGACCGGCAGCACGCCCGCCCGGGTGGCGATGAACCGCTTCTATGCCGAAGAAACCGGCCATGACGAGCTGATCCTGAAGGCGCTGGTGTCGGTGGGCATCGACCGCGAGATGCTGGCCCGGACCGTGCCGCTGCCGGAAACCATGGCGCTGGCCAACGCCCTCAGCCATTGGGCACGCACCGATCCGCTGCTGTTCTTCGCCACATTGGGTGTGCTGGAGGGGCGCGACATCGCCGTCGACAGCTTCGTGACCGCGGCCGAACGCCGGGGGCTGGACGAGGCCTTCGTGGGGCCGATCCGTGCCCATGCCGGCATCAACATGACCGGCGAACATGGCATGCTGACCCGCGAGATCTTCGATGCGCTGGATGGGGTGGGCGAGGATGACATCCGCCGGGTTTCAGACGGGCTCGACCTGTTCGTCGCGCTGTATGACGATTTCTATTCGGCGATCCTCGATCACTATGCCGCACCGGGCGACCGGCTGCGGCGGGTGGAAAGCTTCGCGCCCGATACCGTGCTGATGTCGATCGCCCTGCCGCTGACCGCCGATCCGGCGGCCGCCCTGCCGCCGGTGCCGCGCCGGCCACGGCTGCGGGCGGGTGTCGGTGTCGACTGCGCGGCCGATCATGTCCGGCTGGATTATGGCGATCAGGGCTGTGTGATCGACATCCTGCCCGAGGGCGCCGACGAGGCGGTGCGGCTGATGCAGGCCCTGGGCACGGGGGCCGATCGCGGGCGGCTGGCGGCGGTGGCGCCCGGCTTCGCCGATGGCCTGGACGGGCTGCTGTCGACGCTCGACGGGCTGGGGCTGCTGGACGATGCCGATCCGGGGCAGGTGCGGGGCGTGTCGGGCGTGCAGGCGATGCGGGAACTCCGCCGGTTCATCGCCGCCGCCGAACGCCGGATCTGCACCGGCAGCCTGGCCCATGCCTTCGCCGAGGGCAGCGCGTCGCGCGCCCAGGTGGTGGGCTATGCGATCGAATATCATCAGATCGTCCGGATGGGGCCACGGGCCGTGGCGCCGGCCCTGGCCCATGCCGGCCCGCCGGCCCGCACCCGGCTGATGGAGCGCTTTCTGGCCGACGAGGTGGGGCATGACCGCACGCTCGCCCAGGCTCTGGGCGCGGTCGGTCTGGATGAAGATCTGCTCGACGATCTGGTGCCGCTGCCGGAAAGCTTCGCGCTGACCGCCACGCTCGGCGTGCTGGCGGCGCAGGATCCGGTCAGCTTCGAGGCGCTGCTGTTCCTGTTCGAGCGACCGGCCGCGACCTTTCATGATCTGCTGGTGGCGCGGGCCCGGGCGCTGGACCTGCCGGACGGGTTCTGGTCGCCGCTGGTCTGGCATGCCGGGCTGAATGACGATGGCGGCCATGGCGACATCTCCGCGCGTCTGATGGCGCTGCGCGATTTCGTCGGTGCCGAACAGGTGCTGGTGGTGCTGAAGGCGGCGGTGCAGCTTCTGGAAGGCTTCGACCGTCTGGAACGGCGCATCCTGCATCATTACGGGCCCGGCGATGACGTGCGCCCGGCGCTGCGCCTGCCGGCATCGCGGCGGGCGGTGGCCGGCAACGGCGGTGTGCCGTCATGACTGCGATGCCGCACCCGGATGACGAACCGGCCCCGTGGAGCGTGGGTGCCTATCGCCGGCCGCGGCTGGTGCTGGACCGGGTGGAGGTGGCGGGCGATGGCGGCCTGCGGATCGGCCGGGGCGCGATCATGGCCGATCTGGCCCCCGATGGCATCGACGCGGACGTGCTGGCCGCCTTGCTTGCCCGGCTGACCGATCCCGATGACGGGGGCTGGCGGCAGATCGCCGGCGATGCTGCCCGGCGTGCCCGCCAGCGCCTGGCCGGCGGCGATCCCGGCCCCGATGGTCTGGTCGATCTGATCGAATGCCTGGACCGGCTGGGGCTGGTGGCGGAAGCCGATGACGGCGCCGACAGCCTGACCGCCGATCGCGCGCGGATCGCGCGGGCGGTGGACCGCGCCGCCGGCTGGCTGGCGGCGGCGCGGCGCCTGTCATCGGTGGATGATATCGCGGTCGACCGGCTGGGGGCCGATCTGCTGGAGCGGACCCGGCATCTGGCGGCGGGCGGGGTGACCACCGGGCCATTCGCGCCGCCGCTGCTGGCATCCGGCCGCACAGGCTTTCATGACGCGGTGCTGACCGCCCTGGTCGATGGCTGGGCGGTGACCGCACCCGCCAGCCTGATCGCGGCCGGCCGGCTGCTGACCCGGGTGGTGCCGGCGGTGGCGGCGATGCCCGGCCTGCTGCTGCCGGATGGTTGCCTGTATGACGCGGGCGAGGTGGAACGCCATCTGGGCGTGCTGGCGACCGGTCTGGTGCTGGCCGGGCTGCCCGGTGCCGGGCGCCGGGCGCTGCTGCCGGCGGATATCGATCTGCCGTCGACCGGTATCGGCCTGATCCATGCGGCTGAAGCCGCGACCCCGTCACTGGTGGCGGCGGCCGGGGCCGACCGGCTGGGGGCACTGCTGCGGGGGGCGGCACCCGATCGGGCCCTGGCGCTGGCGCGCGGCATCTATCTGGCTCAGTACCACGTGTCGGCGCGGATCACCGACATCTTCCTGCCGGCGATGCGCATGGGGCTGCGGTCGGGCCTGCGGGCGCGGATGCGGCGCTATCATGTCGAGGAAAGTGGCCACGAGGCCCATGAACTGGCGGCCTGTATCGCGGTGGGGCTGGATGCGCGGGCAGTGCCGGCCAGCCTGCCGCTGCCGCCGTTTACCGCCTATGTCGAGTTGCTGGGCCAGATCGCCGAACGGGCGCCTGCCGCCTTCCTGCCGGCGCTGATCGTGACCGAAGGCCTGCCCGGCGCCCCCAACCCCACCAATGACTGGCTGGCGTCAGCCGGCATCGGTGCGGCGGCGGAAGACACCGCCACCGCCCATCAGCGGGTCAATGCCGGGCTGGACCACACCACCATGCCCCGCCGGCTGGGCGCTGAAATCCCACGCATCGGCACGGCCGACGTGCGTCTGGCGCTGGATCTGTATGCCCTGATGATCGATCTCAACGCCCGCGCGCTCGGCTGGATCGCGGCCTATCACGGCGACCCGTCGAACCCGCCGCTGCCCGACTGGCTGCCGGTCACCCCTGAGGTGCTGGCCGGCTGGGCCGCCGACGGCATGGTATAGCCGGCTGGCAGCGGGCTGGCCGCTATCTGATCAGGATGGCGCGGAAGTCGTTGACATTGGTGCGGGTGGCACCGGTGACGACCTGATCGCCCAGCGCCTCGAACAGGCTGTGGGCATCGTTGGTCTCAAGCATGGCCACCGGGTCCAGGCCAAGCGCCCGGGCGCGGGCGATGCTGTCGGGGTGGATCACGGCGCCGGCGATCCGCTCGGCGCCGTCGATGCCGTCGGTATCTGCCGCCAGCGCATGGATGCCGGCATGACCATCCAGCGCCAGCATCGCCGCCAGCAGCCATTCGACATTGCGGCCACCCCGGCCGTTGCCCCGCACCGTCACCGTGGTTTCACCACCCGACAGCAGCACGGCGGGTGCCGCCACCGGCTGGCCATGGGCCGCGACGGAAAGCGCCATGCCGGCCAGGGCGCGGCCGACCTCTCGGGCCTCGCCCTCGATCCGGTCGCCCAGCACCAGCGGCGACAGGCCCAGGCGCCGGGCTTCCGCGGCCGCGGCATCCAGCGACAGCATGGGGGTCGCGACCATCCGATAATCGGCACGGGCGAAGGCGGTGTCGCCGGGCTTCGGGGTCTCGTTCGCCGGATCGTTCAGGGCCGCCGCCACCGATGGCGGCGGCGTGATGCCGAAACGGGCCAGCACGGCGCGGGCGTCGGCCAGTGTCGTCGGATCGGGCACGGTCGGCCCTGAGGCAATGGTGGACCGGTCGTCGCCGGCGACGTCGGAGATCGCCAGGGTCACGATCCGTGCCGGCGCCGCCGCCGCGGCCAGACGCCCGCCCTTGATCGCCGACAGATGCTTGCGGACGGTGTTGATGGCGCCGATCGGCGCACCCGACGCCAGCAGGGCGCGGGTGACCGCACGCTTGTCGTCGAGCGTCACCCCCGCCACCGGCGCTGCCGCCAGTGCCGAGCCGCCGCCTGAGATCAGCGCCAGCAGCAGGTCGTCGGGGCCAAGCGTGCCGGCGGCGGCGATCAGGGCGGCGCTGGCATTCTGGCCTGCCGCATCAGGCACCGGATGGGCCGCTTCCACCACCTGGATACGCTGCGTGGGCGCGCCATGCCCGTAAGGGGCGATGACCAGACCTTGCGGAGGAACCGGCCAGTCGCCGGTCAGGGCCTCAATGGCCGCCGCCATGGATGCCGCGGCCTTGCCGGCGCCAAGCACCAATGTGCGGCCTGGGGGCGGCTCGGGCAGATGCGGGCGCAGCAGGTCGGGCGAGGGCAGTGCGGCCGCGAGCCCGACATCGAACAGGCGGCGGAGCAGGGCATCGTCGTCTTGCAGGCTGAAGGGCGGTGTCATCTGGCTGTCCGCTGCGCGTGAGAGAATAGGGGCTCGGACCGTGCGACGGTGGCCGCGATCGCTGTGGCTTGGCAAGGCCTGCGGTCCGCGCCATGCTGCGGGCGCAAGCCTACAACCACGCCGCGTCGATATCCACCCGGCAGGAATGAGCCCGCCATGATCCCGATCCATCAGCGATTGCCCGAACGTCGCAGCCATCCGCCGGTGGCGGCGATCCTGCCGGTCGGGTCGTTCGAGCAGCACGGCCCCCATCTGCCGATGACCACCGATAGCCTGATCGCGGCGCTCGTTGCCGGCGCCGTCCACGGCGCGCTGCCGCCCGACATGGCGCAGGCGACCCTGCTGCTGCCACCGCTGCCGGTCAGTTGCTCGCAGGAGCATGCGGGCTTTCCGGGGGCTGTCTGGATCAGCGCCCGCACGCTGGCGGCTGTGGTCGAGGATATTGCCGCCGGGCTGGCCGGGCAGGGGGTGGGCGTGCTGGCGATCGTCAATGCCCATGGCGGCAATTACGTGCTGTCGAATGTGGCCCAGGAACTGAATCTGCCGGGCTGTGGTCCGCGCACCCTGCTGTTGCCCGGCCGCGACCATTGGCGCGGGGCGCTCGCCGCCGCCGGGATCGCGCGCAGCCTGTCGGAAGACATGCATGCCGGGGAAATCGAAACCTCGATCCTGCTGGCCGGATGCCCCGATGCGGTGGCGGCGGATCTGCCGCCCGCCGATGGCGCGCGCGAGCGGCCGCGGCTGACCGAGCTTGGCATGGCCGCCTATACCGAAAGCGGCGTGATCGGCGCGCCGCGCGATGCCACGGCGGCCAAGGGGCGGGTGCTGCTCGACCATCTGGGCAATGCCGGTGCCGCCGATCTGGTCGCCGCCGTTGCTCTGGCCTCCGGAGGCGCCGGCTGCTAGCCTTGGGTGGTTCCGAGGTCTTCGTCCTGTCGTCTTGGCCTGTGACAGCAAGGCACGCATGCCCGATCGCCCGATGCCGATCCATTCCGACGCTGCCCGTGTCGTTCCCGACATCGTCAATGGCGACCGGATGGCCGATGTCATCTTCATCTGCGATCACGCGAGCAACGTGATTCCGCCCGATCTGGCCGGGCTGGGCCTGCCGCCGGCGGCGCTGGCGCTGCACATCGCCTGGGATATCGGGGCGGCCGACATCACCCGCCGGCTGGCCGGTGCCTTCGGCGCGCCGGCGGTGCTCGCCACCGTGTCGCGTCTTGTGCTCGACGTGAACCGGTTCCTCGACGATCCGGCCTCGCTGCTGGCACAGAGCGACGGGATCGAGGTGCCGGGCAATCGCGGGGCGTCGGCTGAGGAACGTCACGCCCGCGCGGCCCGCATCTTCCATCCCTATCACGCCGCCACCTGCCGGTTGATCACCCGGCAGGTGGCGGCGGGCCGGCGGCCGGCGCTGGTCGCGGTGCATTCCTGCACCGACCGGATGGAGGGCGTGCCGCGGCCCTGGCATGTCGGCGTGCTGTGGGGGCGCGATGACCGTCTGGCCCGGCCGCTGCTTGCCAGCCTGGGCAGCCAGACCGGCATCGTGGTGGGTGACAACCAGCCCTATTCGCTGCAACTTGTGCGTGGCTACACCACCGAAGTCCATGGCGAACATCGCGGCCTGCCTTATGTGGCGTTGGAGATCCGCCAGGATCTGATCGCCGATCCGGCCGGGGCCGCCGCCTGGGCCGGGCGGATCGCGGCCGGGCTGTCGGCGGCGCTGGCGTCACTGGACTGAAACCGCCGCCGCCCCATAACGGCCGCGATCCGACCCTGGACATGCGGATCAGCGACATGTGCACCCGGCCAATGCCGGCGCTGCCGATGCCGAACCAACAGACAGTGTGAAGGACAAGCGTCATGACCGACCAGACCAGCCAGACCGAACTCGAAGCCGCGGCCTTCCGCCGCCTGGTCCAGCATCTGCGCGACCGGCCCGAGGTGCAGAACATCGACCTGATGAACCTGGCCGGGTTCTGCCGCAACTGCCTGTCGAACTGGTATGCCGATGCCGCGGCCGAACGCGGCCAGGAGATCAGCAAGGACGCAGCCCGCGAGCGGATCTATGGCATGGCCTATGCCGACTGGAAGGCGCTGCACCAGACCGAGGCGACCCCCGAGCAGCAGGCAGCCTTCGCCGCCAAGGCACCCGAAAAGCCTTGATCCGGCCGCACGCGACGCGGGGATCCGGCGGCACGCGGCGCGGGCGGAGCGACAGCGTTGCGCCTGACGTCGCCAGCGGCTATCTTGCCGCCCTTGGCGCCCAAGGCCATCCAGGGTGGATGGTCGGTTGGCCAGATGCTCCGGCGGCCCGATGCGCTGGCGGCATGGGTCGCCGACGATGCGTCACGTGACATCAAGAGACGGGGATACGATCCATGACCGAGGTCGGCGGCATCGCGGGCGACGTCCTGCGCTCGTATATCGATCGGATCGAGCGGCTGGAAGAAGAGAAGGCGGGGATTGCCGCCAATATCCGCGAGATCTTCGCCGAAGCAAAGGGTAACGGCTTCGACACCAAGGTCATGCGCCAGATCCTGAAGATCCGCAAGATGGAGCCGCATGACGTGGCCGAGCAGGACGAATTGCTTGAGCTGTACAAGCGTGCGCTTGGCATGCCGCTGGGTTGACGGCCGAGACCGGATTCAAGTCGACGCGAAACGGGCGCCCGCAGATGCCGGGCGCCCGTTTTGCATCTTCGGCCGGGCATGATGCCCCCTCAGAGGCCATATCTGCGGGCGAGCAGCCGGTCCAGCGACAGGCGGCCGGCGCCGGCGGCGGCGATGATCAGGCCGGCGGCCACCCAGGGCAGTTGTTCAGAGGCGACGGCGATGCCGTTCTCCATCCCCTGCGGGGTCTGGCCTATGACCAGATAGATCATGGCGGCCATCACCGCCAGTCCAAGCGCCGCCGGGCGGGCGAACAGGCCCAGCGCCAGCAGCACCGGCAGGGTCAGTTCGGCGCTCGTGGTGACGATGGCGGCGAACAGCGGATCGACGCCGGGCAGGGGATGGATCTCGCCGAACAGGAAGGTCTGGCTTGGCCAGTGATCGACCCGCAGCATCCCGGCCTGGAAGAACGGCCGTGCCAGCCACAGCCGCAGGGCCAGCAGCGCCGCGCCGATCAGCAGACCGTTGCCGGCGCCCGGCAATGAGAGATAGCGGATGAGCAGGCGTCGCGGCAGCGCGGCCTTGGCCGTGGACAGGGCTGAGGACATGCTGTGGTTCCTTTGACTGATGAAGAGGTCAGCGATCCTGCGGCATCGCCACCGCGGTCAAGGCGCCGTGGGCGACCAGCAGGCCCAGCGCCGTGGCCAGATCGAGCGCCGGATCGGCGGCGAGCGCCCGGCGCGCGGCCTCGGCCAGAGCGACCGCTCCGTCGGCAGAATTCAGGGCATTGAACAGATGAACGGCGCCCGGTGGCAGTGGATGCAGGCCGATGCGGTCATCGCGGCGAACCACCAGCACGGTTTCCGGGCCGGCATCCGCCGCCTGATGGATGGTGAGGCTGGCTCCGGGCTGATGGGCCTGCCACAGCGACAGGATCGGGCAGGGGCTGTCGATCACCCGCGCCGCCGGATGGGCGGCCAGATGATCGGGGATCGTTGCCCCGGGCGTGAAATGCTCGGCGCCGACCGCGAACCACACCGCCACCCGCGCCCATTCAAGCCGCGCGGTCTCGGCCACGGCCGGCCATGCCGCCAGATCGGGATCCGCCGCAAGATCGGCGGCGAAGCCGGCGCCCCATTGCGACAATTGCGGCGTCGATGGTGGCTGATGCCGCAGATGCCGTGTCACCACGGCGGCGAAGCAATCCAGGCCGACCATCCGCGCGACCACCGGAAACGCGGCCTCCAGCGACTGGACAGCCGCGCCCAGCGCGTTTCGCCGGTGCACGGCCAGCCGGCGGGCGATCAGCCTGTCGGGCGCATCGGGTGCCATCCAGGGCCGAAGGGCCGAGGGATCGACCGGTCGGCGGCCCCAGGCGATGGATGCGACCTGATCCTGGAAATGTTGAAGCGCGGCGACGGTTTCGGTCACGACGCGGCCTCGATGATCTGATGCGTGCCGCATGTGGCGTCGATCGCGCGCCCGGCACGGGCGGCTTCGGCCATCAGCACCTCGAATTCCGGCAGGTTGGTGTCGCGTTCCAGCAGAACCGGCACCGGTCCGGTGCGGGCAAGCGCGCGGTCGAGCAGATCCCAGACCGGGTCCGACACCGGATGGCCATGATCGTCGATCAGCAGGGGGGGGCCATATGGATCATCGGGATCGGCATCGACGGCATGACCGGCGATATGAATTTCGCCCACCGCCGCGAACGGCATCGCGTCCAGCCAGGCCGCAGCATCGGCCCCGAGATTGACCGCGCTGACCTGAATGTTGTTGACGTCCAGAAGCAGGCCGCAGCCGGTGCGACGCACCAGTTCGGCCAGAAAGGCCGGTTCGTCCATGTCATGGGCCAGCGGCATGTAGCTCGACGGGTTTTCGATCAGCAGCGGGCGCTTCAGCACGTCCTGCGCCCGGCCGATATTGCCGGCCAGCACCGTCAGGCCGGCCGTGGTCATCGGCACCGGCAGCAGGTCGTCGACCCAGCCATCGGCGGTCCGGCACCACGACGCGTGTTCAGACACCGCCGCCGGCTCGATCCGGTCGACCAGATCTGCCAGACGGCGCAGATGATCGTGATCGATCCCGCCGGCCGAGCCGAGCGACAGGCCGACGCCGTGCAGCGATACCGGCATCAGCGCCCTGATCTGTTCCAGATGCCGGGCCCGTGGATGAGGCGCCGCGCCGGGGCGGGCGCTCATGTAGTTTTCGGCGTGTACCTCAACCCAAGGTGGTATTATGGGATTGGGGCCCATGTCGGCTGTGTCGAGCAACCGGTGGAGGTGCGGCGTTCTGAGGCCGATCCCGGCCTTGCGGGGCAGGGTGGTGGCACCCGGCCGGGATGATGCATCCCGGCGCGGGTGAGCGGGTCGGACCTGGACCGGCATCTGACGGCACCTCCACGGTGGCGTAAGCATATCCGCGCGCATGCCGCGGCGTTGGGGCAAGCGGCGTCCGGGCGATCAGCCCTTCTTGGGGTTCATGCCCTCGAAGGCATCCAGCATGCCGCCCATCTCCTGGCACGTACCCTTGGCGACCGCCTTCCAGTCGCCGCCGTCGTAATCGGCCTTGGACATGCCGGCGCAGGAATGGGTGCCGGCCTTGTTGGCGCAATCGTTCTCGCCGGCCTTGGAAATGCCATAGCACTTCTCGGTATCGGCCGCCACGGCGGGGGCGGACAGCGCGATGGCGGCCAGTGACATGGCGCCGGCAATGGCGGATGCGATGGCGGTATTCGTGGCGCGGGTGGTCATGTCGTCATCTCCCTGATCTGGATCGGCATTGCGAATGCCCGGGGCCTGTCGGCCGGGCTCCCTCTCCGCTGCCGTAAGAGGACGATAGGACGGTCGGCGGTTCGGCGCCAATCAACCCCCCATCGCTGCCGATCACGTTCCCGTCATCACATCGTCATCGGGTGCCCCGCCATGCCGGCCCTGCGTTGCGCGATGGCACCGGCTCCACATCTATAAGTTGTGTATATAAACGACGACATGCGTCATGACCATTGCGTGTCATGCACCATATGCGTGCCAGTTCCACTGCTAAAAGATGAATGACATGTGATCAATATCATCGTTAAGTTTCAGTTCATGATTAGATCCTCTTGTGTCCCCATGTAGCTTAGGGGCTGATCTGCACTATCGGGGGCAGCTTGAGAGTGTTCCAGTATGCCAGATCGCTCCCCGTATCACCCGAAACGGCGCCAGACCGGCGCCAGCACTTGTCCGATGACGGACATGACTTCCAGGAGATGACACATGCTCACCAACGAGATCGCCGCCGTCCGCGCTTCCGCCATCGACAGCATGCACCGCACCCTCGCCGGCCCGCAGCCCTTTGCCGCCGCCCAGCCCCGCAGCCTTGGCGGGCTTGCGGCCGAACTGCCGGGACTGACCCGGCGGATCGCCGAATGGAAGGCCGAGTATCCCGACCATCATGTCACGGTTGGCCGCGCCCCGCAGGCGGGTTCCATCATGCTGGCCAATAATGATTATCTGTCACTCGCCGATGACGGCAGGATCATCGGCGCACTGCGCGCGGCACTGGATGACGTGAAGACCGAGACCTTCATGTCGGGCGTGTTCGTGCAGTTCCTGGACGCCCAGAGCCGCTATGAGCGCGAGATGGCGGCATTCCTGGGGGCAGAGGCGGTGTCGCTGTGCCAGTCGGGCTGGGCCGCCAATGACGGGCTGATCCAGGCGATCGCCGACGCCGAAACGCCGGTCTATGTGGATCTGTATGGCCATGCCTCGCTGTGGCAGGGCATTCACAGCGCCGGCGCCAGGCCGCGGCCGTTCCGCCACAACAACATGACCCATCTGGCCAGCCTGATCGCCAAGAACGGCCCGGGTGTGATCCTGGTCGATTCTGTCTACAGCACCAGCGGCGATCTGTGCCCGCTCGACAAGCTGTGCGATCTGGCCGAGCAGACCGGCTGCACGCTGGTGGTGGATGAAAGCCACGGCGTTGGCGTGTTCGGCCCCGGCGGTGCCGGCCTGGTGCCGGCGATGGGCCTGGAACACCGGGTGCATTTCCGCACCTTCAGCCTGTCGAAGGCCATGGTCGGACGCGGCGGCATCGTGGCCGGCACGAAGCGGACGCTGGAATATTTCCGCTATACCTCGCGCCCCGCGATCTTCAGCTCCACGGTGCTGCCGCATGAAATCGCGGGCTTTCATGCAACGCTCGACGCGGTGCGCGGCGACGACCATCGCCGGGCGCGGCTGTTCGCGAACACCGCCTATCTGCGGTCGGGCCTCAGGGATGTGGGCATCGATGTCGGCAACAGCCCGGCGCCGATCATTTCGCTGATCGGCGGGTTCGAACCCGGCACGGCGCAGTTGCGCGACCGGTTGGAGGATCACGGCATCTTCGGTGCGGTGTTCTGCGCCCCGGCAACGCCCAAGGGCCGTTCGCTGGTGCGGTTGACCGTCAACAGCGGCCTGACCCATGCCGATCTGGACCGGGTGATCCACGCCGTGGGCCAGTGCCGCGACTTGCTGGTGCGCGATCTGCGGCTGGAACAGGCGGCGGCCTGATGCGCATCACGCGCCGTCATGCGGGTCAGACCGGGGACCGGGCGTTTACGCCCGGCCCCGTCGCTGGTGGTGCCGTCACTGGTGATCCCGTCGCTGATGGTCCCGTCGCTGATGGTCCGGGATCAGCCCTGGCGCCGCCGGATATCGGCCGGATCGCCCAGGGCCTGCAGTCTGCGGGCGACATCGGCGCAGTCTTCATCGATCCGCGCCGGCACGTGGAGCAGGGCTTCCAGATGCGCGTCGTCGAAGCTTTCGACCGGCACGCCCTGCGCGCGGGCGATGCGGTGACTGCGCACCAGCCCCGGCAGATAGGTTTCAAGCGACCGGGCCGAGGTGCGGATGCTCATCAGCGGTGTCTGCACCATGCGCCCGGCGGTGCGGCCGCTTTCGGCCAGGGCGCGTTCACGCACCGCCCGGCTGTTGGCGGCGTTGTAGTTGAAGATGGCGCCGCCCAGCAGGCCGAAGGCCAGGATCGGCGCATATTCGGCATAGATCGCCATGTCATGGCCGGGCGGTCCGGTGATCAGGGCCGCCAGGATGCCGAGGCTGGTGCCCAGAATGAACAGAATGATCAGGCTGAACCAGTCGACCAGCAGTACCAGAAGGAACAGGGCGGTCAACGTCGACATCTGCCAGATCACCGACCCGCCGTTCATCACCGTCATGAAGGTGAAGAAAAAGGGCAGGCAATAGCCCAGCATCAGCAGCCAGACCACCGGCGTCGCCGCCTGCAGACGGCCGGGCCAGCGGCGGCGGAAGACCAGGCTCAGACACAAGGCGGAGCCCGCCAGCCGCATCGGCAGGTTCTCGTAGGCCTGCGGAAACAGGAAGGTCCACACCATCCAATAGGCCGGCATCATCACCGCGCCGGCGATGGACACCGCGACGATATTCGGCTCGATGTGCTGAAAGCCGTTGAGGATGATGCCCCGCAGGCTGCCCGGCTGGGCCGGGCCATGCGGCCCGGGCGGTGCTGGCTGGCCGGCCGGCATCCGTGCGGGATCGCGTGCCGGTTGATCGGCCTGATAGGTGCTGCTTCCCGACATCGTTCAGCCCATCACCGCGCTCGGGCCCGTCGGCAGGCTGCCGGTCGGGCGGCGGCCGTCGCCACTCCGCCCGCCGCCAAGACGTCCGCCGCCCAGATCCTGAACGCCGGAATGCGGGCCGCCGCGCCGGCCGCTGCCCACCACCCGGGCCGGGGGCCACAGAATTTCCGCACGCGTGCCTTCATTCACCCGGCTGACCAGTTGAAAGCGCCCGCCATGCATCTCGATCAGCGAGCGGACCAGCGGCAGGCCCAGCCCGGTGCCGGCATAGCGGCGGTTCAGGGCGCTGTCGACCTGGCCGAACGCCTCCATGGCGCGGGTGATGTCTTCAGGCGCGATGCCGATCCCGGTATCCACCACGGCGATCAGCAGCCCGCCCTCTTCGGCCGCACCGGCCTGAACCGTCACGCTGCCGCCGATCGGCGTGAATTTGACCGCATTGGACAACAGGTTCAGCAGGATCTGCTTCATGGCGCGTTGATCGCCGCGGATCGCCGGCAGATCCGGCGCCAGATCGCTCACCAGCCGCAAGCCGGCCTTGTCGGCCTGACCGCGCATCAGATTGGTGGTGGTCCGCACGACGCTGTCGAGCGTGAACACGCTTTCGTCGAGGTTGTAGGCGCCGGCTTCGATCTTCGACAGATCCAGGATGTCGTTGACGATATCGAGCAGATGGACCCCGCTTTCGTTGATCAGCCGCGCGAATTCCATCTGTTCCTCGATCTGGGCATCACCGCGCGGCCTGTCGTTCATCAGGATCTCCGAAAAGCCGATGATCGCGTTCAACGGCGTGCGCAGTTCGTGGCTGGTATTCGCCAGGAAGTCGGATTTGGCGATGTTGGCGGCCTGTGCCGCCTTGACCGCATCGGCCAGTTCGAAACGCAGCCGCAGACCGTCGTCGAGCAGGCGCGATAGATGACGCGCGCCAACCGCCAGCGCGCCGCTGGCGACCAGAATGGTCAGGGCCAGTTGCAGGTCGAGCCGGCCGGCCACCAGCAGGCCGGTGAGCAGGGCGCCCGATGTAACGCCCAGCCAGATCAGCGCCGCTGTCAGATGACACGACATCATCACCGTGCCGGCAACCCCGATGGCGGCGGTGGCACACAGCACCTTCGCCATGTCGATGGAGGCGGCATTGGTTGGCAGCACCAGGGGTGCCAGGCCCCAGATGACCCCGCTGACCGCGATGATCATCATGATCGGCAGGGCGCGGCTGTCGGTGTCGCCACCCGGACCGACATCGCGCACATCGCGCTGAATGGCGGCGAAGCGCAGGCCCACCAGGCAGTTGACCGCCACCAGCCACAGCGCGATCTGCTGCTGAGCCGCGGCGGGCCAGATCAGCACCGCCAGACAGATGGACACCAGCGGCTCAATCAGGATTCCGATCCGGGCGGCCTGGTACAGGCTGTCCAGCTGGGCGGCACCCATGCGCGCCGCCACCGTCACAGATGCCTTTTCGCCCGGCCGTTCCGTCTGCAGCTCCATGGTCTGCCGTCATGTCCTCTGATGCCGACGGGTCAGTGTTGGCGGCCTGCCGGCCGTCGGAATCATTATGACGACAAACCATCGTCATTGCGATGCGGCGTTGCGTTGACGGCGGATGATACCCGCCAAGCGGGTTTATTCTTCTATGTGATAAAACTATAACACGTTATTCTCGTCGTGTCGGTTGTATCGGTGCCCGATCTCCCATTCGTGGCAGGCGGTCCCTTTGCCGAATAAGGTATATGGGCCGCCGCCTGTTACCCGGCGATCACGCAGAAGATTGCGGCCTGCAATGCAGGGCGGGGGCTACTCCGCCGCCAACGCTGCCGGCGCCGGGCCGTCATAAGCCGCCAGCAGGCGCTGTTCCTTCAGTCGGGTGCGTGTCAGAGCCTCGTCCTTCACATGGCCGAAGCCGCGGATGTCCATCGCCAGGCGGGCGATCTCGACAGCCCTGGCATGGGTTGCGGGGGTCAGGCCGTTGATCAGCCGGTCGACGGTCTGGCGATAATCGTCGATCAGCCGGCGTTCAGCCCGCCGTTCGGCGGTATAGCCGAAGATGTCGAAGGGGGTGCCGCGCAGGCCCTTCAGCTTTGCCATCAGCTTGAACAGCCGCATGGTGGCGCCGCCGAACCGCATCTTGCGCATCCGCCCGGTCCGCGGATCGCGCGGAGCGATCATCGGCGGTGCCAGATGGAAGGTCAGCTTGACGTCGCCCTCGAACTGGCGGTTCAGCTTTTCCAGGAACCGGCCATCGGTGTACAGACGGGCGACTTCGTATTCGTCCTTATAGGCCATCAGCTTGAACAGCGACCGGGCGACCGCATCGGTCAAAGCGGTGCGGCCGGGCGTGCGTGCGGCCTCGGCGGCCCGGACCTGGTCGACGGTCTGGCGATAGCGCGCGGCCCAGGCGGCATTCTGATAGCCGGTCAGGAAATCCACGCGCCGCGCGATCACCTCATCCAGGGTGTCCGACAGCCGCTCGGTCTCGACCACCGGGCGGTTGCGCTCGACGATGGTCTGCACGGCCTGCAGGTCGTGGGCGGCGCGCCGGCCCCACATGAAGGCATCCTGATTGAGCGTGACGGCGACCCCGTTGATCTCGATCGCGCCGAGGATCGATGCCTCTTCCAGCGGCACCAGACCCTTCTGCCAGGCATAGCCCAGCAGGAACAGGTTGGTGGCGATGCTGTCGCCAAGCAGGGTGGTGGCGATGCGGGTGGCGGCCACCAGATCGACATTGCCGGCGCCGGCGGTGCGGCGATAGGCGTCGCGCAGATCCTGGCCGGGGAAGCGCAGATCCGGGTTCGAGATGAAGCCCGCGGTGATCAGCTCATGATCGTTGATCAGCACCGTGCTGCGCGCCGGATCCAGCAGGACCAGGGCGTCGGGCCGCGCGCCCACCACCAGATCGGCGGCGATCATCAGGTCGGCACCGCCGGTGGCGATGCGGATCGAATGGATGTCTTCAGGCGTTTTCGCGATGCGCAGATGGGTGAACACCCCGCCGCCCTTCTGGGCCATGCCGGTCATGTCCAGAACGCCGACACCCTTGCCTTCAAGATGGGCCGCCACGCCGATCAGCGCGCCGATCGTCACCACACCGGTGCCGCCGATACCGGCGACGAGGATGCTGTAGGGATCGGCCCCCACCGTCGGCAGAACCGGATGCGGCAGGGTCTCGAACGGCGTGCGTCCGGAGTCGCGGGCCCTGGGCTTGCGGATGCTGGCGCCCTGCACCGTCACGAAGCTGGGGCAGAAGCCCTCGACGCAGGAATAATCCTTGTTGCAGCTCGACTGATCGATCTGGCGTTTGCGGCCATATTCGGTCTCAAGCGGCTGAACCGACACGCAGTGGCTCTTGGCCGAACAGTCGCCGCAGCCCTCGCAGACCAGATCATTGATGAACACCCGCCGGTCGGGATCGGCCATCAGGCCGCGCTTGCGCCGGCGGCGCTTCTCCGTGGCGCAGGTCTGCTGATAGATGATGATCGAACAGCCATCGACCTCGCGCATCATCCGCTGCACATCATCGAGCGCGCCGCGGTCATAGACATCGGTGCCGTGGGGCAGGCCGTTGCGGCCGGCATAGGCGCTGGTGTCGTCGGTCACCACCACCAGCTTCGTCACGCCTTCCTGAACCAGTTCGTGCGCCATCTGCTGAATGCTCAGCGACCCGTCGATCGGCTGGCCGCCGGTCATGGCGACCGCGTCGTTGAACAGGATCTTATAGGTGATGTTCACCTTGGCGGCGATGGCGGCGCGGATGGCCAGCACGCCCGAATGGAAATAGGTGCCGTCGCCCAGATTCTGGAAGACGTGCTTTTCCGTCGTGAACGGCGCCTGACCGATCCAGCTTGTGCCTTCGGCGCCCATCTGGGTATAGGTCTCGGTGCGCGGCATGATCCAGGTCGCCATGTAATGGCAGCCGATGCCGCCAAGCGCCCGGCTGCCTTCCGGCACCACGGTCGAGGTGTTGTGCGGGCAGCCTGAGCAATAGGTCGGCTTGCGCTCGATCGGCGCCTGCGATGGCACCGCGTCTTCCAGCCGGCGCAGATGATCGAGACGGCTCTGGATGCGGTCATTGGTATAGAAGCGGGCCAGCCGCTCGCCGATCACCCGGGCGATCCGGCTGGGGCGCAGTTCGCCCGCCGATGGCAGGATCCAGTTGCCCCGCTCGTCGAACTTGCCGACGACCCGGGGGCGAACCTCATCCTTCCAGTCGTAAAGCTGTTCCTTGAACTGGTTCTCGATGACCGCACGCTTCTCCTCGACCACCAGAACCTCGTCCAGCCCCTCGGCGAAGGCGCGGGCACCTTCGCGTTCAAGCGGCCAGGACATGCCGACCTTGTAGAGCCGGATGCCGATCTCGGCGGCCAGGGCCTCGTCGATGCCCAGCTCTTCCAGCGCCTGCATCACGTCCAGATAGCTCTTGCCGGTGGTGACGATGCCGAAGCGGGCGCGGGGGCTGTCGAGCACCACGCGGTCCAGCCGGTTGGCGCGCGCGAAGGCCAGCGCCGCATACAGCCGGTAGCGGTGATGGCGGTATTCCTGATCCATCGGCGCATCCGGCCAGCGGATGTTCACGCCATCGGCCGGAAAGTCGAAATCGGGCAGGGTGATCCTCACCCGGTCCGTGGCAACCGAGACCGAGGCCGAGCTGTCGACCGTGTCGGCGATGGTCTTCATGCCGACCCAGGCGCCCGAGAACCGCGACAGCGCCCAGCCGATCAGGCCGTAATCAAGGATCTCCTGCACCCCCGACGGGTTCAGCACCGGGATCAGGCAGTCCATGAAGGTGTATTCGGCCTGATGGGGCAGGGTGGAGGATTTGGCGCCATGGTCGTCGCCGGCCAGCAGCAGCACGCCGCCATGGCGCGACGAGCCGGCCATGTTGCCGTGCTTCATCACGTCGCCGGACCGGTCGACGCCGGGGCCCTTGCCGTACCACATGCCGAAAACGCCGTCATATTTGGCGAGGCTGGCATGCTCCGGCCGGGCGACATTGTCCATATTGGCCTGCTGGCTGCCCCAGACCGAGGTCATCGCCAGGTCTTCGTTGACGCCGGGATTGAACACCACATGGTGCTTCTGAAGATGCTTGCGCGCCTTCCATAGCTGCTGGTCCAGGCCACCCAGCGGCGAGCCGCGATAGCCCGAGATGAAGCCGGCCGTGTCGAGGCCGGCGGCCAGATCGCGCTGGCGCTGCATCAGCGGCAGCCGTACCAGAGCCTGGGTACCGGTCAGGAAGATCCGTCCGTGCTCGACGGTGTACTTATCGTCGAGCGACAATTCGGGCAGCGTCATCTTGGCATCTCCACGCGATATCGTCCCCGCCGCGGGCGGGTGCCCCGGTCATGGCCCCGCCTTCGCCGCAGTCGATGCGGTGGGCCGGGCTCGTCTTGTCCATCCTGCCCGAGAGGGCTGCCGACGGATCAAAATAGGTCAGTATTAATGACCTATTTTCCCGGTTATACGACGAACGAAAGCTGTGCCGCAATGACCTTGTCAGGTGCGGCAAAGACACCTCATCGAGGACGATTTTCTGGAAAATAATTCTGAGAAGGTGCTGAATTTAATAATTAATGACCAATAGCGGCATCTGGCGCTCGTAGAACGCACTCAGGCCGGACTGGCTGGGCCGTTGTCAAAAGCCGGCCGAGGCCGCACCCGGCAGCTCAAGTACACCTCGACGGGGCTGGTGGCCGGAGGGCGTTTCGCCTGCTTGAGAATGGCTTCGGCACCATTCAAGAAGACCTCGATGCTGAAATCGATCTGGGCGGCGCCGTAGGTATCCACGCCGCGGCCGGCAATTCGTTCGAGATTGTGAAATCGCCTATGTCCGACCTCGGACAGGGCCAGTTTAGGTGAACGAACACGGGAACGGTCATTCTCCCGGCGGGCCCGGCTGCATCGCCCCTGGACCAGAATGCGGAACGCATCCGATCCCACCTCAATCAGTGCCGTCGAGGCCCAGCTCGCGCAGCTTGCGATAGAGGGTGGACCGGCCGATGCCGAGCCGCCGGGCCATCTCGCTCACCCGGCCGCGATACTGACGCAGGGCGATGCGGATGACATCGGCCTCGATCTCTTCCAGCGAGCGGATATGGCCGGCATCGTCGAAGGCACGCACCGGCGCCTCGGCGTCCTCGTCGCGCAACCGGGCCAGGGGGATCGGCTGGCCCGGCGTCAGCGGCAGGGCCGGTGCCTGGGCAAAGCCACCGGCCTGCATCGGCGATGCGGCGACAGCCGCCTGCCCGCCGGCACCGGCCGCGAGCAACGGCCTGCCACCGCCGCCATAGGTCATGCCGGCCGCCGCAGCGATGCCGCCCGGCACCGACCCGATGGCGCCGGCACCGATGCCGGCGGTCGTCGATGGCAGGTGGCTGCCCATGGGGCCGCCGGTCGCGGCCACCTGCGCGGGGCTCGCGCCATAATCGCCGGGCAGGGCGGTGTCGCCGAAGCCATTGGCGCGATAGGCGGCCTGGGCCACCTGTGGGAAGTGCTCCACATCCAGCCATTCGCCGTCCGACAGCACCACGGCGCGAAAGATCGCGTTCTCAAGCTGCCGGACATTGCCGGGCCAGTGATAGGTGGTCAGCAGGCGTTCGGCCTCTTCGGTCAGGCCTTCGATCCGCTTGCCTTCGGCGGCTTCGAACCGCTGGATGAAATGCTGCGCCAGCACCAGGATGTCGTCGCGCCGCTCGCGCAGCGGCGGGACATAGATCGGGAAGACGTTCAGCCGGTAATACAGGTCGTCTCGGAACTGGCCGGTCTGGACCAGATCCCAAAGATTGCGATTGGTGGCCGAAATCAGCCGGATGTCGATCGGCACCGGCTGCTTGCTGCCCACCGGGTCGATCTCGCCGGCCTGCAGGGCGCGCAGCAGCTTGACCTGAAGGTCGGGGCGCAGCTCGCCGATCTCGTCCAGGAACAAGGTGCCGCCCGATGCTTCCTGGAACTTGCCGATATGGCGTTCGCTCGCACCGGTGAAGGCACCCTTCTCGTGGCCGAACAGCAGGGTTTCGACCAGATTCTCAGGGATCGCGCCGCAATTCACCGTGACCAGGGGGCCGTGGGTCCGATCGCTGCGCGCGTGGATCGCGCGGGCGATCAGCTCCTTGCCGACACCGCTCTCGCCTTCGATCAGGATCGGGATGGTGGAATTGGCCGCCCGGTCGACCAGGCCCAGCACCGCGCGGATCGCCCGGCTGTCGCCCAGAATCTCGGTGACCGGCATCGGCCGGCCACGCCTTGGCGCCGGGCCGTCCAGATCATCGGCGACACCAGGCCGCAGCGCCTGGCGGATGGCGATCTGAAGCCGGTCGGCCGAAACCGGCTTGACCATGAAATCGGTGGCACCGGCCCGCATTGCCTGCACCGCCACATCGATGCCGCCATGGGCGGTGAAGACCAGGATCGGCAGATGCGGCCGGATCGGGCGTACCTGATTGAGCACGTCGATGCCCGACAGGCCGGGCATGGTCAGGTCCAGCAGCACGGCATCGACCCGCTCCCGCCCCGGCATCAGCAGCCGCACCGCTTCCTCGCCGCTGCCCACAGGGCGCGGACGATAGCCGAAGCGGCCGATGGTCGCCTCCAGCAGGCGCCGCTGGGCAGGGTCGTCATCGACGATCAGGATGGTGGGGTTCATATGAATGGGCCGCTGACATGCCGGTTGCAGGGTGGCCGCCAACCGGCCGCCCGCGTGAGATCGCATATTTAATCAGATAAGCGTATCGCGTCCATTTACCAAGTTGCTTAACGCCTGAACGGCGATCCGCCGCACCCGGTCCCGCCCATGGTTGACGGATGGGTCGGGGTCGATGGACGGGCCGGGGCCGATGGACGGGTCGGGACGGATGGATGGATAGGGCCCGATGTCGGTGGGGCGGGCGCGAATTGTCTATGATACGCCCGAAAGCCGCATGATAAGCCCGAAACCCTGGTGACACCGGGTTGGTGGGCGATCGACGGCCAACTATATTCAGGGTCCGGACGGGGCACGATGCGTGGTCCCGGCCAGGGATAACCGATCAGGCGGCGTCTGGCCGCCTGGACGAACAGGAGCTGCGCACCCATGCCTGATGGCCACGAGCCCGCCCGCGCCACGTTCGGCGACCTGCCGCGCTGGCGCCTCGACGATCTTTATGCCAGCCCCGAGGATCCGGCGCTGGACGCCGACGTCGCACGGGCGCGCAGCGATGCCCAGGCCTTTGCCGCCCGGTATGAAGGCAAACTGGCTGCGCTGACGCCGGCAGAGCTCGCCGATGCGATCGAGGCCTTCGAGCGGCTGGAAGAGCTGATGGGCCGGGTCGGCTCGTATATCGGGCTGATGCATGTCACCCGGCTGGATCAGGCCGAGGCGGGGCGCCGTTATCAGACCGTATCGGAACGGCTGACCGAGATTTCCAGCCTGCTGCTGTTCTTCACCCTGGAATTCAACCGGCTGGACGAGGCACTGCTAGAGGCCGGCTATGCGGCCGAGCCGCGGCTGGCGCGCTATCGCCCCTGGGCCGATCAGCAGCGGGCCTTCCGGCCCCATCAGCTCGAAGACCGGCTGGAAAAGCTGCTGCTTGAGAAATCGGTGTCGGGCCGCGCGGCCTGGGTGCGGCTGTTCGACGAAAGCTGGGCCGCCGCCCGCTTCACGATCGATGGCGAGGAGCTGACATCCGACGCCGTGCTGTCGCGGCTGAGCGATCGCGACCCTGAGCGCCGGCGCAAGGCCGCGGCGGCCTTCTCCGCCGGGCTGGCCGACCGGGTGCCGATGCTGACCCTGATCTATAATACGGTGGTGAAGGACAAGGAGGTCGAGGACCGCTGGCGCGGCTTCGGCCGGCCGATCTCGTCGCGCAATCTGTCGAACCAGGTCGAGGACGAGGTGGTCGATGCGCTGATCAAGGCGGTGCGCGAGGCATATCCCCGGATATCGCATCGCTATTACGCCTTGAAAGCCCGGCTGCTCGGCGTCGAGACGATGAATTTCTGGGACCGCAACGCCGCCTATCCTCAGGACAGCGACGCCCATATTCCGTGGAGCCGGGCGCAGGACATCGTGCTGGGCGCCTTCGGCGGCTTCATGCCCGAGATGGCCGATATCGCCGGCCGGTTCTTCACCGAGAACTGGATCGATGCGCCGGTGGCGCCGGGTAAGGCCGGTGGCGCCTTCTCGCACCCCACCGTGCCCAGCGCGCATCCTTACGTGCTGATGAATTATCAGGGCAAGGCCCGCGACGTGATGACGCTGGCCCATGAACTGGGCCACGGCGTGCATCAGACGCTGGCGGCGGATCAGGGCCTGTTCCTGGCCGATACGCCGCTGACCCTGGCCGAGACAGCCTCGGTCTTCGGCGAAATGCTGACCTTCCGTGCCCTGCTGGATGCCGAGACCGACCCTGAGCGTCGCCGTCTGATGCTGGCCTCGAAGATCGAGGACATCATCAACACCGTGGTGCGCCAGATCGCCTTTGCGACCTTCGAGATGAAGGTGCACGATGCGCGGCGCGAGGGGGAGTTGACCCCTGACGTTCTGGGGCGCCTGTGGTTCGAGGTTCAGACCGAGAGCCTGGGGCCGGCCTTCACCTTCAGCGATGACTATCGCAACTGGTGGGCCTATATCCCCCACTTCTTCCACACGCCCTTTTATGTCTATGCCTATGCCTTCGGGGAATGCCTGGTTCATGCGCTGTATGCGGTGCATGAACAGGGCGATCCGGATTTCGCCGCCAAATATCGCACGTTGCTGGCCACCGGTGGCGCCAAGGGCCATCGCGAGCTGCTGGCCCCCTTCGGGCTGGATGCGGGCGATCCGGCGTTCTGGAGCCGTGGACTGGCGTTGATCGAGGGCTATATCGACCGGCTGGAGGAGGAGGTCGCCGCCGCCGGTCTGTAGCCGCGCGCCGGGACCGCCCCCGATCCGGTCCAGGGAGCCGATGATGACCACCGAAGCCCGCACGCCTGCCGATGCCGATGCCGACGCTGTCCGCGATGCGGATGGAGGTGACGCGCTGGCCTCGCGATCGACCGCCGTCGGCGATGATGCCGCCTATGCCGAGAACGACCGGCTGGGCGGCCGCATCCGCCGCTATGCCCGCGTCGGCACCGGGGTGGGCGGGCTGGCGGCCCGGCTGGCGGGGGAACGCCTGCTGGGACTGCCGATGGACCGCGGGCGCCATGCCGAGGATCTGCGCGCGGCTCTGGGCGGTCTGAAAGGGCCGCTGATGAAGGCGGCGCAGATCCTGTCGACCATCCCCGACGCGCTGCCCCGCGAATATGCCGAGGAACTGGCCCAGTTGCAGGCCGACGCGCCGTCGATGGGCTGGCTGTTCGTCAAGCGCCGCATGGCGACCGAGCTGGGGCCGGACTGGCGGGGCCGCTTCGGTGCCTTCAGCCGCGAGGCGGCGGCGGCGGCATCGCTGGGGCAGGTGCACAAGGCGGCCGCCCATGACGGCCGGCCGCTTGCCTGTAAACTGCAATACCCCGACATGTCATCGGCGGTGGAGGCCGATCTCAGGCAGTTGAAGCTGATCTTCGGCATCTATCGCCGCTATGACCGGGCGATCAATCCCGACCAGATCCATGCCGAGCTGTCGGCGCGCCTGCGGGAGGAGCTGGATTACGGCCGCGAGGGCCGGCAGATGCGGCTTTATGCCCATATGCTGCGCGATGAGCCGGGGGTGGTGGTGCCGGACTGGCTGCCCGAGCTGTCGACCCGGCGGCTGTTGACCATGTCGTGGCTGGATGGTCAGCGGCTGATGTCGTTTCAGGGCGCCGATCAGGCGGTGCGCGACCATATCGCCATGAACATGTTCCGGGCGTGGTATGTGCCCTTCTATGAGTATGGCGTCATCCATGGCGATCCGCATCTGGGCAATTATTCGGTGCGGCCCGATGATCACCGGGTGAACCTGCTCGATTTCGGCTGCATCCGCGTGTTTCGTCCGGTTTTCGTGAAGGGCGTGATCGACCTCTATCACGCGCTGGACCGCAAGGACGACGAATTGGCGGTCGAAGCCTATCGCGCCTGGGGGTTCGAAACGGTCGACAAACCGCTGCTTGAGGTGCTGAACGCCTGGGCAGGTTTCCTGTACCGGCCGCTGCTGCAGGACAAGGTCCAGCGGATCGAGGAAGACGGCGCCGGGCAGGCCGGCCGGGCGGTGGCAGGTCGGGTTCATGCCGAGCTGAAGCGTCTGGGCGGGGTGACGCCGCCGCGCGAATTCGTGCTGATGGACCGGGCCGCCATCGGGTTGGGCTCGGTGTTCATGCATCTGAAGGCCGAGATCAACTGGCACCGCATGTTCCGGGATCTGATCGACGATTTCGATGTCGATGCCATGGCCCGCCGTCAGGACGCGGCGCTGGCCGCGGTCGATCTGGAGCGCCCCGCCGACTGACCATCCGACGGGGCCCGGGCTGCGTCGGGTTTTTCATCTGATCGCCCAAAGCGTTACCGCCCGCCTGGACCCGGTTCCCGGCGTGCGCGTGGTTTCTGCCGCAAGAATGTCACGGCAGACAGGAACCCTTTTGCCCGCGCCACGTTGATGTCCATAAGGTGGGGCCATGGTCGCACGACGATTGCGGAAGGCTAAAATGCCAACAAAATCCGTGCGATAAAAAGACATGGTTAACGGTTTATGAACGCTTGCGACGGCGTTCGAACCGCCCCATATGACGGATCACGGTCGCGTGGCATAATTGGGTCATCGGGGAGAGACGGGATGATGTTCGACGGGCTGCTGGCCGTGCACACGGCCGCCGCTGTCCTGGCCGTGCTCGCCGCGTTCGGCTTGGCACTACTGGACCACAAGGATCGGCGACATCGGAGGATGGGCGGCGTGTTCGCCCTGACGATGGCGGTGGCGCTGGGTGCGGCACTGGCCATGGCATTCGTCCAGCCGTCGCTGGTGTTGATGATCCTGACCTTGCTGTCGGTCTATGTGCTGGTTTCGGGCTGGCGGGCAGCCAAGCGCCGCTCCGCCGAGCCCGCCATTGCCGACCGCATGTTTTCAGGTGTCGCCATCGGCTTCGGCCTGCTGCTGGTGATGGCCAGCCTGACCGGCATGATCGACCGCTCGGCCGATCCGGCGGTTGCCGCCATGATGCCGGTCGCGGCCAACATCATTCTACCGGCGCTGGGCGTGATCGGCGCGGTGCTGGCGGTGCAGGACGTGCTGGAGGAACCGGGCCGGGTGCGGGTGGGCCGTCACATGGCCCGCATGCTGGGCGCACTGGCCGCCACCGTCACCCTGGTACTCGTCCGTTATGAGCCGCTGTCATCGACGGCTCTGCCCAATCTGGCGCATTGGATCGCACCGGCGACCGTCACTATGCCCCTGATCGTGTTGTGGATCATGCGGCTGCGCCGTGCCACCACCTCCGACGCCCGGGCCGATCTGCCCACCGGTCAGGAAGCGCTGAGCAACTGATCCGGCAGCCGGCCGGGCCGGCGCCGCGACCTCTTGTCTCTGCCCTCCAATCCATCCCTTGTTTCTGTGGCTTTTCTGTGTCACACCGCACAACCGGTGCTGACCGGACGCATTTATAATGCGCCATGGGCCGGTTGCACCGGTTCCGGCAAGCCTGCGGGAACGAGGAGAGTGGCATTGATTTTCAGCCTGTTGCTGATGGTGCACATCGCCGCCGGGGCGGTCGCCCTGGGGGCCGGGCTGGTGCTGCTGGTGCTGGCCAAGGGCGATGACCGCCATCGTCGGATCGGCCGGCTGTTCGGCCGCATGATGGTGGTGGTGCTGATCGCCGCCTATGGCTTGGCCCTGATCCGCTTCTCGCCCTTCCTGCTGGCGGTTGCGGCCTTTTCCTCATATCTGCTGGCGGCGGGATGGCGGGCGGCGCGGCGGCGCAAGCCGGCCCCCGGCATGGCCGACCGCCTGATCGCCGGGCTGATGCTGGGGGTGGGGCTGGTGATGGCGGCGGCGGGGCTGACCGGTGCCGTCGATGGTGCCGCCCGGATCGTGATGCCGGTCTTCGGCCTGTTGGGGGCGGCCCTTGCCGCCCAGGACCTGCTGGAAAGCGGCCGCAGCAATGCCGACCGGATCGGCCGCCATCTGTCGCGCATGCTGGGGGCGCTGATCGCAACCGTCACCGCGGTTCTGGTGGTCAATGGCGATGCGCTGGGCCTGCCGTCGGTGGCGGCATGGCTGGTGCCGACGGTGGCGGTGGTGCCGCTGATCGTGTGGTGGAACGTGCGTCTGCGGCGCGGGGCGCCCGGGCACTGATCCGCCGGGACACACGGGGGGCGATGATGGCCAGACCTCCGGCCAGCACCAGTCCGGCCATGGGGACGATGCAGATCCAGCCGGCAAGGCCGATGCCCAGGCCCCGGCCATCGATGATCACACCGGCCGAAATCGCCAGCAGCACCCAACCCATGGCTTTCAGCGTGCCCACCCTCAGGCGGGATGGTGACCGGTCGAAGACCTGCCGGTGGTGGCGATCCATCGCAAGGCTGATCGCGGCGAGCCCTGCCCAGGCAGCCGCCATCGACAGCAGCGTCGCCGTCATGACCTGAACCCTCGGCGGCATACGGTCCGGGCGATCCAGCCAAACCCGATCCCCGATCCGATGGCCGACAGATGCACGCCGATGGTGACGGCGTCGCCGCGACCCAGTGCCGCGCCCGCCTGGCCACCGGTGCTGATCAGATCGAGGACCGGCAGCAACAGGCACAGCGCGGCCGCGAGCCCAAGCTGCGTGGTCCAGCCGACGGCCGGGCGCACCATCAGGCCATGAAGGATGGCCAGCAACCATACCGCCAGGAATACCGCCACTTCGGCCAAGCTGCGCATCTCCATTGCCACGGGCAGAAGCCGGTTGCCCCAGAGATAGGCGATGCAGGCCAGAAGCAGCCCGGCCACGGTGCCGGTATTGATCCGGGCCGCCACCGCCGGAAAGCGGCTGACCTCTGTGGGGCGCCTGCCGGTGAACAGCACCAGCCCGGTCGCGATCATCGCCGATCCGGCGGCACCGCCCGCGACATAGAGCCAGCGGATCACCGGATCGGCGAACGATACCCGGTGCAGGCCGATCATGGCCGCCTGCACCGCATGGGCGGGGCGGCGCGTGCGGCGTTCACCGATCAGCGCGCCGCTGACCCCATCGAAGCTGGCGATGTCGGCATCGCGGGTCAGCCGCCGGTCCCAGGCATCATGGACGTGGACCAAGGCGGCGGCATCGCCGGGGTGATCGACGATCAGAAGCCGCACGCCAGGGCCGCCATCCGGTCGCCTGAAGGTATCGAGCATCGGCCCAAGCGGCGCCAGCGGGGCCGCGACACCTGCGGCCGGTCGATCCGGCAGGGGGCCCTCGGGATACAGCGCCGCCAGATAGGCACCGCGGCGGCCGTCATAGAGCTGGTCGATCGCGGCCGGCATATAGGTGTCGTAGAGAATGGCGAGGCCTGTGTAGGTGATCATCACGTGGAAGGGCAGGAACAGAACCGCCAGCAGCAGATGACCGTCGAGCCAGGCACGGCGGGGGGATGCCCATGGCCTGAAGGTGAAGATGTCCTTGAAGATCCGCAGATGGATCAGCACCCCGGCCAGCATCGCCACCAGCATGGCCATCGCCGCCACCCCGACGACCCATTTGCCGATCGCGCCGGGGGTATAGAGCCGGTAATGGAACCGGAAAAAGAAGTCGCCGCCGGCGGTCTCGCGGGCGTGCAGATCGGCGCCGGTCGCCGGGTCGATCAGCCGCAGCCTGAAGCCGTCATCGCCGAACCAGCCGACACTGGCATAGGGCCTGCGATCGTCGGGCAGGGCGATGATCAGCCGGTCGGCACCGGGGATGTCGCGGGAAAGCTGCGCCATCACCCGGTCAGGATCGAAAGGGCCGCCCGATACCACCAGATCCGGCCGCATCCAGGCATCGATCTCGTCGTCGAACACCGCCAGCGTGCCGGTGACGAAAATCGCGAACAGCAGCCAGCCGAACACCAGCCCGGCCCAGCTATGCAGCCAGGTCATCGATTGCAGAAGCGCCCCCTTCACGGCGTGCCCTCGCTGCCGGCCAGCACCATGATCAGGGCGCCTGCGGCGGTGATCGCCGCGATCTCTGCCCAGGCGCGCGCCGTGGTGGCAACCGCGAAGACCCGGACCGCCAGCACCGTGTGGAGCAGGAAGGCCGGCAGGGTTGCCACCAGCACGGCATCGGGCCGCCCGATCGGGTCTGCCAGCAACAGCGCGGCGGCGGCGGTGACGGCATAGCTTGCAGCCCAGGCACCGCCGGTCGCGGCGGTGATGCGGGCGACAAGCGCCGGCACCGCCGGCCGGCCGGTTTTGCGCTGTGCGACCGGCTCCGCCATTGGCGTTCTCACCAGCGATAGCTGATGGTGCCGGTCATGGTGCGCGGATCACCATAGCGGCAGCCATCGGGGGCGTTGCAGACGACGTAATCCTCGTCGGTCAGGTTGCGGGCGTTGAACCGCAATTCGGCACCCGCCAAGCTGGGCGACAGTTCCGCCAGATCGAACGAGACCATGGCGTCATAGAGGGTGTGGGAGGGGACGTCGGCGCCGGTGTCCTCGTTGACCAGATTGGCGGCGCCGACATAGCGCGCACCGCCACCGACCCGCACACCGCGCAGGCCGAAGCCATCCAGCCCGTAATCGCCCCACAGGCCGAAGGCATGCAGGGGAATGCTGCTGCGGCGCTGGCCGGTCTCGCCCGCGACGGCACTTTCTGTGATGCGGGCATCGGTATAGGCATAGCTGGCGATCACGGCCAGGGCGCCGATCCGGGTGCGGGCCTCGGCCTCGAACCCGCGTGAACGGACCCGGCCGGTCTGGACGACGTCGCTGCCGACATAGTTGACGACATCTTCCTGAACCAGTTCATAGACAGCGGCACTCAGCATGGTGTCGCCATCGGGCAACTGATAGCGCAGGCCGATTTCGATCTGCTCCCCGGTCGTCGGGCTCAACGGCGCGCCGTCCGAACTGGTGCCGGCATTGGCCGAGAACGACTGACTGAAACTGGCATAGGGCGCCAGACCATTGTCGAACAGATAGACCAGCCCGGCGCGGCCGGTGAAGGCATTCTCGTGGCTGGCATCGGTGACGCCGCTGCTGGCGGATGTCACGTCGCTGCGCAGCCAGTCATAGCGGCCGCCCAGCACCACCACCCAATGGTCGTCGATCTTCACCTGATCCTGAAGATAAATGCCCAACTGGTCGCTTTCGGTCCGTGAACCGCGGTTGGTGGCGAAATCGACCGCCGGATCGGTGCCATAGACCGGGTTGTTCGGGTCGAACAGGCTGAAACCGCCACGATAGCGGTCGGTGTCGTAGAGCTGGCGGTAGATATCCACACCGCCGAGCAGGGTGTGATCGAGCGGGCCGGTGCTGGTGGTGTATTCCACCGAGGTGTCGGCGGTCAGGCCGGTGGAGTGCTCTTCGCGATCGCTGGCCCGGCGGATGAAGCTGCTGCCCGACCAGCCGACCTGCATGTAATCCCAGGTCACGTCGGCGCGGTAATAGCGCAGGCCATGGCGCAGCCTCAGATCGGGCGACAGGTCATGCTCGATCCGATAGCCGATGGTGTCGACCGTGCTCTCGAACGTGTCGTAATCGGGCTCGCCCAGAAAGGTATCGGCGGGAATGAATTGTCCGTCCGGCCCGGCATACAATGTGCCGGCCGCGGGCAGTGGTGCCGCAAAGCCCGAACGGATCTCCTGGTGACTGGCCAGAAGCGTGATCCGGGTGTCGTCGTCCGGATCGAAGCGCAGCGCGGGCGCGATATACAGCTTGTCGTCCTGGATGTGGTCGACCCAGGTATCACTGTCGCGATACAGCGCGGTCAGCCGGTATGACCAGCGGCCGTCATCATCGAGCGCGCCGCCGTGGTCGGTGGCGATCTGGCGTCGGGCGTTGCTGCCCGCATCCAGCGACAACTCGTGCAGCGGGTCGCGGGTCGGCTGCTTGGTGATGGCGTTGATCACGCCGCCCGGCCCCAACTGGCCATAGAGCACCGAGGCGGCGCCGCGCAGCACCTCCAGCCGTTCAAGACCATAGGGTTCCTGGCCGCCGTCATAGACATTCGATTGCAGCTTCATGCCGTCGCGCAGCATGCCGGTATTGCCATTGGCGACGTTGAAGCCACGGATAGTCACGTCATCCGCCACCCGGCTGAACCCCGACGGCATGGTGACGACCGATGCGGTATAGCCCAGGGCGTCGGATAATGTGGTGGCTTTGGTGGTGACCATTTCGTCGGCGGTGACCACCGTGACCGATTGCGGGGTTTCGATCAGCGGCGTGTCGGTGCGGGTGCCCGACGCGCTGCGGGTGGCGACATAGCCGATGACCGGGCCGTCGGCACGTTCCCGGAACCGGCTTCCCTCCACGGTCAGCGGATCGAGCCGTTCGGTGGCGCCGGTCTCGGGCAGGGTGTCGAGTGCCACGGCCTTGGGGCCGGTGAACCGCCAGCCCAGCCCCGTACCCGCGAGCAGGATGGCCAGCGCCTGATCGGCGGGATAGCGGCCTTGAAGCGGGCTGCTGTGCCGGCCCTCGACCCGCGTGGCATCATAGAACACCTGCCATCCGGCCTGATATGCAAAGCTGAGCAGGGCCTGGTTGAGATCCTGTGCCGGAATGTCGAACGCTGCCGTCGCATCGGCTGCAACCGCCGGCGCGGGCCATGCAGATAGTGCCGTGGCCATGGCTGTGCTGCCGATCGCGGCTGCAACCGCCATGGCGCAGCCCGCCATCCGGCGGCGTGCATCCGCCTGCTGTCGTCCGGTCATCCGTGCGTCCTTCCCGATACCATGCCAGAGCTGCGCCGACTTGGTCTGCGATTGCGTGTCGGTCGCGCTGTGCAGGGGAAGACGTGCGACGGCGGATATCCGGTAACGCCGATCTGACTTTTTTGCCGCCGGCGGTGCTGCGCAGGCAGCGGCTCAATAGAGCAGGGTCAGAAATGGCGGCATTGTGCGGCGGGTGGCGCCCAGTTCATCGGTGATTGCCCGCAACGCGGCTTCGGGATCGTCGCCGTGAAACACGCCGCTGACCCGGCGCGCGGCCAGATCATCGTTCAGAATCATGATCCGGCCATGCTGATGGCGTTGCAGAACCGCGACGACCTCCGACAATGGCTGCCGGTCGAAGACCAGCCGGCCCTGGCGCCAGGCCATGGCGCGGCTGACATCCGCTGCCACCACCTGTCCGATCCGGCCATGATCGTCATAGACGAGGCTCTGGCCGGCGGCGAGACCGGCTGTGGTGGGAGTGGGAGTGCCCGACCCGGCGCCGTCGGCGGTGGGGGTGGTCGTCACCTCCACCGCGTGCTCGGTCACGGTCACGGTCACGCGGTCCGGCAGGGTCATATCGGCCACGAAGCCGGTGCCGATGGCCCGGATGGTTCCGGTGCCGGCCGCCACCACGAACGCCCGCCCGCCCGCCACCGCCGCGGGGGCGACGTCGAAATAGGCGCGGCCGGCAAGAAGGGTGACCCGGCGCTGCGTGTCGGTATCGTCGACCGTGATCGCGCTGGAGGCATCGAGCACCACCCGGCTGCCATCCGCCAGGGTGACGCTGGCCGGGCCATCGCTGGTGCTGCGGTGATCGGCGGTCAACATCCGCCATGGATCGGGTGCCAGCCAGACATCGGCGCCGCCGGTTGCCAGGCCGACCGCAACCATCACCGCGGCCGCGGCCGCCATGGCCATCAGGCTGCGCTGGCGGTGCCTGCGCGGTGCCGCCCCTGTCATCGTGGTGCGGGCGGCCGCGGGTGCGGGCCCGAGCGCGCCCCACACCGCCTGTGCCGCATCGAAGGCGTCCCGATGGGCCGGATCGTCGGCAAGCCACTGGTCGAATTGGCGGCGCGTCGCGTGATCCAGCGGCGCGCCGCCCAGCCGGATCACCCAGGTCGCGGCCTCGGCATCGATGTCGGGGCGTGGGTGGTGCTGTTGCTGACCCATCATCTCGTCTCGGGACTCATCTCGTCTCCGGCTTCACCGCGCGCATGATCTCGACCAGCGCCTTTGCCAGATGCTTTTGAACCGAGCTTTCCGAGATGTCCAGCCGGCGTGCGACCTCGGCATAGCTCAACCCCTCGATGCGATTGAGCACGAAGATCTGCCGTGTACGGGGCGGCAATCGATCAATGACATGCCGGACCCGCGCCAGCATCTGGCGCGCGCCAAGAGCGGTCTCGGAATCCGGCCGGTCCTCGGCGATCCGCGCCAACTGATCATCGGGCGTCGTGACGGTCTGCCGGCGCGCGCTCGACCGCAGATGGTCGATCATCAGGTTGCGGGCGGTGCGGAACAGGAATGCCCGGTCGTTGACGATGGCGGCCGCGCGGTCTGCGGGAGGCTGGTCATTGGCGCCCCGCTCGGCATAGCGCAGAAACGTCTCCTGCGTCAGGTCGGCCGCCATCTCCGCGTCCCGCAGCCGGCGCGTCAGATAGACCTGCAACTCCCGACCATGGGCCAGGAACAGTCGTTTGAGCGTATGTCCGGTCAAGAGAGCCTGTGCGCCGCCGATCAGCCGGTCCCGAGAAGCGTGAACCGGTCTTCGGCGGCGACAGTAGAGTTATTGCGAATCATTCGCAATAATCAAACAACCATTCCCCCGCATGGGGACGGTCAATCCCCGGCGGCTGGCGTGAACAGATGCGGTACGAAACGGCTGGCGACGCCGGTGATCGCGCCGGCATCTTCACGTATGCCAAGGGCGACCGCCTTGTCGCCGATCACCCACACCCCCAGCACCGCATGTCCGGCCGGGCCGCCGTTGATGCCGGGAGCCGGTGCCAGCGGCGTGAAGGCCTGATAGACCCAGCCCTCGTCGCCGGCGATCCGCGGGCCGGCGCCGATCTGGCGCACGACACTGTCGGGCAGCGGCATGCCGTCGGGCCCGAGCGTCACGATCTCGATGCCGTCGCCCTCACGCCCGGCCATCGGCTTGGCGACCACCTGTTCGCCGGGGCCGAAGGCGGTGGGCATGAAGGCCGCTTTCAACAGGCCCGGGTGATCCGGGGCAATCTCGTGCATCAGCGCCAGAATGCCCTTCGACAGCATCTGCTTCCAGAGCGGTTCGAACAGGACCAGCCGGCCGGCCTCGATCGCCTCGATCAGCGGCGCGCCCCAATCCTCGCGCAGCATCCATTCCGGCGGATACAGGCTGAACAGCGCCTCGATCGGCGTGCCGTCGGGATCGAAGAACCGGCGGTCAGCCTCGTCGAATGCGATGTCGTTGATGGCGACCAGCTTGGTGGCGAGCCCGGCTTCGGTGGCGATGGCCTGAAGATAGCCGGCCGTCGCCATGTCCTCGGCCACGTCGGCGGCGGTGAAATGTACAGGCCGCCCGGCCAGCGCGTCGCCCCTGGCGCGCCAGGCCTCGACCAGCGCCTCGTGCAGCAGGTTGAACTGGTCGGCGCCGGGCTGGATGCTCGGGCCGGCATCTTCCAGCCAGTGCCATTGCACGACCGAGGTTTCATACAGGCTGGTGGGCGTGGCGGCGTTGTATTCAAGCAGGGCCGGCGGCCCATCGCCGGCCCAGGCCAGATCGAGCCGGCCATAGATCGGTGCCTCCAGCATGTCGCCATCGCGAAAGCGCCGCCAGCTTTCCGCCACGGCCGCGACCGCGAAGCCGGGCACGCCCAGTTCGCCGATCCGGCCCTGTTCCACCGCCCGATCGGCCGCGCGCAGGGCCAGGGCATGGAAAGCGGTGGCGGCATCCTCGATCTGGTCGATCTGGGCTTCCGAAAACGCCCAATGCGCGGTTTCGTCCCAATAGACCGTGCCATCGGGGGAATGGAAGACGAAGCCAAGCTCGGTCTCGACGCGCCGCGCCCAATCGGGGCGTGGCGGGTGGGTTATGCGCTGCATGATGTCTGTCCGCCCTGAAGATCGCCTGGATCGCCCGTCGCCTGGATCGTCCGTCGCCTGGATCGTCCGTCGCCTGACTCAGCCGCCGACTGAAAAGCCGCGGGCGCCGGTGCCGCCGAAGCCGCCGCTGCGGCGTGCGGGCGACACGGTGCCGGCGGGCTTGACCGGGTTGGTCACGGTGCTGCGGGCGACATTGGCCGATCCCGCCCAGTTGCCGCGCTGGCCGTTGCGGAAGACATCCTCGCGCCGGGCCTGACCGACGCGGTCGGCGCCACTGTACATATAGCCGCCGCGATCGACATAGACCGGCCGGCCCTGATAGCCCCCCATATTGCCCATCATCCGGCCCATCATGAACCCGGCCAGCGCCGGCATGAACATGCTGCCGCCGGACGATGCCTGCTGCTGCTGCTGCTGCTGCTCGGCCGGGACCGGCTGGCAGCCGCCTTCGCCGAAATCGGCCTCGCAGGCGGCGATGTCCTCGAAACGCGGGGCGGTTTCGGCATGGGCCGCCAATGCCTCGGCCTCGGCGGCGGCACAATCGGCCGGCGTCAGCTCGGCGCTGCACGCCTGAGCGGTGCCATAGAGCTTCACCTCTTCCTTGTCTTCGCCACAGGCGGCAAGGGTGAAGGCGGTGCCGGCCAGCAGCAGGGTGGTGACGGCGCGGGAGCGTCGCATCGGGGGCAGCCTCATGGCATTGGGGAAGATAAAACGGGTCCTGGCGTCAACATGGTGATGCCGGGCATGGATCTGTAGACCCGGCGATCGCTAAGCCTGAGCGGTCAATAGGTGAGCGCGCCGGCATTGACGATGCCGGTGGCGATCGACACGCCGCCCAGCAGCACGCCATAACCCATACGGTCGCCTTCGATGCCGGCGCGCAGATCGCCCAGCAGGCGCGACACCACCAGGAACACCACCAATTGGCTGATGCAGGCGATGGCGCCCCACAGCGCCATGTCCAGGATCGAGACGGCGCCGGCGGCGACGCTGTTCAGCGCGATGGCAAGGCCGATGATCGTCCCCGACAGCGACAGGGCCGCCGCACGGTTGCCGGCACGGATCAGCCGGATCTCGTGATAGGGCGTGATCGCCTGATAGATGGCGGTGAACACGGCGATCAACCCGGCCATGGTCGCAAGGAAGCCCAGATAATCGGGCAGGGCGGCGATGGTGTAGTCGAGGAAGGTCTGCATCCTGGCTCCGCGTCGGGGCTGAGGTGCGGCCGGCCATGCGCCGGCCATCGACCTGGACGATACCCCGGCGCGGGTCCGCTTTACAATCAGGCCCGTCTGCAATCAGGTCCGTCTACAGTCAGGCCTGTCTGCAATCAGGCCCGGCGAAACGGCGATATCACGCCGGCATTGCGCCGGAAGGCGGCGATGCCGGCCATGCAGAACCCGACCACGAAATCGATCCGCTGCGGATTGTCGGCGGCGCCGTCGGGCACGGCCGCGAACGGCCAGATGATCGCCTCGTCGATCGCGCCGGTGATACAGGCCGCGGCCATCGCCGTATCGAATGGATAATACTCGCCGCCGGCGATCGCCTGATCCATCACACCTGCGAACATCTCGTGAAAGCCCTTGCGGCAGGCCAGGCGCACGGCTTCCACGTCCGGGGCGACCGGTTCGGCCAGCAGGGCGTGGGCCAGGCGCGGCCGTTTCAGCGCCCGGGTCAGATGGATGCGCACGGCGGCGGCCAGTCGATCGGCCCCGGGCCCGGGACCGGTCGCGGCCCGGGTGGCGACCTCCAGCTCCCGCATGGCCGACATCCGGAGCAATTCGGTGAACAGCGCCGTCATGCTGGGAAAATAGCGATAGATCGTGCCCTCGGACACGCCGGCCCGCGCCGCCACCAGCCGGACGCGGGTGCCGCGAAATCCGTCCGTCGCGATCTGTTCGCGGGCAGCCTTCAAGATCAGGCTGCGACGCTCCGCCTTGCGGCGTTCGGTGGCTTCTGTCGGACGATAGGGCATGGCGCTTGATCTCCGTGGAGACGGCGTGTCGGGTGCGGGCGGCCGACACTGCGATACCGCATTCCGCCTCTGCCTGAACAGCATGCCGGCTGCGTCGCGGGCTTGCCAGCCAGAAAGATATGAGTCCATACTCATTTTTATGGACGCCACTTCAGGGTGATCCAAAGCCAACCTGCAGACGTCAGTATTCGGTCGGTCTTCGCGTCATCCCCTTAAGGACGGAGAGCTCGCATGACACTCTTCCTGCGCCCGGATGCGCAACCTTTAGGTGATGTTGATACGTTGAGGGCAATCCGTGATGCCGCCGGCATCGCCACGGGCGGGAGACCGGCGGTGAACTGGTGGCCGGCTGATACCTCGGAACCGGCGGATCAGCCGGGGCTGGGTGACCGGCTGGCTGCCATGGCCGCGCGCCATCCGGCGCGCCGTGCCATCGACGGCGATGGCGGCGCCCTGGATTATGCCGGCTTTGATGCGCGGGTGAACCGCACCGCCCGGCTGCTGCGGGCGGCGGGGCTGGGCGTCGGCGACCGGGTGGCCGTGCTGTCGGAAAACCGGACGGAATATCTGGAACTCGCATTTGCCGCCGCGCGCAGCGGCGTCGTTCTTGCGGCCTTGAACTGGCGGCTGTCGGCGGGCGAGCTTGGCCATTGCGTCGGGCTGGTGGCACCGTCGCTGCTGATCGCATCGGAACGCTTTGCCGGCGCGGCCGCGGGGTTGCTGCCGGATGACCGGGTTCGTGTGTTCGGGCACGATTATGAAACGGCACTGGCCCATCAGAGCCCCGCGCCGCTGGACAGCGATGATCCGGCACAGGGGCTCGATCCGGAATCCGGCCTGCTGATCCTGTATACCAGCGGCACGACCGGGCTGCCCAAAGGCGCGCTGATCAGCCATCGTGCCGAACTGGCGCGGCTGGCGCTGAGCACGGGCGAACTTGGCCTGCAAGCCGGCGATGGTTTTGTCGCCTGGGCGCCGATGTTTCACATGGTGTCGATCGAACATGCCATGCACGTGCTGTGCACCGGCGGTTGCGTCACCGTTGTGGATGGCGCCGACATTCCGCGTCTGGTGGATCTGGCCGGAACCCGGCCGCAATGGTGGCTGGTGCTGATCCCCGGCATGATCGAGCGGGTGGTGGCCGAGATCCGCGACCGGCGGGCCCGGCCGGGCGGCTGGCGGCCGGCGCCGATCCGGATGGTGGGCGCGCTGGCCGATCTGCTGCCGCCCGATCTGGTGGCCGAGGTGTCGGGCGCCCTGAACGCCCCCTATTGGAACAGCTTCGGCTCCACCGAGACCGGCATGCTGCCGGCGGCCGGCACCCGTTTCGCACCCGGCGAGCGGCCGGCCGATCTGGCCAAGGCCCCGAACGGCCTGCATCTGTGGCGGCTGGTCGGCCCCGACGACCACGACGTGGCCCCGGGCGAGGCGGGCGAGATCGCGGTGCGTGGCCCGACCGTGTTCAGCGGCTATTGGAACGCGCCGGAGGCCAATGCCCGGGATTTCCGGGGCGGCTGGTTCCATATGGGCGACATGTTCCGGCAGCGCCCCGATGGCCGGCTCGATTTCGTCGATCGGGCCAAATACATGATCAAATCCGGGGCCGAGAACATCTATCCGGTGGAAATCGAACGGGTGCTGATGACCCATCCACGGGTGGGCGAGGCGGTGGTGGTGCGCCGCCCGGACCGGCAATGGGGCGAAGTGCCGGTTGCGTTCGTGGCCCTGGCCGATGGCGCGGCGGCGGTGACGCCGGATGAGTTGTTCGCCCACTGCCGGGCGCATCTGGCGCGCTACAAATGCCCGCGTGAGATCCGCTTCGTGGCCTCCCGCGACGATTTCCCGCGCAGCACCAGCGGCAAGGTTCAACGCAAGCTGCTCGAAGTCCGGGCAATGGAGAGCATGGAGGGCGTGGCATGACCGGCATCATCCTGCACCATTACGACTATTCGCCGTTTTCCGAGAAGATCCGGCTGATCTTCGGGATGAAGCAGCTTGAATGGCGCTCGGTGATCGTGCCGGCGATCATGCCCAAGCCGCAGTTGCTGCCGCTGACCGGCGGCTATCGGCACACGCCGGTGATGCAGATCGGCGCCGACATCTATTGCGACACCCGGATCATCGCCCGCGAGATCGAGCGCCGGTTCCCCGAACCGCCGCTGCACGCCAATCTGGCCGAACAGGGGCTGTCGGGGGTGATCGAGGCCTGGGCCGAGCGCGACCTGTTCTGGCCCCTGGCGCGCTATGTCAGCGGCATCAATGCCGAGCGGACGGAACCCGGGCTGAATGCCGACCGGGCGGCCCTGCGCGGCAAGCCCGAACCCTCGCCTCAGCGTCTGAAGCAGGTGGCGCGCGACAGTCTGGGTCAGGCGCTGGGCGAAATCCGCCTGATCGACCAGATGCTGTCCGATGGCCGCGACTATCTGCTGGGCGGGGCGGCGCCATGTCTGGCCGATCTGTCAGTGTATCACGGGCTGTGGTTCCTGGATGCGCTGCCGATCCGCTGCGGTGCCGCGCTCGACATGTATCCGCGCATCCGCGCCTGGATGCGGCGGGTGACGCGGCTGGGGCATGGCATCAGAACCGAACTGCCGGCGGCCACCGCGATCGACATCGCCACCGCCGCCTATCCTGAGCCGCTGATGCCGGGCTGTGACGGTTCGGCGCCGGCGCCGGGCAGTCTGGTGACCGTGCGGCCCGAGGGCTATGTCACCCCGCCGGTGACCGGGGTGCTGGTGCGTGCCGATGCGGCCCGGATCGTGATCAGCCGCATCGATCCGACGGTGGGCGAGGTGATGGTGCATTTCCCGCGCGCAGGCTATGTGCTGCGCCCGGCGGCACGGCGCGGCACCGATGCCGGGCCGCCGGCCATGGCCGTGGATGATGATGCAAGCGAGGACGAAACCATGGCTCTGACGGGATATGGCCGATGACCGGCGCCTTGCATCCGGGCCAGTTGGATGGCCGGGTGGTGCTGCTGACCGGGGCGGCATCGGGCATTGGTGCCGCCTGCGCCGAGCGGATGCTGAATGAAGGCGCCCGGGTGATGATGACCGATATCGATGCCACGCGCGGCCGGCTGCTGGCCGATCGGCTGGGCGAGATATATGACGACCGTGTCGCCTTCACCGCCCATGACGTGACCGACGAGGCCGCGTGGCGGGCCGCGATCGACGCGGTCGGCGCCCGGTTCGGCACTGTCGGCGTGGTGGTCAACAATGCCGGCGTGCTGCCGGCGCTGTGCCGGCTGGAAGACACCAGCCTTGAGGAATGGCGCCGGGTCAGCGCCGTCAATCTGGACGGCGTGTTTCTGGGCGTGAAGCATGCGATCCTGGCGATGAAGCAGACCGGCGGTGCCATCGTGAACATCTCGTCGGTGGCGGCGATGATCGGCATGCCGATCACCGGCGCCTATAACGCCACCAAGGCCGGCGTGCATATGCTGACCAAGTGCGCGGCCCTGGAATGCGCCCATCTGGGTTATCCGATCCGGGTGAATTCGGTCCATCCGGGCTATGTCCGCACCGAGATGACCGAGGCCATCGCCGAGCGGCTGGGCGGTGACCGCTTCGCCAGCCGGATGCAGGCGGTGACCCCGATGCGCCGGCTGGGTGAGCCGCGCGAGATTGCCGATGCGGTGGTGTTCCTGGCATCGGACCGGGCTTCTTATGCCACCGGCACCGCGCTGGTCATCGACGGCGGCTGGACGGCCCAGTAGGATCGGCGGGCGATGTCCCCTGATCCGCGAGGCCCCCCTTGATCCGCCAGGCTATGCCCATGCGTTCCGTCGTTTTGCCCCTGCTCGGTTTGTGCGGCCTTGCCGTCGCTGGTGTCCTGTCGGCCGGGCCGGCAGCGGCCGAGGAGGTCGGCTGTGTCAGCACCACCTTCAAACTGGTCGGGCCGAACAACAAGATCTGCGTCGACAGCTTCCGTGACCCCAAGATCGACGGCGTGGTCTGCCATGTCAGCCGCGCCAAGACCGGCGGCATCAAGGGGGCGATCGGGCTGGCCGAAGACACCTCCGACGCTTCGATCGCCTGCCGGCAGGTCGGGCCGGTGACGATCAAATCCAAGCTGAAAGAAGGCGAGGACGTCTTCCGCGAAAGCCGGTCGTGGCTGTTCAAGCGGCTGCAGGTGGTCCGCTTCTTCGACGAGCCGAACAACACCCTGATCTATCTGAGCTATTCCGACGAGCTGATCGACGGCTCGCCCAAGAACGCCATCTCCACCGTGCCGATCATGCCCTGGCCCGACGCGAAGTGATCCGGGCGCCGACGGTGGCGGTCAATGCGCCGCCGGCGACCAGAGCGCAGGCGACGGCAAGGCGCCAACTGGGCTCCGCCCGGCCGAAGCCGACCAGCAGCAGGGTGGAGATGACCGGCGCCGCATAGGAGGCGACCCCCAGCAGGCGGACATCGCCGCGCTTCATGCCGATATCCCAGGCAAAGAAGGCAAGGCCCACCGGGCCGAGGCCGAGGGCTGCCACCGCCGCCCATTCCACCGCGCCTGCCGGCCACACCGTGGTCTCGAAGGCCAGATGGCAGGCAAGGCCCAGAACCGCGGTGGCGGCACAGAACCAGCCGACCGCATCGGTCGGCACATCGCCGAAGCGCCGCGAGCCGACCGAATAGGTCGACCAGATCAGCGCGCAGGCCGCCGCCGCCAGATAGCCCGGCACGGCGGCCGGATCGAAGGCGAGCCCGGCCCTGGCGATGAGCGTGGCGGTGCCGGCAAGGCCCATCAGCGCGCCCAGGATATGGGCGGCGCGCAGCCGTTCCCCCGGCAGCAGCCCCGACAGCACCACGATCAACAGCGGCCACAGATAGGCGATCAGGCTGGCTTCCGCCGCAGGCGCCAGCCGCAGCGCCACGAAATAGCAGGCGTGATAGCCGAACAGCCCGCCCACCCCCAGCAGCCAGACCGCCGGCGGGTGGCGCAGATGCCGGGTCCAGCGCTCGCCCGTCCAGGTCCATTTCGCGGCCATCAGCAGAAAGGCGATGGCGAAGGTCATCGCGACCATCTGGAAGGGCGGCACGGTGCCCGACAGATCGGTGAACAGGGCAAGCGCCCCCCACATCAGCACGGCGGTGAAGCCGATCAGGGTGGCGCGGATCCGCGCCGGCCGACGGGTCTGCGCCGGCTGGTCTGTCCGGGTGGCATTGGCTGGCATGAAGCGGGCAATCCGGCGGTGATGCGATGATGGGCGGGGTGCAGCACGCATCCTATGCCGGATCGTCCGGCTTTGGTCATGAGGATCGGTGATGCGGCCATCATTGTCGGCAATGGCGGCGCGGGGTAGGCTCGCCGGTGCAACAGCATAAGGATGACGATGATGGAAGTCTGGATCGCGATCGGCGCCGTGGTGCTGCTCGCGCTGTATGCGATCACCACCTATAACGGGCTGGTCGGGCGCCGCAACGGCGTGCGCAACGCCTTCGCCCAGATCTCGGTGCAGTTGAAGCGCCGTCATGATCTGGTGCCGAACCTGGTGGCGGCGGTGCGCGATGCCATGGCGTTCGAGCGCGAGACCCTGGAGGCGGTGGTGGCCGCCCGCGGCCGCGCGATCAGCGCCAATGAGCGGGCGACCACGGGTGGTGCCGCCGAGCGGTCGGCGGCGCTGGCGGCCGAGCGCGAACTCGGCGCCGGCCTGGGCAGGCTGCTGGCGGTGGTGGAGGCCTATCCCGAAATCCGCTCCGGCGCCCATGTCTCGGAATTGACCGAGGAACTGCGCTCGACCGAGAACCGCATCGCCTTTGCCCGCCAGCATTACAACGACAGCATCCAGTCGTATAATGACCGGGTGCAGATGTTCCCGTCGAACGTGATCGCGGGGATGTTCGGCTTTCGCACCGAGGCCTTCTTTCAGGTCGACGAGGCAGAGACCGCCGTTCCCGCCGTTTCGCTGCGCTGAGGCCGCTGATGCAGGATGATGGCGGGCATGAACCGGCCGGTGGCACGCCCGCACCCCGCGGACCATGGGGATGGCGCCGGGCGCCGGGCCGGCGCCGGCCGTGGGAGCGCGCGCCCGCGCATGCGGCTGCGGCCACGGCGGCGACCGCCATGGCCATGAATGATGTGGCGGCGGCGGAACAGGCCGATGACCTGCCCCAGCCGGTCGAGGGGCCGCGCATCGACCGCACCGATTTCGCCAGCGCCATCCGCGCCAACCGCCGGCGCAGCCTGATGATCTGTGCCGGATTGACCCTGCTTGGCGTGGTGCTGGGCTATCTGGTGGGCTTCGTGATCCTGCCGCCCGAGGACGTGGCGGCGGCCGGCGGCGCACAGGTCGGCGGACCCGGCGATTACGCCTGGCTGCTGACCGGCGGCGGCGCTGTCGGTGCCGCGGCGATGGCGGCGGCGGGCGGTTTGTGGTCGGTGCTGGCGCTGACCCGGGGCGACCGCATGGCGCTGAGCATTGCCGGCGCCCGCGATGCCGACCCGGTCGCCCATCGCCGGCTTCACAACGTGGTCGAGGAAATGGCCCTGGCGGCGGGCCTGCCCAAGCCGCGGGTGATGGTGATCGATACCGACATGCCCAATGCCTTCGCGGCCGGCCTGCGGCCCGAACGCGGCACCATCGCCGTCACCCGCGGGCTTATGGAGCGGCTGAGCCGCGACCAGCTTCAGGCGGTGGTGGCCCATGAAATGGGCCATCTGGCCAATGGCGACAGCCGCTATATGGTGGTGGTGTCGGTGGTGGTGGGGCTGATCGTGATCGTGGCCTCGATCGCGCGCAACATGGCGCGCTTCGGGGCGCTTTCAGGGGGCAGCCGCCGTGGGCGCGGCGGTGACCGGGGCGGTGGCGGCGGCAATGCCGCGCTGGTGGTGATCGCCCTTGTGCTGATGCTGGTGGCGTTTCTGGCGCCGCTGGCGGCGCAGATGATGAAATTCGCCCTGTCGCGCCAGCGCGAATATCTGGCCGATGCCACGGCCGTGAAGCTGACCCGCAACCCGCAGGCGATGATCGGCGCCCTGGACCAGTTGGACCGGGCCGCGGCCGAAACCTCACGCGCCGCCCCGGTATCGGCGCGAGCGCTTGAGGCCTTGTGGATCGTCAATCCGCTGGATGGCCCGGGCGAGAGCGGCCGTCGCCGCCGCCCGGCCGGCCTGTTCTCAACCCATCCGGCGATCGAGGACCGGATCGACCGCATCCGGGCGATGGCCTGATCAATCGCCGCCCGGCCGCGACGTGGCGGTGCGGGGAATATCCTGGCGCGGCTGCTGCCTGCGGCCGGGCGCGGGCTTGCGGCGCGGCGCCGTGCGACGGGCCAGTTCGTGCAGCCCCGCAATCGCCAGCGCCGCCAGCGCAACCACGGCCGCCGGGCGCGGGAACACGTCGGGATTGACGTTCGCGACCACCAGCTTCAGCGGATCGATGCCGGTGCCGAAGGCGAACCACGCGCCTTCGATCGCGACCGTCAGCAGGCCCGCCGCCAGTGCCAGCATCACAAGCCCGGCAGGCTTGCGCAGGATCTGCGGGCGGCGGGCATCGGCCAGCCGCCACAGGGCGGCCCAGCCCAGCACGCCGGCCAGGATGGTCGCCTCCGACGGTTCCAGCCGGGTCTGCATGAAATAGTGCAGCGCGCCCAGCAGGGCCGCGGCATAGACCAGCTTGTGCAGCCGCTTCCACGCCCGCCCGCCCAGCCGGCGCAGCATGCCGTCGGTGGATGTGGCCAGCAGCACAGCCAGGATCAGGATGGCCGCGAAGCCGATGGTGAGATAGGTGCGCAGCCAGATCTCGGACAGAACGCGCGCGATATCGCCCTTCATGTACAGGATGTAGAGCGCCAGATGGCCGAGCGCATACAGGCCCGCCGCCACGCCGATCATCCGCCGAAGCTGGCCGATCATCGGGCGGGCCAGGGTCACCCGCAATGGCGTGATCAGCAATGACAGCGCCAGCAGCCGGATCGCCCACAGCCCGGCCAGAAGCAGCGCGTCCTTCACCGCCGGCACACCCAGCCCGCCGCCGGCAGCATCGGCGGCCGGGCCCAGAAGCCCGCGATCGGGCAGGGCCGCTCCGCCGCCGATACCCGCCGGTCCAGGCCCGAGGCTGCCGATATCCGTCAGACCGGGGGCGGCGCCGCTGCCATTGGCCATGCTCCACAGAATCCACACCGCCGGCAGAAACAGGCCGGCCAGCACCACGGCCTTGACCGGAGAGAACCGGCCGCGGGGATCGTTCCAGGGAAAGCGCATCGGGATCGGCCTTGGATGGGGAAGGGAGCGGGAGACGGGGAAGGGGCGGGGGACGGGGAAGGGAGCGGGGCATGGGGCAGGGCGGCGGTGACGTCTCATGATGCGACGACCCGCCCTCAGCAGATGGCGGCAGAAGCACCGGTCACGCAAGTCATGCTCTGTACACCATCGCTCACGTTCCGGTGATCCGGGCCGGGGCGGGGGATATTCCGTCCGCTCACGCGAAAAATATAAGCGTTACTCGACTCACAGGTTCAATCCGTGGTGGAATTCCCGCGGATGGCCGGCACGAACCGGCTCTGGCGCGGCGAACCGCCGCCGACCTCCTGAGGATGGAGACGTGTGTGATGGACGTGCACAGCATTGACGAGATCGCCGGCAGCCTGCCGCTGCTGACCGTCGGCCCCGGCACCACCCAGGCCGATTTCATGACGGCGATGCGACCATTGGGGGTTGCCAATGGCTGCGTGGCCAGCCTGCTGCGCTATACGGGCCAGGTGCCGTGGGAACGCCACCCCCAGGATGAGCAGGTCTTCGTGTTGAAGGGCGCGATCCATCTGACCCTGCTGCATGACGCGGGGCCCGAGCAGATCCTGATCGAGGCCGGCAATTTCGTCGTCATTCCGGCGGGTGTCTGGCACCACCCGATGCCGGCGCCCGAGGCGACCAGCTTCGCCGTCACCTCGATGGTCGGCACCGAGCATTCGGTGGCTCAGGATCCCCGGGCCGCCTGAATCCCCGGGCCGCCTGAATCCCCGGGCCGCCTGACGACGCCGGTGTGACGGCGGGTCCGGGCAGGATCAGGTATACAGCAGCCGCCCCGGCCGCATGCTGTCGGCGAGGGCGCGGGCGACCGCCTCCTCCTCGCCGGCGGCAAGGCCGGCGATGCCGATCCGCACACCCGGTCCGCTGCGCAGCCTGAAAATCTCGCCGGCCTGGATCGCCCAGCCCCTGGCCAGCATGCCCTGGACCACCTCGGCCTCGCGCTGAACCGGCACCCAGACATGCAGGCCCGAGCGGGCGGTGCCGGTGATGCCCTCGGCGGCAAGGCAGGCCAGCAGGCGTTCGCGGCGCGCGGCATAGGATGTGGCCGCGCGTTCGATCAGCCCGGTGGTCTCAGGCGCGGACCAGACCTGCATCACCAGCCGCTGGATGATGTGGCTGACCCAGCGTGGCCCCAGCGCCTGCTGGTCCTGAAGCCGGGCGATGGTCATCGCGTCGCCGGTCATCACCGCCAGCCTGAGATCGGGGCCGAGGAATTTCGACACCGAGCGGATGATCGCCCAGGGCCGGCTGCCGGGATGGGCCGGCGCGGCGGTGACCGGTGGCGCGCCCGACACCGCGCCGGCGTGATCATCCTCGATCAGCACGACATCGGGATGCCGGTCGAGCACCGCCGCCAGGGCGGCGGCGCGCTCGGCGCTCATGCAACTGCCGGTCGGGTTCTGGGCCCGGGGGGTCAGGACCACACCGCGAATTCCGGCGGCGAGCGCTGCTTCCAGCGCCTCGATCTGCACGCCGTCATCGTCCAGCGACAGCGGTACCGGCTTCAACCCCAGCGACCGCACCAGCAGCAGGGCCGATACATAACCGGGGTCTTCGATGCCGATCGCGTCGCCCTGGCGCAGATGGGCGCGCAAGCCGCGTTCCAGCCCGTCCATGGCGCCCGAGACCACGGCGACCCGGCCGGCGGGCAGGCCGTCGGTGCGAAAGGCATGGGTGGCGAAGCGCACCAGATCGGGATCGTCCTCGACCATCTCATAGCCCCCCGGCGCCAGATCCAGCGCCGCCAGCCATGGCCGCAGATCGGGCAGCAGGCTGGCATCGACATTGCCCGAGGCAAGGTCGCGGACATCGGCCGGGATGACGGTGCGATAGATCTCGACACTGGGTGTGCCGGCAACGCGCGATCCCTGGCGGCCATTGCCGGTGACCAGGCCCGCATCGCGCAACCGCGCATAGGCGGCGGTCACCGTGTTGCGATTGACCCCCAGCCGTTCGGCAACCTCGCGCACCGACGGCAACTGCTCGCCGGGGCTGACCTGCCCGGTGCGGATCGCGCGCTCGACGCTCGCCGCGATATCGGCGGCCGATCTGCCGGTGACGAAGTGCATGAGGTCCGGAACTCCGGGCGTGAGGGGCAGGCCCGGACCGGCCTCTGCCGGCCGAAGCCGCCCGAGGGCCGGCCCCCGGGGCCGCAAGGAGATGGCTGCATCATTCCCGGACATTTATGGCGTCATCTCCTGTGATCGGCAATCACCCAGCCATGATCGGCGTGGAAGAGCCTTGTATCGGTGGCGGTTGTCATCGGGGCGCGGGGCGGATTCCGGATGCTGAACCCGGGCCCGGCAGCGGCGCTCGACATTGGCCGATGATCTCCGCGTCGGGCCTTGCCGGATGATGGGGAAGCGGGTAGATATATCGGCACGTGTCAAAATATAGATTGGCATGGGTCATTAATCGGAGGCAACGATGCTGAAGACCGCCGTCGCCATTCGCCACCTCGCCTTCGAGGATCTGGGCTGCTTTGAACCGGTGCTGGAACGGGCCGGTTACAAGGTTCACTACTACGATGCGGGCGTGGACGATCTGTGGACACTCGACCCGCTGACCACCGGGCTGATTATCGTGCTCGGCGGTCCGATCGGCGCTTATGAGGACGACAAATATCCGTTCCTCGCCGATGAACTCACCCTGATCGAGCAGCGGCTTGCCGCCGGCCGGCCGATCTTCGGCATCTGCCTGGGCGCGCAGTTGATGGCGCGGGCGATGGGGGCCCGGGTTTATCCCGGCCCGGCCAAGGAAATCGGCTTCGCGTCGCTGACGCTGACCGATGCCGGTGCCGCGTCGTGCCTGGGGGTGTTCGGCGACGGGCCGGTGCTGCATTGGCATGGTGACCGGTTCGATCTTCCCGATGGTGCGGTGGGGCTGGCATCGACGCCGCTCTGCCCCGTGCAGGCATTCAGCCGCGGACCGAACGTTCTGGCGGCGCAGTTTCACCCGGAAGCGGGTGGCGAGGGTTTCGAGCGCTGGCTGATCGGCCACACGGTGGAGCTGGCGGCGGCGGGCGTGGATGTGCCGGCACTGCGGGCGGCAAACGCCGAGCTCGGGCCGATGCTGGGATCGCGTGCCGCCGCGTGCCTGCAAACCTGGCTGCGTGGCCTGAACGCCTGACCTCAAGGCCGCCGGCCCACGCCCCCGTTCTTCCCCTTCATGTGAGGCGACGCGCAATGCCGATCACAGCGACCGCAATGGCGACCCAGGCACCCGACGATGTGCTGGCCGCGACCGACCCCGATCTTGCCCGCGCCATCCGCGCGGAAGAGCGGCGCCAACAGACCCAGATCGAACTGATCGCCTCGGAGAACATCGTCAGTCAGGCGGTGCGGGCGGCGCAAGGCTCGGTCCTGACCAATAAATATGCCGAAGGCTATCCCGGGCGGCGCTATTACGGCGGCTGCGAGGCCGTGGACGTGGCCGAGCGGCTGGCGATCGATCGCGCCTGCCGGCTGTTCGGCGCCGCCCACGCCAATGTCCAGCCCCATTCGGGCGCCAATGCCAATCTGGCGGTGCTGTTCGCGCTGCTGGAGCCGGGCGATACGGTGATGGGGCTGGATCTGGCCTGTGGCGGCCATCTGACCCATGGCTCGCCGGTCAGCCTGTCGGGCCGCTGGTTCAAGGCCGTCAGCTACAAGGTGCGCGGCAGCGACGAGCTGATCGATTACGACGCCATGGAAGCCGAGGCCCTGCGGGCGCGCCCCCGGCTGATCTTCGTCGGTGGTTCGGCCTATCCGCGCTGGATCGATTTCGCTCGCGCCCGGGCGATCGCCGACCGGGTCGGGGCCTGGCTGATGGCCGATATCGCCCATTATGCCGGGCTGATCGCCTGCGGCCTGTATCCGGACCCGGTGCCCCATGCCCATGTGGTGACCTCCACCACCCACAAGACCCTGCGCGGGCCGCGCGGCGGCATCATCCTGACCAATGACGGCGATCTGGCGCGGCGGATCGACAAGGCGGTGTTCCCGGGGGTTCAGGGCGGGCCGCTGATGCATGTGATCGCGGCCAAGGCGGTGGCGTTCCACGAGGCGCTTCAGCCGGATTTCCGGCAGTACATCAATGCCGTGGTCGATAATGCCCGCACGCTGGCCGCTTGTCTGAGCGCAGGTGGGCTGCGGCTGGTCACCGGTGGTACCGATTGCCATCTGGTGCTGGCGGATCTGCGGCCCTTCGGTGTCACCGGCAAGGCGGCGGTCGAGGCCATGGACAGTGTGGGCCTGACCGCGAACAAGAATGCCGTGCCCTTCGATACCGCCAAGCCCACGGTCACCTCGGGCATCCGGCTGGGCAGCCCCGCCGCCACCAGCCGTGGCTTCGGTCCGGCCGAATTCCGCGCGGTCGGCACGCTGATCCTTCAGGTGCTGGCCAGCCTGCGCGATCATGGCGGGCTCGACATCGCCACCGCGGCCCGGGTACGGGCCGAGGTCGACGGGCTGTGCCGGCGGTTCCCGGTCGCCTGACGCTTTGGGGCAACGCGACGTCACGTCGATCAATGGCTGCCGCCCGACCGTTCATCGGTCGGGCGGTTTGCATGTGGGGGCATAATAGGGAAAGAGTACTGACCTATCTGTTTGATGTGACACAAAACCGCGACGGATCAGACGCTAAAAATTCGTAAATCATCATAACTTTTGGTTGTGTTCCGTCTGGACAGGCGATGGTCGTTTGGGTAATTTATGACCCATGCCGTTAATAAAATGACCTAGGCCAAAATGGCATTTTCCGCAGGAGGCATCCTTCACCCTCCGTCAGAGCCGCGGAGCGGCGGACCACAGACCTGCCTTCTCCGGCAATCCCCCCATCTGCATCCGCTTTCGGAGAGCCCTGCCATGACCACGATGAGCGCCCCCGCCATCGGTGCCGGCGGCCATGAGGCCGCATGCGACCAGTCCGAAACCCGACGTCTGCTGCAACGCATCGGTGACGGCTGGATCCGGCGCGCCAAAGTGCGCCGCGAACCGATCGAGCTTTGCTTCGATGCCGCGCGCGACGATTTCCTGGAAGAGCTGCTGCCTTTCCATACCCATCCCGGCTATCGCGCGCTCGACGCAGCCACCCGGACCCGCATCCTGTCGGCGGGCTGGATCATCTATAACGAGAAGACGGTCGCCATCGAAAGCGCCATCGTCTCGCCATCCTGCTATGACGCACTCGACGGCCGCATCCCCGGCCTTCAGTCGGAAACCATCCGCCAGATCGTCTGCGAGACCCTGGTGGACGAGGCCTATCACCTGCTGCTGGTCGCCAATGCCAACCGTCTGACCCGCACCCATCGCGGGCTCGATGATCTGCGGATCCCGACCTTCAATCTGGTCCGGTTTATGAACCGCGAGAAGGCGGCTTATGCCGAAGACTGGCAGAAGACCCTGGTGCACCTGGCGACATCGGTGGTGTCGGAGATCTTCGTCAGCGACTATCTGCATCAGTTGTCGGACTGCCCGCACATCCAGCCGATGAACACGGCCACCGTCGCCGCCCATCGCCACGACGAACTGGCGCATTCCAAGATCTTCACCCTGTTGACCGAGACCTTCTACCCGGCGCTGTCGCCGCGTGAGCAGGCGTTCTTCGCCGACATGCTGCCCAAGCCGATCGGCTGGTTCGCCGATCTGGAGCTGGATATCTGGGCCTCGGTTCTGGACCAACTGGGCGTGCCGGGTGCCGCCGGCATCATCGCCGACTGCCGGCCGCTGAATCTGGCCGCGCGCAGCCGGCTTGACTATAGCGGCATTCTTGGCCTGTCGCGCGATGTCGGCATCCTCGATACCGCCGCCGGCCGCGACAGCTTCGCCGCCCACGGCATCGCCGCCTGATCCGGCCATCCGCCAAGTGAGGACGTCTCCGATGCCGATGCATGCGCCCGAAACCGCCGCGCTGGTGGCCCCAGGTCACCCGCAGGGCAAGGCATGGCAATGCCTGCTGTGCAGCTATGTCTATGACGAGGCGGCGGGATCACCCGCCCACGGCATTCCGCCTGGAACCGCGCTCGACGCGCTCGACGACGACTGGTCCTGCCCCGATTGCGGCGCGGGCCGGGAAGATTTCGAGCCCCGCGACCGCTGACCGGCGGAACCCGGCCGGATGGGATGCCCCCGCCCCATCCGGCCACCCATCCCTCTGAATTCAGCCCCAGGGAGACTGCCCGTGATCCGGCATTTCGACATCGCCATCGTCGGCACCGGCCATGCCGGCGCCCAGGCCGCCGCGAGTCTGCGCCAGGGTGGCTTTACCGGCAGCATCGGTCTGATCGGTGCCGAGGACGAGCCGCCCTATGATCGGCCGTCGCTGTCGAAGGATTACCTGGCAGGCATCGCCGGCAGCGAGGATATCCGCATGCGGCCGGCGGATTTCTGGGCCGGGCGCGATATCACCCTGGTGCCCGGCACCCGCATCGTCCAGGTCGATGCGGCGGCTCACCGGCTGTTGACCGGGACGGGCGAGGCGATCGGCTATGGCCGGATGCTCTGGGCGGCCGGCGGCACGGCGCGGCGACTGACCTGCCCGGGTGCCGGCCTTGCCGGGCTGCACACCATCCGGCATCGCCACGATGTCGATGCCTTGCGCGCCGATCTGGGCAATGGATCACCCCCGGCCGGCCGGCGGGTGGTGGTGATCGGTGCGGGTTTCATCGGCCTTGAAGCCGCCGCGGTGCTGAGCCAGGCCGGGCACAGGGTGACGGTGGTCGAGGCGCAGGACCGGGTGCTGGCGCGGGTGGCCGGCCGACTGGTCGCGCGTCATGTCGACGCCGTCCATCGCGATCAGGGGGTCGATATCCGGCTGGGCGCGGTGGTGCGGTCGCTGGCCGCCGATGCCGCGCGCCGGGTCTCGGCCGTCGTGCTGGCGGATGGCGAACATCTGCCCGCCGATCTGGTGATCGCAGGCATCGGCCTTGAGCCGGTCGTGGCGCCGCTGCCGGCTGAGCCGGATGCCGCCGGTGGCATCGCGGTCGATGGTCAGGGCCGGACCGCGCTGCCCGACATCTGGGCCGCCGGTGACTGCGCCGCCCATGTCAACCGCTATGCCGGCGGCCGGCGGATCCGGCTGGAAAGCGTGCAGAACGCCGTCGATCAGGCGCGTGTGGTGGCGGCGGCCATGCTGGGCGGCACGGCGGTCTACGATGCCGTGCCCCGGTTCTGGTCCACCCAGTATGATATGCGCCTGCAGACCGTCGGATTGCAGACGGGCCATGATGTTGAACTGATGCGCGGCGATCCGGCGGCTGGCAGCTTCAGCGTGGTCTATCTGCGCCAGGGCCGGGTGATCGCGATCGACGGCATCAATGCCCCGCAGGATCTGGCGCAGGGTCGGCTGCTGGTTCAGGCGCAGGCCGACCCTGCGTCGGACCAGATCGATCCCGCCGCCCTGGCCGATCCGGCTATCGCCTTGAAGTCACTGATACGGGCGCCGGCAATGGCGACGCTCTGACCCGACAGATATGCTGGTTCAAGAGTGTCGGAAAATGACCTTCAGGGTGATTATCAATCATCGACTGACGCGTGGGCATTGAATATCCGGACCGATATGTGCCACCTGAACAGCTATTGATCTTTCGCGATGGAATGTGAAGACCTTCTGGCCGTCCGCCTCTATCGTCAATGACAGGGGATGGCGTTCCCCATGGCATAAGCCATGGCCGCCGAAACGGTTCTGTGTGCGCCGACCGCCGGGGCTGGCGCCCGCCAACCGTGCAGAAGGGCAGGGATCAGTGAAGGCCGACACCGCAAGCTCCACCGCGTTCACCGTGTTGCAGGGCGTGTTGATGACCGCGCGCGACCCGGCCTATGCCGGGCAGGTGGCGCCGGCCACGGAACAGGCCTGCCGGCAGATCCTGCAGGCCTCCCCCGAAGGGCGCCGCAGGCTCAAGACAGTCGACAGCGGCCTGGCCCGCCGGATCATGCCGCTGGCCGAACGGCTGATCATGCCGGGCATCGCCGGCCATTACGTGATGCGCAAGCGATTCATGGAAGAGGCCGCCCTGGCCGCCCTGGCCGACGGCTATACCCAGGTGGTGTGCCTGGGAGCGGGCTTCGACGTGTTGGCGTTGACCCTGCACCGCGCGTGGCCGGACGCCACCTTCATTGAAATCGATCATCCGGCGACCAGCGCCGTGAAGCAGGCGGCGATCGCCGGCACGACCGCCGACAATCTGCACCTGCTGGCGGTGGATCTTGCCGAACGCTCGCTCCCGGCGGCGCTGGGTGGCTTCCCGGCCTTCGATCCGGGGCGCCGGACGCTGTTCCTGTGCGAAGGCGTGCTGATGTATCTGGACGTCAGCGCGGTGGTGGCGCTGTTCGCGGCGATCCGCGACCTGACCGGCCCTGGCAGCCGCTTCGGCTTCACCGCTGTGACGCCGATGACATCGCCTGACAACAACACCGGCCCGTTGTTGCGCGCCTATCTGGCGATCAAGCGCGAGCCATTGGCCTGGACGCTGGAACGCCCCCAGATCGCCGGCTTCGTGGCGGCCCGGGATTATCGCCTGCTCGACAGCGCGAACACCGCCGACCTTGTCGCCCGCTATATGTCGCGGCCGGTCGCGGGGCCGATCCACAAGGGCGAATTCATGGCGTTGACCGAAGCCTGCTGACCACCAGCTCAGCGGCATCCGTCGACAGGGCGCGGGCAGCGCGTCGTCCGGTCACACAAAAGGGACGATCACGATGATGAACCGTATCGACTCCATGCCCCGGCCGGCGACCGGCCAGGTGGCCACGGGTGCCCGTCTGGGCCTGCTGCTGATCAAGCCGTCGCATTACGACGAAGACGGCTATGTCATCCAGTGGCGTCGGTCGTTCATTCCAGCCCATGTTCTGGCGGTGGTGGAGGGGATTTTTCAGGACGCCGCCGGCCGCGCCGCGCCGGGTGTCGCGTCGATCGAGACCCGCGCGATCAACGAGGCGTCGAGCGTGGTGCGTCCGGCAAAGCTGATCGCGTGGCTGCGCGGCTTCGACCGGGCGGCGGTGATGATGATCGGGGTCCAGAGCAGCCAGTTTCCGCGCGCGCTCGACCTGTCACGCGACTTCGTGGCGGCGGGCTTTCCGGTGGTGATTGGCGGCTTTCATATCAGCGGGTCGATGTCGATGGTGCCGGGCTGGGAGCCGGCCTTCACCGGCGCGGCCGAGGCCGGTGTCACCCTGTATGCCGGTGAACTTGAATGCGGTGTGGACGCGCTGGTGGCCGACCTGGTGGCCGGGACGATCAGGCCGCTCTATAACCATCTGAAATCGACAGCGGATATGGGGCTGTCGCCACAGGCCACGCTGGGCACCAGCGCCACAGACGGCACGCTGAACGGAACGGCTGGCATGGATGTCGGGCGCGGCTGCCCATTCCAATGCAGCTTCTGCACGATCATCAATGTCCATGGCCGCACCATGCGCAATCGCGATCCATCGTCGATCGAGGCTTACCTGCGCGACTGTGCCGCCCGGGGCATTCACAATCTGATGGTCACCGATGACAATTTCGCCCGCAGCCCGATCTGGCGCGAGGTGACGGAGATCATGGCGCGTCTGCAGCGTGAGCTGGGCATCGAATGGGATGCGATGATCCAGGTCGACACCCTGGCGACCCGGATGAAGGGCTTCGTGGAAGCCTGTAAGGCCGCGGGTGTTAAGCGGGTTTTCATCGGCATGGAATCGGTGCGCCCCGATAATCTGAAGGCCGCGTCCAAGGGGCAGAACAAGGTCCATCAGATGCGTGACATGATCATGGCCTGGAAAGAGGCCGGGATCATGATCTATGCCGGTGTGATCATCGGCTTTCCGGCTGATACACCTGAGCGGATCGCCGAGGACATCCGCACCTTCCAGACCGATATCCCGATCGACGTGATCGAGATCTTCGCCCTGACCCCTCTGCCCGGGTCGGAGGACCACCAGCGGCTGGTGGCGGCGGGGGTGGATATGGACCTGGACCTGAACCGCTATGACACGGTTCATGTGGTAACCGATCATCCGCGAATGACCCGCGACGCCTGGACCCGGCTTTACTGGCAGAGCTGGGAGATGTTCTACACCACAGCGCACATGAAGACCCTGATTGGCCGGGCGATCCTGTACAAGCTGCCGCTTGGCGAGTTGCGCACCAGCCTGTTGGGCTTCGTGGGGGCGGTGCGTTACGAGAGGGTCCATCCGGTGGATGGCGGCCTGTTCCGGATCAGGAACAGGCTGTCGCGTCGGCGGGGCCACCGGGTGGTGCCCGCGCTGCCCCATGCCCTCATCCGCGCCGTCGAGATCACCGTGGTCCAGAGCCGTTTTCTGATGTTGCTGGCACGGATTCTGCGCTGCGAAGCGGCGGTGCGCTGGGATCTGCTGCGCGGACGTCGCGCGCCTTATCTTTGCGCGCAGACCCCGGCCCCGGCGCGCGCAGCCCCGGATCTTGCCGCGGCGGCTGAGTGATGTCGGCCCGTGAGCGCCCGGCTGGCGCCGATATCCGGCTGCCGCTGGCCACCTGTCAGGACGATGTCCTCACCGACCAGCGCGCCCATCCCGGCAGTGCCCATCAGACCATCGGCGGCTGCTGTTTCCTGGTGGGGCCGCTTGATATCGACCGGCTGGTGCTGGCGCTTCATCGGCTGATGGCCGAGGCGGTCGCCCTGCGTCTGGTGCCCGATGACGCCGACGGCCAATGGTTGAGGGGGCAGGTGGTGCCCGCCGTGACCGTGACGGACGTCAGCGACGCGCCCGATCCAGACAAGCGGATCCGCGACGATTGGCAGGCCATGGCCGCGCGGATGATCACGGTCGAGGGGCGCCGGCCGCCCTGGCGGGTGGTGATCAGCCGGGCCGGTCCCGAGCGTCATGGGGTGATGGCGCTGTTTCACCATGCGGTGATGGATGGTTATGGCAGTTCACTGTTCTTCCAGCGCTGGGCCGCCCACTATACCGCCATCGATCAGGGTCTGCCGCCGCCGCCGCTGGACGATCCCGGCTATGAGCGGTTCATCGCCGACAGTCGCGCCTATGCCACGGGGCCGGGGATTGAGCGGGATCTGGACCACTGGCAACGGCTGTTCGCGACCCTGCCGCCACCGCTGATGGCCGACCGCGCGCCGCCGGCTGTTGACGCGGGACATGACGCGGGTCGGCTGCCGCTGGCGAGCCTGGTCGAGATGGCCGTGCCCCGGGCGGTGCATGATCGTGCCGGGGGCGCGGTCGGCGTCGATGGCGCGAGCCGGTTTCATCTGTATCTGGCGGCGTTGGCGGTGGTGCTGGCCGGGCAGTATGGGCGGGATGATCTGGTGATCGCGGTGCCGACGCTGAACCGCGCCGGCCGCCGCTATCGCCAGACCCTGGGCCTGTTCGCCGGCCTGCTGCCCTTGCGCGTGACAGTGGCCGCCACCGATACCCCGGCGGATCTGGTGGCCCGCATCGGTCGTGGTCTGCGGCAGGCCTATCGTCACCGGCGGGTGCCGCTGGCGCGGTTGTGTGGCCGGCTGGACCTGCTGCGCCAGGGCCGCGCGCGGTTGTTCGACGTGGTGTTGTCGTTCGAGCGTCAGGATTATGCAACCAGCTTCGGCGCCGCCCGGCTGACAGAGGCGCGGCAGTTGTTCAGTGGCGTCGCCCGCTATCCGCTGGCGGTGACGCTGTGCGATTTTCTGCCCGGGGATGATCCGGCGCTGGTGATCGAGGCTGCCCGGGGCCAGGTCTCGGCCAATGAGGCCACGCTGATTGGTGCTCGCCTGACGCATGTTCTGACGGCCCTGGTCGACAATCCGGACCTGCCGCTTGGTCGTATCGATCTGCTGCCGGCGACCGAACGGGAACTGCTGGCGACGATCGGCGGTGATGTTCCGGCGCGTGACGACGCGGCAGCACCACGGGCGACGGTGGTCTCGACCTTTCTCGACAGCGTGAGGCGGCGGCCCGACGCGCCGGCGGTGTTGTGGTCGGGTGGCATGATGAGCTATGCGGCACTGGCCGCCGCCGCCGGCGATATCGCCCTCCGGCTGCGACAGGCCGGTGTTGCGCGTGGCCATGTGGTTGGTGTGCAGATGCCACCGGGCATGCCGGATCTGGTGTCGGCGATGCTGGGTGTGATGATGGCCGGGGCGGCTGTCGTGCCTGTCGATCCCGAGGCACCGGTCGCCTATCGCGCCGCGCGGCTGGCGGAGCTTGATGTCGCGGCGCTGATCGTGGGTGGGGGGGATGGCGAGCCGGAGCTGACCGCTGTCTGTCCGCTGGTGCTGGCTGTCGGTCAGCGGACCGCGAGCCCCTCTGGGGCCGTCGCCGTCGCGCCGGAGGGCCCCGTCGCCGGCGATCCCGCGTATGTGTTGTTCACATCCGGCAGCACCGGGGCGCCCAAGCGGGTGGTGGTCGGCCATGATGCCTTGCTGCGCCGGCTGTCGTGGCTGGCGGAGCACTGGCAGGTCACGGCGGATGACCGGACCGGTGCCATGGTTCGCCCCGGCTTCGATCCATCGCTGATCGCGTTGCTGATGCCGCTGATCCGGGGTGGCGCGGTGGCGCTGCCCACGGCATGGCGGACGACCGCCGGCGAGCTTGGTGATTTTCTGGCCGCGCATAAGGTTTCCATCGTGCCGCTGGTGCCGGCGACCCTGGCATTGGTGCTGGATGCCACGCGCGGGCGCGGCGACATCCACCTGCGCGCCGCCTGCTGCGGCGGCGAGGCGCTGCCCCGCCTGCTCGCCGACCGGTTCATATGCCAGACGGGGGCACGGCTCACCAATCTCTATGGCCCCACCGAAGCGACTATTTTCGCCACGGCCTGGGCCTGTATGGCCAGCGATGCCGGCAACGGCCCCATGCCGGTGGGCCTTCCGGCCGGCGGCGCCGTCATCCGGCTTATCGACCGGGATGGCGATCTGGCGGCGCTTGGCGCGGTTGGCGAGATCTGCATCGGTGGTGCCGGGCTGGCACAAGGCTATGCCGGCCAGCCGGCGCTGACCGCGGCGCGTTTCGTGCCCGATCCGGTCACGCCGGGCGCGCGGCTCTATCGCACCGGCGATCTGGGGCGCTGGGGCGATGACGGCGCGCTGCGGTTTCTGGGCCGGATGGATCGCCAGGTGAAGCTGAACGGCCAGCGGATCGAGCCGGGCGAGATCGAGGCGGTGCTGCTGGCCGATCCGTCGGTGCGCGCGGCGGTGGTGCGGGTGGTGGGTGAGGGCCACAGCCGCCGGCTGCATGGCTGGGTGGCATCCGAGGCGGTGGATGGACCGGCATTGGCCGATCGGCTTCGCCAAAATATTGAAAAGTTGTTGCCTTTGCACATGCGGCTGGCCGGGATCAGCGTGTTGCCGGAACTGCCGCTGATGCCGGCCACCGCCAAGTTGGATGAAGCGGCGCTGATCGAGAGTCTGGCGCCATTGCAGCCGCCGGCTGAACGCCGGGCGGTGACCCTGGCCGCCGAGCCGGAGACGGTTCTGGAGCGGGCGCTGTGTGACCTGTGGTCTGCGGCGCTTGGCATCGGCCATGTCGGCGTTCATGACGACCTGTTCGCGTTGGGGGGCGATTCCATGGCGGCGATGACCGTCCTGGCGGGGCTCAGGCCGATCGCGGGGCCGGATCTGTCGCTGTCGCTGCTGGTGCGTCACCCAACGGTCGCCGGACAGGTGCGGGCGGTCGGGATGGCGCTGGCGCACCGGGCTGTGCGGCTGGCGGGACCGGCGGCGGCCACGTCGGCGCCGATTTATCTGGCCGCGTCGGGCCATGGCGATGCCTTGCGCTTTCGGCGGCTTGCCGATGCGCTGGGCGCCTGTCACGACGTGCTGATGCTGCAACCGCCGATGACGGATGCCAGGGCCGCCGATGCCGGGGCCGCCGATGCCGCCGCCGCCGAGGTCAGGCGGCCCGATTTCGCCGATCTGGCTGAACGCTATGGCGCCATGATCGGGGATGCCGGGGACGCGCGAGGTGAAGCGGCCGCGCGCCATGGCATCGCCGTGGCCGGATTTTCAATCGGCGGGCTGGCGGCGCTTGAAACCGCGCGGCATCTGCGCCGCTTGGGGGTGTCGGTCCAGCGGCTGATCCTGATCGATACCACCTATCCGGTCGATCCGGCGCGCGGGATCGCCGCCTGGCGGACCTTCGCGGCCGTGGTGAGACGGCTGGGGCTGCATCAGCGCGGTGGCGCGCTCTGGCGGCTGATCTCGATGCTGGAGGACCGGGGATTGGCCTGGCAGCTTCAGGCGCTGCGCCAGTATCAGCCGGCCGCGTATGACGGGCCGGTCGATCTGATCATCTCGTCGGGCATGCGGCCGTTCGCGCCACTGCTGTTCAACCGCTGGCGGCGGGTGTTGACCGGGCCGCTGCGCGTGCATCATGTCGAGGGCCTGCACGGCACGCTGCTGCAACCAGGGCGGGTCGAGCATCTGGCCGCTCTGCTCGACCGCCTGACCGCCGGGGGGCCGGCGTCCTGACAGGATCAGGTGTCGCCCCGATCACGAATACCATCCCGCCATCCGGCGAACAGCGCCCGGGCGGTGGTCTCGCCCACAGCGGCGATCGCCTCGGCCTGGCCATAGGCCATCAGCGGATAGCCTGAGACCGGCGGCTCGAAATAGAGGTCGGCGTCGGCCTTCACCCGGTCGCGATGGGCGATGCCGCCGACAATGCCCGCGCGCATCAGAATGTCGCCCAGAACCGGCAGCCGGGGCTGACGCAGAACAATCCGGCGCAGGGCATCCACGGGCGACAGGCGGGTCAGGGCCGGGTCCACCGCCAGATCCTCACGCGCGTTGACGTCGACGGCGATCACCCGGCCCCGACCGATGCGGTGGCGCATGACATCGGCCGGCACGTTGTTCAGGACAGCGCCATCGATCAGCAGATGACCATCCTTGACCATGGGCGGCAGCAGGCCGGCGGGGGAATTGCTTGCCAGCACCGCTTCATACAGTGATCCGTGGTCATGCACCCGCACGCTGGCGCTGGTGATGTCGCAGGATACGGTGAACAGTGGCAGCCACAGATCCTCGATCAGTGTCTCGCCGAACATCCGGCGCAGGTCGCGCGCCACCCGTCGTCCGCTGACCAGCGAGATGATCGGCAGGGTGGGAAACTCGCCACCCTTGGCGAAGCGGCGGGTGTGGGCCAGCACGCTGTCGGGATCGGTGCCCATGGCATATTGCGCGGCGATCAGCGCGCCCATGCTGTTGCCGCCGATGACATCGATCGGAATGCCGGCCGCGATCAGCGCCCGCAGCACGCCGATATGGGCGAAGCCCCGGGCACCGCCGCCGCCCAGCACCAATCCGATCGCCCGGCCGGTCAGCAGGCGGGCGACGCGGCCGGCGTCGCCATCATTGCCGTGACGAAGGTGATGCAGCGGCAGGCCCGGCCGTGGCGCCTGCCATCTGGCGCGATGGCTGGGGCGGGGGGCATCGGCATCATGCAGCAGCAGCAGGCTGCGGGTTTTGTCGACCAGCCCCGGCTCGCTGTTCAACCGCGCTTCCACCGGTCGCACGCCGGGATCGTCGCCCGACGCCGCGACCAGCAGAACATGATCGGCCTGGCGCAGACACAGATCGGTCCAGGCCGGATTGTCGCCATCGGCGATATACACCAGCAGGTCGACGGTCTGTTCGATCGCGGCTAGCTGGGCCGTGCCGATGCCGTGGCTGAAATCGGCCAGCGCCTCGCCATCCCTGTGATCCAGCGGTCCCACGCGGCCCAGGGCCTCGAAGGCCGGCAGCAGCAGGCGGGCGGCCTGGCTTGCGCTGTCCGGGGCGCCGAGGGGCACAATCGCCAGGGTGCGCATCCGGCCCTGGCCATCGGCATCGATCGTGGCCGACAGATTGCGATGAATGGCGCCGCACAGGATGCGGTTCATGTCGTCAGGGTGTCGGCGCAGCAGCCGTTGATAATCGTCGCGGCCGATGACCAGCAACTCGCTGTCCCGGATCGCGATCAGGTCGGACCTGCGCGGTTCATCCAGCACCAGCCCGATCTCGCCCACGGTGTTGCCGGGGGCCACCGGATCGACCGGCATCGTGCCCGCCGCATGGGCCATGGCGGCACCGGGAAGGCGAGGCCGCAACATCCCGGCCAGCACGATCATCATCGCGTCCGACCGGTCGCCGGCCCTGAACACCGCGCCGCCGCCCTCGACACTCAGCACCGGCAGGCTGGTTTCCATATCGCGCAGCAGATCGTCGGAGGCGCTGGTGAACTGCGATCGCCGGCGCAGCATCGCCGACAACCGGGCCTGAAGGGCGCATGCGGCCTCGAAATCGGGGCAGTCGAGAAACGCCAGCGCCTCGTCGAGATAGGCACCGCGCAGCAGCGCATCGTCCAGCACCACCACCCGGCTGTCGGGGATCGCCATCACCGCGTCCGCCCACACCGCGTCGCTGGTGATGGCGTGCGGGGCAAGGACCGCCAACCCGCCGGCATTCTGGTGCGAGGCCAGATCCTGGTTCGAGGCCAGATCCTGGCGCAGGAATAGCCCCCGGCGCGCGCGGCCCCGGGCGAAGACACAGCCATTCCGATCCGGCTCAACGGTCACGGCACTGGCGGCAAGGGCGGCGACCAGAGGTTCAGGCAGATCGGAAAACGGCGCTGTTCGACGCAGCAGATCGCCCAGGCCACCATCCGGCCCGCTCCTCATGTCGTCGGTCATCGACGTCCCGTCCCTCCGCATCAGCGGCTCAAAGTCTAGCCTTGGGGAGCGAGGGTGACAAGCTGAGCGCCTGCCCGACGATGACGACTATAGCGAGGTCGCGGCCCTGGCCGCCTGATCATACAACCCCGACAGCGCCCTCAGCCGTTGCGCAAGATCGCCGATCTCCTGGTTCGACAGGCCCAGCGAGTGCAGTGAGTCGATCAGGCAGCGCTCGCGGACGTCACGATAGGCAAGGCAGGCGGCCTCGCCTGCCGGGGTGGTGGCGTACAACGCCTCCTTGCCCTTGCGCGCGGTCGAGACCAGTCCGCCCTTTTGCAGCTTCTTCAGGCTGTAGGCGACGGTGTGGCTGTCTTCGATGTTCAGCACGAAGCAGATATCCGCCAGTTTCTTCAGTCGCGCGCGGTGATTGACGGTGTGCAGCACCAGCACGTCCAACTGACCCAGATCACCGATACCGGCTGCCGCCATGCAGCGGGTCATCCAGCGCTGGAAGCCATGGGCGGCAATGATCAGGCCGAATTCGAACTCCGACAATTCGGGGCTTTTGGTCGAAACCAGATGGGCCGAATTGACGATGCCGCGCCCGCCGCCGGGAAGGGTGGGCGAGACCCGGTCCTCCCGCGTCGTCGGGCTGTCTGACATGGCCGCGGCGGCGCCCGAAGGCGCCACCTTGCTGCCGGTGTTGGGTCGTGTCATGGGGCGTCTACCTGTCGTCTGACGCGGCGCCATAGCCGCCGCCGCCCGGGGTTTCTATCACGAACACGTCGCCGGGCTGCACATCGACCGTGGCGCAGGCGCCGAATGTCTCGCGGGTGCCGTCGGTGCGCTCCACCCAGTTGCGGCCGACAGCGCCGTCTTCACCGCCATCGAGCCCGAAGGGCGGCACCCGGCGACGGTTGGACAGCAGCGACACGGTCATCGCCTCGTCGAAACGCAGCCGCCGCCGCGCGCCATTGCCGCCATGATGGCGCCCGGCCCCCCCTGAGCCCTCGCGGACCTCGAAGGCTTCCAGCACCACCGGGAAGCGCCATTCCAGCACCTCCGGATCGGTCAGGCGCGAATTGGTCATATGGGTGTGGACCGCATCGGTGCCGTCGAAATCAGGGCCGGCGCCCGATCCGCCGCAGATGGTTTCATAGTATTGATGGCGGGCATTGCCGAAGGTGAGGTTGTTCATGGTGCCCTGGGCACCGGCCTGCACACCCAGCGCGCCATAGATCGCATCGGTCACGACCTGCGAGGTCTCGACATTGCCGGCAACCACCGCTGCCGGATAATGCGGGTTCAGCATCGATCCGGCCGGGATCCGGATGCTGATCGGCTCAAGACAGCCGTCATTCATCGGGATCTTGTCGTCGACCAGGGTGCGGAAGCTGTAGAGCACCGCCGCCCGGCACACGGCCGATGGCGCGTTGAAATTGTTGTCGCGCTGGGGTGAGGTGCCCTCGAAATCGACCACCGCCTCGCGCGCGTCCCGATCGATGGTGATGGTGACGGTCACCACCGCGCCGTCATCCATCTCATAGCTGAAGCGGCCGCCCTCCAGCCGGGCGATCGCGCGGCGCACGGCCTCTTCGGCGTTGTTGCGGACATGGATGGTATAGGCCTTCACCACATCCAGCCCGAACTGGCGGACCATGCGCCGGATTTCGATGACACCCTTTTCGCAGGCCGCGATCTGCGCCTTCAGATCGGCCATGTTCTGGTCGGGGTTGCGCGACGGCCAGGTGCCCGAGACCAGCAGGGCGCGCATCTCCGCCTCAAGCAGCCGGCCTTCGGCGACCAGTTGCACGCCGTCGATCAGCACGCCCTCTTCATCGATATGACGGCTGTCGGCGGGCATCGATCCGGGCGTCTTGCCGCCGATATCGGCATGGTGCCCGCGTGAGGCCACGAAGAACAGCGGCGGGTCGCCCGCCACCGCATCCTCGGCGAAAACCGGGGTGATCACGGTGATGTCGGGCAGGTGGGTGCCGCCGTTATAGGGCGCGTTCAGCACGAAAACGTCGCCCGGCTTCATGGCCGTGCCCTGTTTGCGGATCACCGCCCGGACACTCTCGCCCATCGACCCCAGATGCACCGGCATATGCGGGGCATTGGCGACCAGCGCGCCGTCGCTCTCGAAGATCGCGCAGGAAAAATCGAGCCGTTCCTTGATGTTGACCGAATGGGCGGTGTTCTCAAGCGTCGCCCCCATCTGTTCGGCGATCGACATGAACAGGTTGTTGAAGATCTCAAGCATCACCGGATCGGCATCGGTGCCGATGGCGACGCGCTTGGGCCGCGCCACCACCCGGGTCAGGATCAGATGGCCGCGATCGTTCAATTCCGCGGCCCAGCCCTGTTCCACCACTGTGGTGCCGGTCGCCTCGATGATGATCGCCGGGCCCTGGACGCGGTCGGCCACCGCCATGGCGTCGCGGTCATAGACCGGGGCGTCGTGCCAGTCGCCATCGGAATAGAATCGGGTTTCCGCGATCGATGCCAAAACATGATCCGCGGGGGCGGCCGGCAGAACCGCATCTTCCGGCTGATCGGTGGCGCCGATCGCCTCCACCTCGACCGCCTCCACCACCAGCGGCTTGCCGGTCATCACGAAGCCGAAGCGCTGACGATGGGCGCCCTCGAAGCCTGAGACGATCTGGTCGAGCGTGCCGTGATCGACCGAGATGGTGCTGTCGCTGCCGCGATACTTCACATGCAGCCGGCAGGCGACGCTGATCCGCGCATCGGGGATCGACTGGCCGCGCAGTTCGTTGGCGGCCTCGATGCCCAGACTGTCGGTCAGGACGTCGAGCTCGGGGATGGCATCGGCGTCGAGCACGCGTTCCACCGCGCGTTCACGCATCGCCCGGATATCGGCCAGGCCCATGCCATAGGCCGACAGCACGCCGGCCAGCGGATGCACGAACACCCGGGTCATGCCCAGCGCGTCGGCCACCAGGCAGGCATGCTGGCCGCCGGCACCGCCGAAACAGGCCAGAACATAGGACGAGACATCATAGCCGCGCTGCACCGAGATCTGCTTGATCGCATTGGCCATGTTGTCGACCGCGATCTTCAGGAAGCCGTCGGCGATGGCCTCGGGCGGGCGGCGGTCACCGGTCGCGGCCTCGATCCGCTCGGCCATGTCGGTGAAGGCGGTGGCGACCGCCTCGGCATCCAGCGGCTGGTCGCCATCGGCGCCGAAGATCTTCGGGAAGTATTCGGGGCGGACCTTGCCGACCATGACATTGCAGTCGGTCACCGCCAGCGGCCCGCCACGGCGATAGCAGGCGGGGCCGGGATTGGCGCCGGCGCTGTCGGGGCCAACCCGGAAGCGGGCGCCGTCGAAACCCAGGATCGAGCCGCCGCCGGCGGCGACCGTATGGATGCGCATCATCGGCGCCCGCATCCGCACGCCTGCCACCATGGTGTCGAAGGCGCGTTCATACTCGCCGGCGAAATGCATCACGTCGGTCGAGGTGCCGCCCATGTCGAAGCCGATCAGCTTGTCAAAACCGGCCATGGCGGCGGTGCGCACGGCCCCGACCACGCCACCCGCCGGCCCCGACAGGATGCTGTCCTTGCCCTGGAACAGTTCGGCATCGGTCAGCCCGCCATTGGAGCGCATGAACATCAGGGGCGCGCCACCCAGGGCGCCGGCGACCTTGTCGACATAGCGGCGCAGGATCGGGGTCAGATAGGCATCGACCACGGTGGTGTCGCCGCGTCCGACCAGCTTCATCAGCGGACTGGTCTCGTGGCTGACCGAAATCTGGCTGAAGCCGATAGCGGTCGCGATCCGCTTCAAGGCGATCTCGTGGTCATGCCAGCGATAGCCATGCATCAGCACGATGGCGATGGCCCGCACGCCGTTGTCGTAGAGGGCTTGAAGGTCGCGGGTGGCGGCGGCCTCGTCCAGCGCCGTGATCACCCGGCCATCGGCCGCCACGCGTTCCGCGACCTCGACCACCTCGCGATAGAGCAGTTCGGGGCGGATGATCTCGCGGGCGAAGATGTCGGGCCGGTTCTGATAGCCGATGCGCAGCGCATCGCGGAAGCCGCGGGTGATGATCAGCGCCGTGTGCTCGCCCTTGCGCTCCAGCAGCGCGTTGGTGGCGACGGTGGTGCCCATCTTCACCGCCGCGATCCGTTCGGCCGGAATGGGCTCATCCGGTTCGATCTCAAGGAAGGCCCGGATCGCCGCCAGCGCCGCGTCGTCATAGCGCTCAGGGTTTTCCGACAGCAGCTTCATCGTCCGGACCGCACCATCGGGGGCGCGGGCAACGACGTCGGTGAAGGTGCCGCCGCGATCGATCCAGAACTGCCAGGTGTCGCCGGTGAGCGGGGCGGCGGCATTGGTGGGGGAGGCGGAAGCGGTCATCGCAGGGTCTCGATCCGATGGAGCGGTGGCGGGATTACATGAGGCAGGCATGGCGGGGCGGGGCGGGTGCGGCCCGGGTCAGCCGGGGCTGCGCACCATGCCGCCGGGCAGCAGGGTCACGATCTCGGGAAAGGCGGTGATCAGCAGCAGCATCACCACCATCACCGCGAACATCGGCATCGCCACCCGGGCGACATAGGTGATGCTGCGGCCGGTCATGCCTTGCAGGACGAACAGGTTGAAGCCGACCGGCGGGGTGATCTGCGCGGTTTCGACCACGATCACCACGAAGACGCCGAACCAGATCAGGTCGATGCCGGCTTCCATCACCATCGGCAGCACCACCGCCATCGTCAGCACCACGGCCGAGATGCCGTCGAGGAAGCAGCCCAGGATGATATAGAACACCGCCAGCGCCGCGATCAGGGCCAGGGGCGACAGGTTCATCGTGGCGATCATGTCGGCCAGCGCGCGCGGGATGCCGGTGAAGCCCATGGCCAGGGTCAGGAAGGCCGAACCGGCCAGAATCAGCGCGATCATGCACGAGGTGCGCACGGCGCCCATCAGGCTGGCGGAGAAATTCGCCCAGGTCAGATCGCGGCTGAGCGCCGCCACCCCGAAGGCGCCGATCACGCCGAAGGCGGCCGCTTCGGTGGCGGTGGCGATGCCGGTATAGATCGAGCCCAGCACGAAGGCGATCAGCCCCACCACCGGCAGCAATTCGCCGAGCGCCCGGAATTTCTGGCCCCAGCTCGGCCGCTCGTCATCGGCCGGAATCCGGTCGGGGTGCAGCAGCGACCAGACGACGATATAGCCCATGAACATCGAGGCGAGCACGATGCCGGGCAGGATGCCGGCCATGAACAGCTTGGCGATCGAGACATTGGCCGCGACCCCATAGACGATCAGGATGATCGAGGGCGGGATCAGCAGGCCCAGCGTGCCGCCGCCGGCAAGCGTGCCGATCATCATGTTCTCAGGATAGCCGCGGCGCTTCATCTCGGGCAGCGCCATGCGGCCGACGGTGGCGGTGGTGGCGGCCGACGAGCCTGAAATGGCGGCGAACAGCGCGCAGCCCAGGATATTGACGTGAAGCAGCCGTCCGGGCAGGGGCCGCATCCAGGGGCTGAGCCCTTTGAACAGGTTCTCCGACAGCTTCGTTCGGAACAGGATCTCGCCCATCCACACGAACAGCGGCAGGGCTGTCAGCGTCCAGCCGGAGGATGCCGTCCAGATGGTCATCGCCATGGCTTCGCCGATCGGGCGCGGACTGAACAGCGCCATCGCGATATAGGCAACGCCCATCAGCGACAACCCCACCCAGATGCCGCCGCCCAGCAGGGCCAGCAGCCCCACGCCCAGCACGATCAACTGATAGGTCTGATCCATGATACGTTCAGTCCCGGCTCAGCGATCGGCCGCTGCGTCCAGCACGCCATCGCCCTCAGGGGCGAAGCCACGGCCGGTCAGCGCGGTTTCGATCAGGGTGTGACACAGGGCAACCGCGAACAGCGCGGTGCCGACCACCATGGCGATCTGCGGGATCCACATCGCCACCGCGACGTCGCCCTGCGACACCTCGCCGATCTCCCACGAGATATAGGCGAGGTCATAGGCCCACCAGGCGAACCAGGCGGCGATCACGGTGCCGACGGCGAGGCCGGCCAGATCCAGCACCAGCCGTGGACGCGGCGGCAGGGCCTGAAGCAGGATGGTGATCCGGATATGGGCATGGCGCCGGAAGGCATGGGGCAGGGCCAGGAAGCTGGCCGCCGCCATGGCATAGCCCGCGAACTGGGCACCGCCGCGCAAGGGATAGGCGAGCAGGCGGGCGCCGACCTGCGCCAGAATGATCAGGACGATGGCGATCATGGCGATGCCGGCCAGAACACCGGCGGCATCATAGACGCGATCGAGCAGGCGCGAGATGGCCATCTGGCCTCCTCCGTCGTCGGTCTGGTCTGAACGGGCGGAACCGACCGGCGGGGGGAAGCGGTCGTCCGGGCGATGGCGGCCGGGATGGCGGGGCTGGTGACCCACTATCCCGGTCCGGCCTGTGTGGGTGCTTACTTCGCCCGGTAATCGGCGATGATCGCCTTGCCGGTGTCGCCGGCGCCGGCTTCCCATTCGGCGGTCATCTTGTCGCCGATCGCGGTCATGTCGCCGGCAAGCTGCGCCGAGGGCTTGGCCACGGTCATGCCGTTCTCGGCCAGGGTCTTCAGGTAGCCGGAAGCCAGCTCCTCGCTCATCGCCCAGCCCTTGTCCTCGATCGCGGCGGCGGCCTTGGTGATCGCCTCCTGGGTCTTGGCATCCAGGCCGTCCCAGGCGCGCTTGTTCACGAACACCATGTTCTTGGGCAGCCAGGCCTGGACGTCATAGAAGTTCTTCACCTGCTCCCACACCTGGCTGTCGACGCCGGTGGCACCCGAGGTGATCATCGCCTCGACCGTGCCGGTGGCCAGCGCCTGCGACAATTCCGCCGCCTCGATCTGGGTCGGCACCATCTGCAACAGTTCCGCCAGACGCGCCATGGTGGCGTTATAGGTGCGGAACTTCAGCCCGCGCATGTCGGCGGCACTGTCGATGGTCTTGTTGGCATAGATGCCCTGCGGCGGCCAGGCGATGGCATAGAGCAGGTGCAGGTTCTCTTTTTCGAGCCGGGCTTCCAGCGCCGGCTTCGACACCGCATACAGCTTGCGGGCATCGGCATAATTGGTCGCCAGGAACGGGATCGCATCCAGCGCGAACAGCGGGTCTTCATTCGACAGGGCCGAAATCAGCCGCTCGCCGATCGGCGCGGTGCCGCGCTGCACGGCGCGCTTGATCTCGTCGCCCTTGAACAGCGAGCCGCCGCCATGAACGGTGATGGCCACCTCGCCATTGGTGTCGGTCTTGACCATCTCGGCGAATTCACGGCCGAGCTTGGTGTGGAAATTGCCGTCGGGATAGGCCATCGGCATGTCCCAGGCTTCCGCCGCCTGTGCGGCCGCGCCGCCGAAACCGACCATGCCGGCGACCAGCGCCGCCCCAATCCACGTCTTGAACATCTGAACGCGTCTCCCCTGATGCGGACCGGCCATCACACGCCCGGCCGTTGATCCGCATGCGTCGCGAATGCCGGCCCCCTCGGCCGCATCCGCCACATCACGGGCACCAGACCGGTGCCCCCCTTGTCGATACTCCCCGACCGGCCGGCATCTTGCCAGCACAACCGCGCCACGATCGCGGGTGGCGGCCTGCCTGGATATGCATGGCCGGGTTTGGCCCTGGTCGATTCCGGCCAGCCCGTGGTCGCCAGCCCGTGGTCGGCTGCGGCCCGACGGAAACCACCCTCCCGGCGGCGATCCATCTGCTGAGACGGTCGCTGATCATCGATAATCTGTCAATAAAATGTCGGCAAAGTGTCTGAATATTTTCAGTCGTTGATGCGGATGATCGCGCCTGCTTGCGCGCGATCCCGGTTTGGTGTTTGCTCGGCGGCGATGGTGCGGCGCGGGATATATCGCCGGTCCGGACCATGGCGCGACGGAGCATCCAGAGGCGGTGCGTCCGGCGCCGGTTGCGGTGTGATCCGGCCGCGGGGGGCCGATTGATGAGTTTCTGGGGCAAGGTGGTCGGCGGCGCCGCCGGCTTCGCGATGGGCGGGCCGCTGGGCGCGCTGATCGGCGCGGTGATGGGCCATGCGGTCGACCGCTTCAATGAAAGCGGCGATGCCACCGCGATGCCGGTCGACCGGGTGCAGCGCGAACAGGCCTTCGCGATCGCGGTGATCGTGCTGGGCGCCAAGATGGCCAAGGCCGACGGCCAGGTGACGCGCGACGAGATCGCGGCCTTCCGCCGGGTGTTCACGGTGCCGGAAAGCGATGTCGGCCGGGTGGCGCAGATCTTCGACGAAGCCAAGAAGGATGCCCGCGGTTTCGAGCCCTATGCCCGCCAGATCGCGGCGCTGTTCCAGGGCCGTCCCGCCGTGCTGGAAGAGCTGTTGAATGCCCTGCTGGAAATTGCCAGCGCCGACGGCGCGGTCGGCGATGCCGAACGGCGCTTTCTGGGCCAGGTGGCACAGATCTTCGGGCTTGAACCTGCGGTGCTCGACCGCCTGCTTGCCGTGCGCGGCATCGATATCGGCACCGCCGGCAGCCCCTATGCGGTGCTGGGCGTTTCGCCCGACGCGCCGCTCGACGAGGTGAAGACCGCCTATCGCCGCCTGGCCCGCGAACACCACCCTGACCGGCTGGTGGCCGAAGGCCTGCCCGAAGAGATGATCCAGATCGCCACCCGCAAGATCGCCGGCATCAACGAGGCCTATGACCGGGTGCTGCGGCTGCGCGGCGCGCGGTGATGCGTGCTGCGGACGGTGCCGTTCCTATCTGGCCCCCGCCGGCTGGGCGAACACCGGCGGGTCGACCCATGTCGGTCTTCGTGATCAGCGCGTCATTCTCCTGCCGGGCCATGGTCTTCACCAACACCGATCATTCATGGAGCATCGGCCGGGACAGGGTCGTGCGGCAGTGCCAGGACCGGCCGCAATCCCGGCGCGCTGATGCTTCAGGACGGTGACACATGACGGCTCTGGGGAGCCATGCGCAGGCGGGCGCAGCCGATCGGTCTTCCGGATGGGGTGGGATCGTCTGTGTTTCCGCGTCACTGTGAGCGAGGATAAGGCTCTTCAGGCGTCGCCGAGTTCGAGATAGAGCCGGACTCGACATATTAATCCGGATCTATTCTCTAGTCATCGGCATTGGTGCTGCTCCTACTATGCCAATGATATGACCGGCTTAGATATGTGATGAAGACTCTTACGTTAAAGAGTGCATACAGAAATAATGTCTCGATGGTGATCTTCGATCAGCGCTCGGCACCATAGGGTGTTCAATCCTGCATCAACGCGTTCAGGCCGTCGAATTCCGCCGGAACCTGAGCATCGTGCAGGGTCTGGCGCACCTCGGGGGACAGGTCGGCTGGGCGCAGGTGTTGGCGTGTGTCAGTTGCTTTCAGGCGTCGGGCCTTGGAAAGATCGTCTGGTGACATAAAGCGCCCCGCGATTTGGTGTGGGAAATCATTGCCTGTGGCAGATCCGATCAGGGGCTTGATCACGCGATCAGGCGGCGCCCGTCGCGCATGTCATTCATCTTGGCGTAATCCGATCCGGCCATCAAATACCGGCAACATGCGGGCTGGTGCAGCGCGCTGCGGCGCGGGCTTGCAATATCGACATCACCGCAGGGCAGATAGCGCATAACCGCCCCTTGCGCGCGAGGGGTGGTCCGGCGCATCCTGCGGCCGCCCCTTGCCCGCTATCCGCCTGTCGTCTGTCTTGTCCTCCGTCCGGAAGTCCGTATTGCAATGTCCGCACCGCTTATCTCGCTTGCCGGTATCCGTGTCACCTTCGGTGGGGGTGATCTGATCGAGGAGGCGACGCTTGCCGTCAGTGCCGGCGACCGGGTGGCGCTGGTCGGGCGCAATGGTGCCGGCAAGTCGACCCTGCTGCGGATCATGGGCGGGCTGGCCGAGGCCGATGGTGGCGAGATCGCGCGCCGGCCGGGCCTGCGGGCCGCCTATATGGCGCAGGATCCCCAGACCGATACCGGCACGACCGTGCGCGCCTATATAGAAGAGGGGCTGGTGGAAGCGGGGCAGGGCGACCGGCATTACCGGGTCGATCAGGTGGCGGTGCCGTTGAGCCTGGACCCTGACCGGATGATGAGCGAGCTGTCGGGCGGCAACCGGCGCCGGGCGGCGCTGGCCCGTGCTTTGGCGGTGGAGCCCGAATTGCTGCTGCTGGACGAGCCCACCAACCATATGGACCTGCCGACCATCGAATGGCTGGAAGCCGAGCTTGCCCGGTTCCGCGGCGGGCTGGTGGTGATCAGCCATGACCGGGCCTTCCTCGACCGGGTGGCGGGCAGCATCGCCTGGCTGTACCGCCGCAGGCTGGTGCGCCACGATATCGGCTACAGCGCCTTCGAGGCCCAGCTTGAAGATCTGCGCGCCCAGGAAGATCAGCGTCTGGCCAAGATGGCCGACAAGCTGGCGCGCGAAACCCTGTGGTTGAACGAGGGCCTGACCGCGCGGCGCAAGCGCAATGAGCGCCGGGCGCGCGGCGTGCATGAACTCCGCGCCCAGCTTGCCGCCGAACGCCAGGATATCGAGCGCACCCGCGCCCGCGCCGGCATCGCCGTCGCCAGCGCCGAGACCAGCGGCCGGCTGGTGATCGAGGCCGAAGGGCTGGTGAAGCGGTTCCAGTCGCCATCGGGCGAGATCACGGTGGCCGACGGCTTTTCCACCCGGATCATGCGCGGCGCGCGGGTCGGCATCATCGGCCGCAATGGCGCCGGCAAGACCACGCTGGTCAAGATGCTGATCGGCGAGATCGAACCCGATGCCGGCGAGGTGAGGCTGGGCACCAATCTGGAGATCGCCTATTTCGACCAGCACCGCGTGGCGCTGGATCTGGACGCGACCCTGTGGGACACGCTGGCCGATGGCGGCGGCGATCAGGTGACCGTGCGCGGCCAGCCGCGCCATGTGGTGGCCTATCTGCGCGACTTCCTGTTTGACGAGGGCCAGGCGCGCCAGAAGGTGCGGGCGCTTTCCGGCGGCGAGCGCAACCGGCTGCTGCTGGCCAAGCTGTTCCTGAAGCCATGCAATCTGCTGGTGATGGACGAGCCGACCAACGACCTGGACCTCGACACGCTGGATCTGCTGGAAGACGTGCTGGACGAGTATGACGGCACCGTGCTGCTGATCAGCCATGACCGCGCCTTTCTGGACCGGCTGGCGACATCGGTGATCGCGGTCGATGGTGATGGCCAGATCACCGAATATGCCGGCGGCTGGAGCGATGCCGACGCCCAGCGCAAGCGCGCGGCCGAAGCCGCGCGAGAGGCGGCCCGTGAGGCCGGGCGCGAGGCGGCGGCGGCGAAGCGCGGCGGTGGCGCGGGGAGTGGCGGGGGTGCGAGTGGTGCGGCCGGTGGCAAGCCGCAGGTGCCAGCGCCTCAGAAGCTGAGCTTCAAGGAAGCCCGCGAACTCGACGAGTTGCCCAAACGCATGGCCGCGCTTGAAAAGGAACTGGCGGCGCTGGCGGCGAAAATGGGCGATCCGGCGCTGTACACCCGCGACCCGGCGGCGGCGCAGGCGGCGGCGGACCGGGCATCGGCGGCGCGCGTCGAGCTGGATGCCGCCGAGGAACGCTGGCTGGAACTGGAAGAGAAGCGCGAGGCGATCGCCGCCGCTAAGGCGCGGTGATGAAGGCGGCATCCGCATCGGCGCCGGTCCTCACCCCGATGACGCCGGCCCATATCCTGCTGGCCCTGCTGGTGGTGGCGATCTGGGGCTGCAATTTCGTGGCGGTGAAGGTGGCCGCCGCCGCCATACCGCCGCTGTTTCTGGTGGCGCTGCGCTTCGGCGTGCTGTTTCTGCTGCTGGCACCCTTCCTGCCCATGCCCCGGCGCAGCCAGATCCCCAAGCTGGCGGCGATCGGCATGACCCTGGGCGTGGGGCATTTCGGGCTGATGTTCGTGGCGCTGTCGCTGGGCGTCGATGCCTCGACCCTGTCGGTGGCGATCCAGATCGAGGTGCCGTTCGCGGCACTTTGCGCCATGCTGGTGCTGGGGGAGCGGATGGGCCCACGCCAGATCGCCGGCCTGGTGCTGGGCATGATCGGCGTCGCCCTGGTCGCGGGCGACCCCAAGGTGCTGACCCAGCTTGACGGGCTGGGGGTGGGGCTGCTGGCCGGCGGGTTCTGGGCCTATTCCAACATCCAGATCAAGCAGTTGGGCCAGTTGGGTGCCGTGCCGCCGCAGATGCTCAATGCCTGGTTGGGCCCGTTCTGCGTGCTGCCCTTGCTGGCGCTGTCGTTCATCTTCGAAAGCGGGCAGGGTGACGCCCTGTCGGCCCTGAACTGGCAGACGGTCGCCGCCCTGGCCTATATTCTGGGCGGCGCCTCGCTGGTCGCCTATGGCGCCTGGTATTTCCTGCTCGGCCGCTATTCGGTGGGGCAGGTGACGATCTATATGTTGCTGGTGCCGGTGTTCGGCGTGCTGGGCGGCGTGGTGATGATGGGCGAGACCCTTGGCCTGCTTGAGATGATCGGCGGTGCCTTGATCGTGTCGGGCGTGGCGGTCGTCCAGTTGCGCCGGCTGCCCGGGCCGCTCAGGCGGCTGCGCTGACCCTGTTGCCTGTTGAAAGCCTGTCAGACCATGTCTTTGCCCGCCGATCCGCTTCCCGGCCTTGCCGGCCTCGACATCACCGACCGGCCATCGCCCAATCACGACGAGCGCCCTGGCGGTGCCCGGCCCGACATGGTGGTGCTGCATTATACGGGGATGCCGACGGCCGAGGTCGCGATCGACTGGTTGGCGGATACGGCGTCGCGCGTCAGCGCCCATTGGGTGGTGGATGAAGCTGGCCGCCTGACCCGAATGGTGGCTGAAGACCGCCGCGCATGGCATGCCGGCGTGTCGTATTGGCGCGGGCAGGAGCGGCTGAACGACGTCTCGATCGGCATCGAGATCGTCAATCCGGGCCATGAATGGGGCTATCGCGCATTCCCGGAACCACAGATGGCGGCGGTCGAACGGCTTCTGGCCGATATTCTGGCCCGGCATGATATCGCGCCCGAACGGGTGGTCGGGCATTCCGACATCGCCCCGGCCCGGAAATTCGATCCGGGTGAGCGGTTCGACTGGTACCGGCTGGCGGCGAAGGGGCTGGCCCTGATGCCGCGATCGCGGCCGGTGATCGGCGAGATGGGGCTGACCCTGCAGGAAGGTGATGCCGGGCCGGCGGTTGCAGATATTCAGCGCGGGCTGGCGGCGATCGGCTATCGGATTGATGTCGACGGGGTTTACGACGCGGTCACCCGCGCGGTGGTCCATGCCTTCCAGTCGCGGTTTCTGGGGCTGGCCGGCGGCGTCTGCGATCCGGCGACCGCCCAGACGGTGTTCGCGGTGGCGCGGCTGTTCGACAGCGCGCCGCGCGCCGGCGGTGCTGATGCTGGCCATGCCTGGTCATTGACCGATTGACCGGACCTGCCCGCTGCTGCATGGTGCGGCCGCGTCAGACGGCTGGATGGCCGCCCTTTCGGTGCCGCAAGGCAGATGAGGGGGAGGAAAGTCCGGGCTCCACGGAAACACGGTGCCGGGTAATGCCCGGCGGGGGCGACCCCAGGGAAAGTGCCACAGAGAGCAGACCGCCCGGCCGGCGCCGTCGATACCTTCGGGTGGCGATCGGTGTGCCGGGCAAGGGTGAAAGGGTGCGGTAAGAGCGCACCGCGCCCCCGGCAACGGGGGCGGCATGGTAAACCCCACCGGGAGCAAGACCGAATAGGAACCGCGCGCCGAGCTCAATCATGGGTTGGGCAGGGTCTGTTTCCGACCCGGCGGTTCGGGTTGGTCGCGAGAGGCGCCCGGTGACGGGCGTCCCAGAGGAATGGTCATCCAGCACCCTTTGAACAGGGTGTGGACAGAACCCGGCTTACAGGCCGTCTGACGCGCACTTTGTCACATAACAGGCGGCCGCAGCCCTTCGATGCGGCTCTCATGCGACGGCAATTCCACCGACGCGGGCGCCGTCATTTTGTCGTGAGGCAAAATTGGGACCGGTTGGGCGCAGGCTCTTATCCGCGCGTTCCTGCGGGGTTAGACCGCGAAGAAAATGGGGTGCCGCATTTCGCTCCACTTAAGTTCCTGTTTTGTTCTGGAGAGTTTCAAGACTGTCCCGTGATTTCAATGGGCTGGCCGTCCTTTCCAGCGTGCATGTGCGGTATTTGCCAAGCGTCTGTTTCATCGAAGAATTTCCAAGCAAATGCAGCCGATTGTTCGCTTGACCCTCCCCCTGCCATTCGATACCTTCGGCTCAAGGCCCAGCTTTACCCAGATTTTCCCAAATCGCCCCAGCTTTCCCCGGCGCCTTTCGGGCGAGCTGGTCAAACAGGCGGGAAGGCGGGCCTTGTCAGCACGGTCTGGTCCAGTCATCGGGCGGCGGTCATCGGTTGTATCAGGCAACTGATGGCAAGCGGCATCGGGTGCAGCGGCTGATGGGTAGGCCCGGTTCCGGTCGGGATCGGGTGGTCAAGGAGTTCGCCGGGTGGCGCTGTTCCTGTCGACGTTTGAAAAGCCAATCGACAAGAAGGGTCGCGTCTCGGTGCCGCCTCAGTTCAGGACTGCGCTCGGTCCCCAGGAATTTCACGGCATCGTCGCCTATCCATCATTTATCAACGCGGCGGTTGAAGCCTGTGGCTATGACCGGATCGTTCAACTGTCGGAAAGCATCGAGACGTTCGACCCCTTCTCGGAAGAGCGCGATGCCTTTGCGACCGCCATTCTCGCCGAATGCCAGCAACTTGCTTTCGACCCCGAGGGGCGGGTGATGCTGTCGCGGCGTCTGATGGACATCGCCGGTCTGGAAGACCGGGTGGTTTTCGTGGGCAAGGGACGGACCTTCGAATTGTGGCAGCCTGACCGCTTCGCCGATCATCAGACCGCAGCGCGTGACATCGCGCTGGCCCAGCGCGGCCGGCTGCGGATGGACCCGGGCGGGCGGCGGGCGGCGGCGCAGCCATCGGCGATCCTGCCTGCCGGCGGCGGCAACGGCGCGGGCGGAGGTGACGCATGACCGACACCCTGCCCATGCCATCCGCCCCGCATGTTCCGGTGCTGCTGACCGAAGTGCTCGCCGCCGCGACGCCGGTCGAGGGCGCTGTGGTGGTCGACGGCACGTTTGGTGCCGGCGGCTATAGCCGCGGCTTTCTGGATGCCGGGGCCGCCTGTGTTCTGGGGATCGATCGCGACCCGGCGGCCGAGCCGGCGGGGCGGGCGCTGGAGGCGGCGTCCGGCGGTCGCTTCCGTTTCCTGGCGGGACGCTTCGGCGATCTGGAGGCGCTGCTCGACGCGGCGGGTGTGCCGGCGGTGGATGTGGTCGCCTTCGATTTCGGCGTGTCGTCGATGCAGCTCGATCAGGCGGCGCGCGGCTTTTCGTTCCGCAATGACGGCCCGCTGGACATGCGGATGGAGCAGGCGGGCATGACCGCCGCCGATTTCGTCAACACCGCCGAAGAGCACGAGATCGCCCGGATCATCTGGACCTATGGCGAAGAGCGCGCCTCGCGCCGCATCGCGCGCGCGATCACCCGTGCGCGGCCGTTCGAGACCACGGCGGCGCTGGCAGAGGCGGTGCGTTCGGCGCTGCCGCCGCGCGGCCGTGATCAGATCGATCCCGCGACCCGCAGCTTCCAGGCCATCCGCATTCACGTGAATGACGAGCTGGGCGAGATCCTGCGCGGGCTGGTTGCGGCCGAACGCCGGCTGAAGCCGGGGGGGCGGCTGGCGGCCGTGACCTTCCACAGCCTGGAAGACCGGCTGGTGAAGCGGTTCATCGCCACCCGTGCCGGGCGGACCACCAATCCGTCGCGCCATGTGGTGATGGCGGCGCCGGATGCGCGGCAGGCCGGCAGTTTCGCCATCCGGGGCACCAGACCCGTGGTGGCGGGCGCCGCCGAGACCGATGCCAATCCGCGGTCGCGCTCGGCCAAGCTGCGCATCGCGCGGCGCACCGATGCGCCCGCCTGGGATGCCCCCGCCGTTGCCGACGATCTGTTCAGGGAGGCCGCACGATGATCCGCCCCGGCACCGTTCTGCTTCTGGGCTGCACCGCCGCGATCGCGGCGGGCCTGTTCTGGGTGAAGTATCGGGTGGCAAGCCTTGAGGACGCCTATGTCGCGCGCAATGCGGAATTGCTGCGCGAGCAGGAGTCCATTCACGTGCTGAAGGCGGAATGGGCCTATCTCAACAATCCCGACCGGCTGGAGCGCCTGGCCGCCGAGTATCTTGAGACCGCGCCGGTTCAGGGGCGCCAACTGGTCAGTCTGGCGTCGTTGCCGCTGCCGCGGACCGAAACCGAGCCGCGTCCGCGCAACAAACCCGGTACACCACCGGCCACCTGGCCGCTGGTCGAGGCGTTGCCCGAGGCACGGGGTATGACGGTGGCGTCGGCGGGGACGCAAGGCGGCCGCAGCCTGACCGCGGCCCGAGGCGCCACGCCTGATACCGACAACGTCGTGTTGACGGGGGCCACACGATGAGCCCGCAGGATCGCATGCCACCCCGCCACGATGCCGCCGGCCAGTCTGGACAGGCTGGATATTCCGGGCAGGCCGGCCAGTCCGGACAGGCCGGCGTTCGCCCGCGCGTGCCGCTGCCGCGCGCGCGGCGGGTGCGGCTGGGCGTCGCCCGTGCGGTGAAGCTGGACGGCAACGTCAAGCAGGCGTTGGAAACCGGCCGCAATCGCGTGCTGTTCACCGCGGCTTTCTTCGTTCTGGCCTTTCTGGCCCTGTCGATGAAGCTGATCGCTGTGGGGGTGCTGCATGACGGTGGCGAACCCCGGGTCGCGCGCGGCGCGCCGCCGCCGCAACTGGTGCTGGACCGTGCCGACATCGTCGATCGCAATGGCGTGCTGCTGGCATCGAACCTGATCACGGCATCGCTTTATGCCGATCCGAAGCTGGTCTTCGACCCGGTGGATGCGGCCACCCGGCTGCGCACGGTGCTGCCGCATCTGAACCAGACCGATCTGATCGCGCAGCTTTCGGGCGACCGGCGGTTCGTTTGGATTCAACGCGGTCTGAAGCCCGAACAGCAGTATCAGATCAATGCACTGGGCATTCCCGGCCTGTATTTCCAGCGCGAGCAGCGCCGGATCTATCCGCAGGGCCGGTTGCTGTCGCATGTGGTCGGCTTCACCAATGTCGACAACACCGGCCGTTACGGGCTGGAACAGGGCTTGGACCGTACCCTGCGTGAGCGTGCCGAAACCGGCCGCGGTCCGCTGGTGACGACCATCGACATCCGCGTGCAGCAGGTGATGCGCGACGCGCTGCGCGCGGCGATCGCCGAGTTCCAGGCGATCGGCGCCACCGGTCTGGTCATGGACGCCCGCAACGGCGAGATCCTGTCGATGGTGTCGCTGCCGGATTACGACCCGAACGCGCCGGTCGACCCCAATGATCCGGCGATGTTCAACCGGGCGACGCTGGGCGTCTATGAAATGGGGTCGATCTTCAAGGCCTTCACGGCCGCCCAGGCGCTGGATGCGGGCGTGGTGAGGATCGATGGCGGCTTCGACGCCACCGACCCGATCAAGATCGGCCGGTTCACCATCCGCGATTTCCATCCCGAGCGGCGCTGGCTGAGCGTGCCCGAGATCATGCTGTATTCGTCGAACATCGGTGCGGCCAAGATGGCGCTGGCCCTGGGGGCGACGCGTCAGCAGGACTATATGCGCCGCTTCGGTTTTCTGACGCCGGCCCGCATCGAGCTGCCCGAGGTGGGCCTGCCGCTTGCCCCGCATCCGTGGCGTGACATCAACGTCATGACCATCGGCTTCGGCCATGGCATGGCGGTATCGCCCTTGCAGGCGGTGGGCGGTATGGCGGCGCTGCTGAACGGCGGCTACAAGGTGCCGGCGACCCTGATCAAGCATCAGTCGGGTGAACGGGTGGTCCGCGAGCGGATCATCGACGAGAAGGTGTCGATGCAGCTTCGCAAGCTGCTGATCAGTGTGGTCGAGGCCGGAACCGCCAAGAAGGCACAGGTGCCGGGCTATCTGATCGGCGGCAAGACCGGCACGGCCGAGAAGCCCGGCGTGGGCGGCTATCGGCGCAAGGCGCTGCTGACCTCGTTCCTGGGCGGCTTCCCGATGAACGATCCACGCTATGTGGTGCTGGTGACACTGGACGAGCCGAAATCGACGCCCAAGACCTATGGCTATGCGACGTCGGGCTGGAACGCCGCGCCGACCGCGGGCGAGGTGATCCGCCGGATCGCGCCGCTGCTGGGTGTGCGGCCGCAGGCGATGGACGGCGCGCCGCTGGAAGGCCCGGTGCTGCCGCAGCAGCGCGAAACCGAACTGCGCTATGCCCAGGTCGGCGACGAGGATGAAGTCGCTGTCGGCGACGAACTTCCCGAGGTGCAGAATGCGGCTTACTGAGCTGGTCGACCGCAATGTGCAGGTGCTGGGTGGCGATCCCGTGATTACCGGGATCACCGCCGACAGCCGTGCCGTGGGGCCGGGCATGCTGTTCGCCGCCATCCCGGGCACGGTCCATGACGGGCGCCGTTTCATCAGGGCGGCGGCGGATGCCGGCGCCGTGGCGGTGCTGGCGCCGCGAGGGACCGTCGTGCCCGCCGGCCTGCCTCTGGTCGAGGCGGACGAGCCGCGTGGCGCGCTGGCCCGCATGGCCGGCCGCTTCTATCCGCGCCGGCCGGATGTGATCGCCGCCGTCACCGGCACAAATGGCAAAAGCTCCGTTGTCAGCTTCACCCGTCAGATCTGGATGCGGCTGGGCCTGTCCGCCGCCTGCCTGGGGACGCTTGGCTATGAAGGGCCGGGCGATCTGTCGGCGCCGGCGCTGACCACGGCCGACCCTGTGGCCCTGCACCGGCTGCTGGATCAGGCGGCCCGCGCCGGCGTCGGTCATCTGGCGCTGGAGGCATCCAGCCATGGCATCGACCAGCACCGGCTGGACGGGATCGCACCGGTGGCGGTGGCCTTCACCAACCTGACCCATGACCATCTGGATTATCACGGCACGATCGAGGCCTATCGCGACGCCAAGCTGCAACTGTTCTCGCGGCTGGCGGCGCCGGCAGGGTATGCGGTGGTCAATGCCGACAGCCGCACATACGACCAGGTGGTGCGCGCGGCGCTGAAGCGGCCGCTGGCGGTGATCGATTATGGCCGCAAGGCACGGGTGCTGCGGCTGGTGTCGGTGGAGTCGATGCCGGGCGGCGGCCTGCATGTGGTGATCGAGCACAGCGGCCAGCGCCATGAATTCGGCCTGGGGCTGATCGGCAGCTTTCAGGCGCATAACGTGCTGGCGGCGGTGGGGCTGGTGATCGGCTGTGGCGGATCGCTGCCGGCGGCGCTGGCGACCCTGTCGCATCTGAAGGCCGTGCCCGGCCGCATGGAGCAGGTGGGGATGACCGCCGACGGCGCGCCGGTGATCGTGGATTACGCCCACACACCCGATGCGCTTGAGACGGTGATCAAGGCGGTCCGCCCCCATGCCGATGGTCGGGTGGTGGTGGTGTTCGGCTGCGGCGGCGATCGCGACCGGGCCAAGCGGCCGCTGATGGGCCGCATCGCCTCGCGCGAAGCCGATCATGTCATCGTCACCGACGACAATCCGCGCGGCGAAGACCCGGCGGTGATCCGGGCCGAGATCATGGCGGCGGCACCCGATGCCGTCGAGATCGGCGACCGGGCGGCCGCGATCGATGCCGCGGTGGCCGGGCTGGAGCCGGGCGACGTGCTGCTGATCGCGGGCAAGGGCCATGAGACCGGCCAGACCGTTGCCGGCACGGTTCATCCCTTCAGCGACCGGCAGCAGGCGCTGGCGGCGCTGGCGCGTCGCGGCGGCGCGCAGGCGGGAGGGCGGCCATGACCAGCGCATCCCCGATCCTGTGGACGGCCGGGGCGGTGGCGGCGGCAACCGGCGGCCGGATGACGGCCGAGGGCGCGGCCGATGCCGCCATCACCGGCGTTGCCATCGACAGCCGCGAGGTCCGCGCGGGCGACCTGTTCATCGCGCTGCGTGGTGACGCCAATGACGGACACGACTATGCCGTGGCGGCCGAAGCCGCCGGCGCCGCGGTCCTGCTGGTCGATCGCGCCGTGCCGGGCCTGACCGGCGCGGCTCTGGTGATCATCTGCGGCGACACCATGGCGGGGTTGCAGGCGCTGGGTGCGGCGGCGCGCGCGCGGTTCACCGGCCGGATGATCGCGGTCACCGGCAGTGTCGGCAAGACCGGCACCCGTGGTGCCATCGCCCGGGCGCTGGCGTCTTATGGCCGGGTTCATCAGAGCGTGCGCAGCTTCAACAATCACTGGGGCGTGCCGCTGTCGCTGGCGCGGATGCCGGCGGATGCGGCGTTCGCGGTGCTGGAACTGGGCATGAACCACGCGGGCGAGATCGATGCCTTGTCGCGGCTGGCGCGGCCGCATGTGGCGCTGATCACCAAGATCGCCCCGGCGCATCTGGGCAATTTCGACGGCGAGGAAGCGATCGCCGATGCCAAGGCCGAAATCTTCAACGGGTTGGAAGCCGATGGCGTGGCGGTGCTGAACCGTGACAGCCGGCATTTCGACCGGCTCGCGGCGGCGGTGCTGCGGGGCCATGCCGCAACCCGTGTGATCGATTTCGCGACCTCGCGCCATGGTGGCCAGCGGGCGGTGGTGCGGCTGGTGACGGCCACCCCCACGGCGGCCGGTACGGCGGTGGCCGCGGAAGTGGCCGGCCTGCCGGTCGACTTCATCATCGGCGTGCCTGGCGCGCACTGGGTTGAAAACGCGCTGGCGGTGCTGGGCGTGCTGCATGCGCTGGGGCTGGACCCGGTGCCGGGTGCGGCGGCCCTGGCCGGGCTTGACGCGCCGGTCGGGCGCGGCACCCAGATCCGGCTGCCGCTGGGCGACGGTCAGGTGCTGATCGTGGATGAAACCTATAACGCCAATCCGGAATCGATGCGGGCGGCGATCTGCCTGTGCGCGGAACTGGTGGCGGTGCATGGCGGGCGTCTGGTCGCCGTGCTGGGCGACATGCTGGAACTGGGCGATCACGCCCGGCGTCTGCACGAAGATCTCACAACGCCGCTCGTTGACGCGGATGCGGCACTCGTCTACACCGCCGGGCCGGCCATGGCCCATCTGCATGACCGGCTCGATCCGGGCCGTCGCGCGGAGCATGGCGACACATCGGATGCAGTCGCGCCAGCCGTCGTCGAAGGCCTGATGGCCGGAGACGTGGTGCTGGTGAAGGGATCGCGCGGGATGCGCATGGAACGGGTCATCGTGGCGATCACCGCCGCGCTGGCACCACCTGCCATCGCACGGAAACAGACACGGGGTTAACGGGCCGCGGCCGCAGGGGCCTTGCCGCCCGCGGCCGTCACGGACTTGGAGCACGCATGCTATTCAACCTGCTCTATCCGCTCTCAAGCGATCTGAGCTTCCTGAACGTCTTCAGGTATCTGACGTTCCGGACCGGTGGAGCCTTGATCACGGCGCTGCTGATCAGTTTCGTGGCGGGCCCGAGCCTCATCCGCTGGTTGCGCCGCAAACAGCGGGAAGGTCAGCCGATCCGCAGCGACGGCCCCGAGCGCCATCTGATCGAGAAGCGCGGCACGCCCACCATGGGCGGCGTGCTGATCCTGGCCGGGGCCGGATTGTCGACCCTGCTGTGGGCCGACATCACCAGCGCCTATGTCTGGATCGTGCTGATGGTGACCTTGGGCTTCGGCATGATCGGCTTCGCCGACGATTATCTGAAGGTCGTGCGTCGCAACCCCAAGGGCCTGCCGGGGCGGATGAAGCTGCTGCTTCAGGCGCTGATCGGCATCGTCGCGGCCCTGTGGGTGCAGTATGTCGCACTCGATGCCCAGGCCAGCGGCCTGGCCATCCCGTTCGTGAAGAATGTCCTGCTCGATCTGGGTCTGCTCTATGTGCCGTTCGCGGTGCTGGTGATGATCGGGTCCAGCAACGCCGTCAACCTCACCGACGGGCTGGACGGGCTGGCGATCGTGCCGGTGATGATCGCGGCCTCCAGCTTCGCCTTCATCGCCTATCTGGTCGGCAATGCGATCTATTCCGATTACCTCCAGGTCCATTACGTCCCCGGCACCGGTGAATTGACCGTGCTGTGCGGGGCGCTGGTCGGGGCGGGGCTGGGCTTCCTGTGGTTCAACGCGCCGCCGGCCATGGTGTTCATGGGCGATACCGGATCGCTGTCGCTGGGCGGCGCGCTGGGGGCGATCAGCGTGGTCACCAAGCATGAACTGGTGCTGGCCGTGATCGGCGGGCTGTTCGTGCTGGAAACCGTGTCGGTCATGGTGCAGGTGGCCTCGTTCAAACTCACCGGCAAACGCGTCTTCCGCATGGCGCCACTGCATCATCACTTCGAGAAGAAGGGCTGGGCCGAGAGCACCATCGTCATCCGCTTCTGGATCATCGCCTTCATCCTGGCGCTGATCGGTCTGTCCACCCTGAAACTGCGCTGAGCCGCTGAAAGAACGCCGCTGATGACCGCCACCGACATCCGTCCAGCCATCCATGAGGCAGCAGCCCCCGCCACACCGGTCGTCCCGGGTGTGGCGGGGGCGCGCGTGGTCGTGGCCGGGCTGGCGCGGTCGGGGCTGGCGACCATCCGCGCCCTCCGCGCCGGCGGGGCCGAGGTCGTGGCCTGGGACGATGCCGAGGCGGCGCGTGTGGCCGGTGCCGCCGCCGGTGCCGCGATCGCGGCACCCGATGCCATCGACTGGTCGGGCGTGGCGCTGCTGGTGGTGGCCCCCGGCCTGCCGTTGCATTTCCCGCGCCCGCATGCGGCGGTGCGCCATGCCCGGGCCGCCGGGGTGGCGATCACCGGCGATGTCGACCTGCTGTTTGGCGCCTGCGGCGCCGCCCGCTATGCGGCGATCACCGGCACCAATGGCAAGTCGACCACCACCGCATTGCTGGGCCATGTGGTGAGCCGGCTGGCCGGCACGCCGGTTGCGGGCGCGCCGGCGCAGGTGGCTGTGGGCGGTAATCTGGGCGTGGCGCCGCTGGATCTGCCGGCGCTGGGTGCGGGAGGCCTGTATGTTCTGGAGCTGTCGTCCTATCAACTGGATCTGACCCGGACATTCGCGCCGGCGGTGGGCGTGCTGCTCAATCTCAGCCCCGACCATATCGACCGGCATGGCGATTTCGCGGGCTATGTCGCCGCCAAGCGCCGGTTGTTCGATCATCAGCCGGCCGGTGCCGTCGCGATCATCGGTTGCGATGACGGCCCGTCGATCGAGGTGTTCGATGCGCTGGCCGCCGAAGGCCGGCTGCGGGCGATTCCGATCGCCGCCACCCGGCCGGTTGCCGGCGGTGTCTGGCTGGACGAGGCGGGCCAGTTGATCGACGACCTGAACGGCCTGGCCCGGCCGGTGATGTCGCTTGACGGCATCGATACGCTGCGTGGCCGCCATAACGGCCAGAACGCGGCGGCGGCCTATGCCGCGGCGCGGGCGCTGGGGCTGGCATCCGACGATATCGTGGCCGGTATCCGCAGCTATCCGGGCCTGCCACATCGCCTTGAGACCGTGGGGCGGCTGGGCGGCTGCGTGATCGTGAACGACAGCAAGGCCACCAATGCCGAGGCGGTCCGCCCGGCGCTGGAGACCTTCGAGCGGATCTACTGGATCGCGGGCGGCGTGCCCAAGGCCGGCGGCATCGCGATGCTGAAGCCGTGGTTCGACCGCATCGCCCATGCCTGGCTGATCGGTGATGCCGCCGAAGGCTTCGCCGCGACGCTTGGCGGCGACGTGCCGTGGACGATCGCGGGCACGCTGGACGTGGCGCTGGATCAGGCGCTGGCGGCGGCCGATGCCGCGGGCGATACGGCCGAGGGCGCGCAAGGGGTGGCGGTGCTGCTGTCGCCGGCCTGCGCCTCGTTCGACCAGTACAAAAGCTTCGAACATCGCGGCGACGCCTTCCGGGCGCTGGTCGCGGCACGGCTGGAGGGACGGTCATGATTGCATTCGCCCGCACCGATACCAGCCTCGTCGCCCGCTGGTGGTGGACGGTCGACCGGGTCACGCTGCTGCTGATCCTGCTGCTGATCCTGGCCGGCATCGTGCTGACCATGTCGGCATCGCCGGCGGTGGCCAACCGGATCGGCGCGCCGACCTATCATTTCGTCTTCCGTCAGGCGATCTTCGTGATCCCGGCGATCATCGCCATGGTCGGGCTGTCGCTGCTGACGCCCGAACAGGTGCGATCGGTGGGGGCGATGGGCTTCGGGCTGTTCTTCGTGCTGCTGGCGCTGGTGCCGATCGCCGGTACCGAGATCAAAGGCGCGCGTCAGTGGATCGGCGCCGGGCCCATCGCCTTGCAGCCGTCCGAATTCATCCGGCCGTTCTTCTGCATCGTGGTGGCCTGGGCGCTGGCCGATGCCCGCATCCGGCGCAACCTGATGGGCTATGCCCTGACCGTGGTGGCGCTGCTGGGCGTCATCGGCCTGATCGTGATGCAGCCCGATTTCGGCATGACCATGCTGGTGGCCGGCACCTGGGCGGTGCAGGTCTTCGTGGCCGGGTTGCCCTGGCTGCTGGTCGCGATCGTCCTGGGCGGGGCCGTGGCCGGGCTCGCCGGCGGCTATCTGATGCTCGATCACGTCGCCAGCCGTATCGACCGCTTCCTCGATCCATCGACCGGCGACAGCTATCAGATCACCACCTCGTTGTCGGCGATCCAGAATGGCGGGTTGATCGGCCGCGGTCCGGGCGAGGGGCTGGTCAAGGCGGTGCTGCCCGATGCCCATACCGATTTCATCTTCTCGGTGACCGCCGAGGAATTCGGCGTGCTGGCCTGCCTGCTGATGATTTCGGCCTTCGCCGGCATCATCATCCGCGGCTATATGCGGATGATGCAGGAACGCGATCTGTTCGTGGTGCTGGCGGTATCGGGGCTGCTCGGCAGCTTCGGGCTTCAGGCATTCATCAATATGGGTGTGGCGGTGCATCTGATGCCGACCACCGGCATGACCCTGCCGCTGATTTCCTATGGCGGCTCGTCGCTGGTCGCCACCGCCTGCGGTCTGGGCATGATGCTGGCGCTGACCCGCCGGCGCTATATGGAAGGGAGCGGGCGATGACCGGCCGGCATCCCACCCCATCCGATCGCTCGGCGCGCGGCCGCATCGTCGTCACCACCGGTGGCACCGGCGGCCATGTGTTCCCGGCGCGGGCGCTGGCGGCCGAGTTGATCCGGCGCGGCTGGACGGTCGATTTCGCCACCGACGCCCGTGGCGTCGCCCATGTCCGCATGCCCGAGGGCGTGACCGTTCATGCGCTGCCGGCCGGCGGCGTGTCGGGGATGGGTCTGGCGCGGCGGGTGCGGGGTGCCGTCGACCTGCTGCGCGGCGTGGCGCGGGCGCGGGGCCTGCTGCGCCGGCTGGCGCCGGCCGCCGTGATCGGCTTCGGGTCTTATGCGGCGCTGCCGGCGACCCTGGCCGCGATGCTGCTGAAGCTGCCGGTCGCCATCCACGAACAGAACGCGGTGCTGGGCCGTGCGAACCGGCTGCTGGGCCGGCGGGCGCGACTGCTGGCACTGACGGTTGCCGATACCCGCGCGGTGCCGGCCGGTGCCGCCGGCCGGGTGCGGATCACCGGCAATCCGGTGCGGGCCGAGATCGCCCAGATCGGCGAGGCCGGTTTCGTGGCGCCGGCGGTGACCGGGCCGTTCGTTCTGCTGTCGACCGGTGGCAGCCAGGGCGCCCGGTTCCTGGGCACGGTGCTGCCGCAGGCGGCGGCGATGCTGCCGGCGGCGCTGAAGGCGCGGATGCATCTGGTGATGCAGGTTCGGCCCGAAGACATGACGGCGGCCCGCGCGGCGCTGGACGGCCAGGGTTTTGCCGCGGTCGATCTGGCGTCGTTCTTCACCGACATGCCCGACCGGCTGGCGGCGGCGCATCTGGTGGTGGCGCGGTCGGGCGCATCCACCGTGGCCGAACTGTCGGCTGCCGGGCGGCCGTCGCTGCTGGTGCCGCTGCCGGGGGCGATCGACGATCACCAGACCGCCAATGCCCGTGCCCTGGTCGATGCCGGTGCTGCCGTGGCCCTGGCACAGGCCGAGGCGAGCCCTGAGCGGCTGGCCGCCGAGATCGCGGCTCTGGCCGATGATCCGGCGCGGCTTGGCCGGATGGCGCTGGCGGCACGGGGCGTCGCGCGAACCGATGCCGCCGCCCGGCTGGCCGATCTGGTCGAGGCCCTGGCGGCGGGCCGGCCGCTTGGCGCGGATCGTCCGGCCGAAAGCACCGCCACCCTGTCCGTCAACAAGTCCCCGGAGCACCACGAACGGCGCCTGCCGGGGCGCGAGGAGATCGCATGAGGCGCATTCCGCTCACCATCGGCACGCTGCATTTCGTCGGCATCGGCGGGATCGGCATGTCGGGCATCGCCGAGATCCTTCAGGGTCTGGGCTATGACGTGCAGGGCAGCGACATCGCCGAGAACGCGAATGTCCGCCGCCTGCGCGCGCGGGGCGTGCCGGTCGCGATCGGCCATGCGGCATCGAATGTCGAGACCGCGAGTGTGGTGGTGGTGTCGTCGGCGATCCGCCAGGACAATCCGGAACTGGTGGAAGCGCGCCGGCGTTTTCTGCCGGTGGTGCGGCGCGCGGAAATGCTGGCCGAGTTGATGCGCCTGAAATCGGCGGTTGCGGTGGGTGGCACCCATGGCAAGACCACCACCACATCGCTGGTGGCGGCGGTGCTGGATGCCGGCGGTATCGATCCGACCGTGATCAATGGCGGCATCATCAACGCCTATGGCACCAATGCCCGCCCGGGTGAGGGCGAATGGATGGTGGTCGAGGCCGACGAGAGCGACGGCACCTTCCTGAAGCTGCCGGCGACCATCGCCATCGTCACCAATATCGACCCCGAGCATCTGGACCATTACGGCAGTTTCGCCGCGGTACGCGAGGCGTTCCGGACCTTCGTCGAGAACATCCCGTTCTATGGCCTGGCGGTGCTGTGCAGCGACCATGCCGAGGTCCAGGCCCTGATCGGTCAGGTTCAAGACCGGCGGATCGTGACCTATGGCTTCAATCCGCAGGCCGATGTCCGCGCGATCGATGTGCGCCACGACATCGACGGCGCCCGCTTCACGGTGGTGATCCGCGATCGCCAGACCGGCGACGAACGCCGCATCCCCGATATCCATCTGGCGATGCACGGGCCCCACAATGTGCAGAATGCCCTGTCGGCGATCGCCGTCGCCGACGAGTTGGGGATCGGTGACGATGCGGTGCGTGGTGCTCTGGCGGGTTTCGCCGGGGTCAAGCGGCGCTTCACCGTCACCGGCGAGACCAATGGCGTGCGGGTGATCGACGATTACGGCCATCATCCGGTCGAGATCGCGGCGGTGCTGCGGGCGGCGCGGGGTGTGGCCGGCGACCGGCGGGTGGTGGCGGTGGTGCAGCCGCATCGCTACAGCCGGCTGATGAGCCTGTTCGAGGAATTCTGCACCTGCTTCAACGATGCCGACACCGTGGTGGTGGCCGATGTCTATGCCGCGGGCGAAACCCCGATCGAGGGCATCGACAAGGACGCGCTGGTGGAAGGCCTGCGCGCGCGCGGCCATCGCCATGTCGTGCCGCTGACCGGGCCTGAGGCGCTGGCCGGGGTGGTGGTGGCGATGGTGAAGCCGGGCGACATGGTGGTCTGCCTGGGCGCCGGCAATATCACGGTGTGGGCCGAGAAGCTGCCCCGCGAGATGGCGGCGGTGGCGGCCGGCGAGGCTGCCGCCGAACGGAAGGGGGCATCTGCGTGACCGGATATCCCGCCCATATGCACGAGCGTCGGATGCGCATCGCCGGTGATCGGGACGGCGCCGCCGCCCTGCCGGCAATTGCCGCCCGGCTGCCGGCGGCACGCGGGCGGGTGACGTTCGGGGCCATGCTCGACCGCGTGACCTGGTTTCAGGTCGGCGGCCCGGCCGAGGTGCTGTTCAAGCCGGCAGGCACCCAGGATCTGGCCGGGTTCCTGGCCGGTCTGCCGGCGGATGTGCCGGTGACCGTGATCGGGGTGGGGTCGAACCTGCTGGTGCGCGATGGCGGGGTCGACGGCGTGGTGATCCGGCTTGGCCGCGGCTTCGTCGAGATGGAGGTCGACGGGACCGAGATCGTGGCCGGTGCCGGTGCGCTGGATGTCAACGTGGCCGAGATCGCCCAGCGCGCAGGCCTGTCGGGGCTGGAATTCCTGTCGGGTATTCCGGGCACGATCGGCGGCGCCCTGCGGATGAATGCCGGTGCCTATGGCGCCGAGATCGCCGACATCCTGGTGTCGGCGACGGCGGTCGACCGTCAGGGGCGGGTGCATGAGGTGGCGGCGGCCGATCTGGGCCTGAGCTATCGCCGCACGGCAGCACCGTCCGACTGGATCTTCACCGCGGCACGGCTGCGGGGGGTGACTGGCGATGCCGCGCGCATCCGGGCACGGATGGACGAGATCCGGGCCGCGCGGGAAGACAGCCAGCCCGTCCGCTCGCGGACCGGCGGCAGCACCTTCAAGAACCCCGAAGGCGCCAGGGCCTGGGAGTTGATCGACCGGGCCGGATGCCGGGGGCTGAGCCTGGGCGCGGCCCAGGTCTCGGAGCGGCACTGCAACTTCCTGATCAACACCGGCGGTGCGACCGCCGCCGAGATCGAGGCGCTGGGTGAAGAGGTGCGGGCGCGGGTGCGGGCGCTGACCGGCATCGAGCTTGGCTGGGAAATCCGGCGGATCGGCCGGCCGGGTGACGCGGCCGGTCAGAACAGCGAAGACGGGAGCGGGTCATGACCCTGCATGTGGCGGTACTGATGGGCGGCATGTCGGCGGAACGCGAGGTTTCGCTGAGCAGTGGCCGTGCCTGTGCCGACGCCCTGCGCGGCGAGGGCTATGTCGTGACCGAGATCGATGCCGGCGCCGATCTGGGCGCGCGTCTGGCCGAGATCCGGCCGGATGTGGTGTTCAATGCGCTGCATGGCCGGTTCGGCGAGGATGGCTGCGTGCAGGGTGTGATGAACCTGATGCGCCTGCCCTATACCCATTCGGGCGTGCTGGCATCGGCGATCGCGATGGACAAGCCCGTGGCCAAGCGCCTGTTCGCCGCGGCCGGCCTGCCGGTCGCCGACGGCCGGGTGATGATGATCGACGAGCTTGGCAGCGACCATCCGATGCCGGTGCCTTACGTGGTGAAGCCGGCGCAGGAGGGATCGAGCGTCGGCGTCCGCATCGTGCGCGACGACAGCGAGACCCCGCTTGGCAACCGCAGTTGGACCCACGGGCCGATGGTGCTGGTCGAGCGTTACATCCCGGGCCACGAATTGACGATCGGGGTGATGGACGGCCGGCCGCTGGGCATCACCGAGATCCGGCCGCAGCAGAGCTTCTATGACTATGAGGCGAAATATACCGATGGCCGCGCCGTTCATCTGGTTCCGGCGCCGGTGCCCGAGGCCGTGGCCAGCCGCGCGATGGAGATCGCGGTGGCGGCGCACCATGCGCTGGGCTGCCGCGGTGTCAGCCGGTCGGATCTGCGATGGGACGACAGCCTGCCCGGCACGGACGGGCTGATCCTGCTGGAAGTGAACACTCAGCCGGGCATGACGCCGCTGTCGCTGGTGCCGGAACAGGCCATGGCCGCCGGAATCAGCTTTGGTGAACTGGTCAGATGGATGGTGGAGCACGCCGCATGCGACGCCTGAATACCGACGACATCCGCGTCAAGCGGGTCACCAGCCATGGTTTCGAGGGCGCCGACGACGCGGCGATCCTGGCCGAAGCCCTGCGCCGCCGCCGCCGCCGACCGAAATGGTTGCGTCCGGCGGTCACCTGGGGCCGCAGGCTGGCCGTCACCGCCGTGATCGGCGGTGCGGGCTGGTGGCTGTGGTCGTCGGGCACTGCCCAGGCGGCTGTGGATGGGGCGCGGTCCTTCGCTGTGGTTCAGGCCGGGGCACTCGGTCTGGCAGTGAAGGAAATCTACCTCGAAGGACGATACGAGACCAAGCCAGGACAAGTGCTCGGGGCAATGGCTGTTGACCAGGGTGCGCCGATGTTGTCGCTCGATCTTGATCAGATGCGCCTGCGCCTTGAACAATTGCCCTGGGTGGAGCGCGCATCTATCGAGCGGCGCTGGCCTGACACGCTTTACGTGCGCATCCGCGAACGCCAGGCCGCAGCGCTCTGGCAGGTCGGCGACGGCCATATTCTGGTCGACCGCAAGGGCGCGCTGATCGAGGGCGTCGATGTCGGCCGCTTCGCCTATCTGCCGGTGGTGGTGGGCGATGATGCACCGCAACTGGTGGCGCCGCTGCTGGATCTGATCGAAACCGCGCCCGATCTGGCCGATCAGTTCGTGGCCGGTGTCCGGGTCGGCGGGCGGCGGTGGGATGTGCACCTGAAGGACGGCGTGGTGGTGCGCCTGCCGGCGACCGGCGCGGCCGCTGCCTGGCAGCGTCTGGCGGCGGTTGAAAAGGAGCACGGCATTCTGGAACGGGCGATCACCGCCGTCGACCTCAGGATCGCCGGCCAGTTCGCGGTGCGGCTGACCGATGCGGCCAGCCTGGCCGAACGGATGAAGCCGGTGATCAAGCGACCACCGGCCAAGGCGGGGGTGGCGGCCACCGGCCCCGGCCTCGACGCCTGACGACGCACGATACGGCACGACACGCACCAGACGACCCGAACGATAACGCGCAGATCCCCGACAGGGCGGCAAACGGCCCGCAGGATCATGGATGGAAGGTGGGACCAGGAATGGCGAAGGGGCGCGGCGGCCTGATTGCGGCACTCGACATCGGCACCACCAAGGTGGTCTGCTTCATCGCCGAAGGCGACGGGCATGGCCGCTGGCGGGTGCGCGGCATCGGACATCAGGCGGCGCGCGGCCTGCGTGCCGGGCTGATCGTCGATATGGTCCAGGCCGAGGCATCGATTCTGGCGGCCGTGCATGCGGCCGAGCAGATGTCGGGCGAGACCATCGAGCGGGTGGTGGTGGCCCTGCCGTCGACGGTGATGGCAAGCCATCTGATCGATCTTGAGGTCGAGATCGCCGGCCACGCGGTCGCCGATGCCGATATCCGACGGATCTATACCGAGGGGCGGCGCATGTTCGCGGGCGACGAGCGCGCGGTCATCCATGCCCTGCCGGTCGATCATTCCATCGACGAGGCCGGCGGCATCCGGGACCCGCGCGGCATGTATGGCGAGCGGCTGGGCGTCAGCATGCATGTCATCACCGCCCAGTCGAGCCCCTGGCGCAACCTTGAGCTGTGCATCGCCCGCTGCCACCTGGAAATCGAATCGGTTGTCGCCTCGCCCTTCGCCGCCGGTCTGGCCTGTCTGGTGGATGACGAGCGCAACATGGGCACCACCGTGGTCGATATGGGCGGCGGCAGCACCACCATGGCCGTGTTCTTCAACGGCAGCGTCATCCATGTCGACGGTTTCGGCATCGGCGGCCTGCATGTCACCCGCGATATCGCCCAGGTGCTGGAAACCCCGCTGGTTCATGCCGAGCGGATGAAGACGCTGTACGGCTCGGCGATCGCCACGCCATCGGATGCGCGGGAACTGATCGAACTGCCACGGGTCGGTGAGCCTGATGGCGTGCAGAACGTGCCGCGCTCTCTGTTGGTCAACATCGTCCGGCCGCGGATCGAAGAGACCCTTGAACTGATCCGCGAGCAGCTTGAAAAAAGCGGCCTGGCCGATGTCGGCGCCAAGCGCGTGGTGCTGACCGGCGGCGCGTCGCAGCTTCAGGGCCTGCGTGAACTGGCGGGCCGGGTGCTGGGTCGTCAGGTCCGGCTGGGCCGGCCGATCGCGGCCTCGGGCGAGATCGAGCAGTCGGGTGGCGCCGGCTTCTCGGTGGTGACCGGGTTGATCGCTCATGCGGTGGCCGATTGGGGCGAGGTGGGCGAGCGTGACGCCGGACCCGATGCCGGCCGCGGCACCCTTGGCCGGCTGGGACGCTGGCTGAAGGCGAACTTCTAGATGACCGGCGGGGGTCAGACGGTCTGACCCGCGTCCCAAAGTTTCCGGGATCCTGCGACGGCGATCTGCGGCAGGGTCCATCGAGCAAAGTCCGAGCGACCAGGAGGCAACACAATGTCCCTTAATCTCAGCATCCCCGACAGCATGCAGTTGACCCCGCGTATCACCGTGATCGGTGTCGGCGGCGCCGGCGGCAATGCGGTCAACAATATGATCAACGCCCAGCTTGAGGGCGTTGAATTCATCGTCTGCAACACCGACGCCCAGGCCTTGAGCCAGAGCCAGTCGGAGCGGCGCATCCAGCTTGGCCACCAGATCACTCATGGTCTGGGTGCGGGCGCGCGCCCTGAGGTCGGCCGCGCGGCCGCCCAGGAGACGATGGAAGAGATTTCCGAATATCTCGACGGCAGCCATATGGTGTTCGTCACCGCCGGCATGGGTGGCGGCACCGGCACCGGTGCGGCACCGGTGATCGCCCAGGTCGCCCGCGAAAAGGGCATCCTGACCGTCGGTGTGGTGACCAAGCCCTTCCACTTCGAGGGCACCCGCCGCATGCGGCTGGCCGAGACCGGCATCGACGAGCTGCAGAAGTATGTCGACACCCTGATCGTCATCCCGAACCAGAACCTGTTCCGGGTGGCCAATGAGCGCACGACCTTTGCCGATGCGTTCAAGATGGCCGACGACGTGCTGTATGCCGGGGTGCGCGGCGTGACCGATCTGATGGTCATGCCCGGCCTGATCAACCTGGACTTCGCCGATATCCGGACCGTGATGAGCGAGATGGGCAAGGCGATGATGGGCACCGGCGAGGCCGGTGGCGACAACCGTGCGATCGAGGCCGCCGAGGCAGCGATCTCCAACCCGCTGCTCGACGACGTGTCGATGAAGGGCGCGCGCGGCGTGCTGATCAACATCACCGGCGGCGGCGACATGACCCTGTACGAGGTCGACGAGGCCGCCAACCGCATCCGCGAGGAAGTCGACCCCGACGCCCACATCATCTTCGGCTCGACCTTCGATCCCAGCCTGGAAGGCACGGTTCGGGTGTCGGTCGTGGCAACGGGCATCGATGCCGAGGAAGTCGCCCGCCAGCGCGCCCGCCGCGAACAGGAAGCCGAAGCCGCCGCCCGTGGCCAGGCCCAGGCCAATGCGACCGCGCAGGCCCAGGCCCGCGCCGATGCCCAGCAGGCGGCCGCCATGCAGCATGCGCCGCAGATGGCCGCCGGCGGCGGCATGAACCGTCAGCGCCCGGCGATGGAAAGCCAGGCGCCGGTCATCACCACCACCCGTGGCGATGCCCGCGGCGGCCAGCCGCAGATGCCGCGTGGCGAGGTGGATGATGGCAGCTTCATTGCGCCGGAGCCGGTGCGGGCGCCCGAGCGTCCGGCCCATGCGGCCCAGTCGCATGGTGAGGCGCATGATGGCGCGCTGAACCTGCCTGCCGCCGCCCGCGTCACCGAGCCGGCCAGCCGGTCGGTGGTCGATGACCGCCCGGCCACCGAAGCGGCCCCCCGCAAGCTGTCATTCCTGCAGCGGATGACGGGTGGCCATCGCCGCGAGGCCGACGTGCCGCCCCGCCCGGCGGACGAACAGCCCCGTCGCACGCCGCGGCTGGATCATGTTGAAGGCTCTGCCGCCCCGCGCGCGGCCGAAGAGGAGACCGACCTGCTGGAGATCCCGGCCTTCCTGCGCCGTCAGGCCAATTGAGCCCTGTGACCTGACGGGTGCCATCCCCGGGCCGGCCGGCCGCTTCTGCGGCCTGTCGGGGCCTGGTGGGGGATGCCTGCCGGGGCCTGGGGGATGGCGCCCCCGCCATAGACGACCCGGTCTGCCGCGATCTGCCCGCGGTGGCCAGGTCTGCCGATGAAGCCGGCCGCACCGACGGATCCGCGCGACGATCGCGTTCTGCCATCTTGGGCGGAGGCGGTGCGCAGCCGTGGTGCCCCGGGCTGCAAGCCTGCGCGTCCGGTCGCTCGGAAGCGCGCAGACGGGCGCCGGCTCGTGCCGTGACGGCACGGGCCGGCGTCTTCTTTTTTCGAAACGGCGTTTTTTCCAATCGCCACCGGGGCGAGCGGTCCCCCTGGCCGTCATGCCTGCCCGGCGATGTCACGGCTGATGACGGCGGTGCTGTTACAATTGGTAACAAAGAGTGATTTGTGAGCTGACGCGCGGCTTGCTACCTGTTCACTGACGGATCCCGACATGGATCCACGCTGGCCGACAGATGGCCCGCCTGCTTCGGCAGACCACGACGATCTGCAAGACGACGGTGTCGCACCGCAGATCGACCCATTGCCGAACAGACGTGCTGACCGGCCGCATTTGTGAACGGAGCCTTTGACCGTGTACCTCAACGACATCCACGACAGCGCCGATTTCTTCCGCCGTGCCGCGCCCCTGGGCGTTGTCCGTCAGCGGACGCTGGCCGTGCCGATGCGGTGCAGCGGCATCGGTCTGCATAGCGGCATGCCCGTCGAGATGATCCTGCGCCCGGCGCCGGTGGACAGCGGTATCCGCTTCCGCCGGAGCGATCTTGGGGGCGTGATCGTGCCGGCGCGGCATGACACCATCATCAACACCCGGCTGTGCAGCATGTTGGGCGTTCCGGCTATGGGTGACCGGCCGGCGGCGAGCGTGTCGACGGTTGAACATCTGATGGCGGCGCTGGCCGCGGCCGGGATCGACAATCTGCTGGTCGATATCGACGGGCCGGAAGTGCCGGTGATGGATGGCAGTTCGCGCCCCTTCCTGTTCCTGATCGACTGCGCGGGCGTCACCGAGCAGGCGGCGGCGCGCCGCTTCATCGAGGTGCTGAAGCCGGTCGAGCTGGAGCAGGGCGCATCGCTGGTGCGGCTTGTTCCCGCGGATCGCTGGATTCTGGACGTCACGATCGACTTCGAAAACCCGGTGATCGGCCGTGAGCGGATCGAGCTTGAATTGACCGCGAACGGCTTTGCCAGCGAGCTGGCTGCGGCCCGCACCTTCGGATTTGCTCATGAGGTGGAGCAGATGCGGGCGGCGGGCCTGGGCCGCGGCGGGTCGCTGGACAATGCCGTGGTGGTCGATGGCGGGTCGGTGCTGAACCCTGAGGGCTTGCGCTATGCCGACGAGTTCGTGCGCCACAAGGCACTGGATGCGGTGGGCGATCTGTATCTGGCCGGTGCACCGCTGCTGGCACGCTTCGAGGGGCTGGCCCCGGGGCATGGGGTGAACAACGCCCTGTTGCACAAGATGTTCGCCGATCCGACGGCGTGGCGCTATACCGAATGCGTCGCAGAGGCCGGCCAACTGCATCAGGTTGCGGCGGCCTGAGCCGCGAACCGCCGCGACCACGTCGCTGCAGCCGTATCGCAGGGTGGACCCTCACCCGACACAAAAAAGCCCGCGCCGTTTCCCTGGGACGGCGCGGGCTTTTCAGTGGTCTTCGATCGGCCATGCAGGCGTGGGCATGACAGGGCCGTGGCGTGCCACCGGCGACGGCTACGATCTCTCGCGGTCGTCGGCCAGCAGATTGTCCACGTCCAGATCTGGCGCGAGCGGTGTCCCGTCGCGACGTCCGCCTTCTGACAAGGCCTTGATCAGGCGAATGATTGCCGTCCGCAAGGTCTGGTCGGTGATATCGGTGAAGTAACGGACAAGCTCGATCGTCGACCGGTTCTTGCCGCCATGTTCCTTAGGCGCATCCAGATCTATACTGTCCGCGATCTCTTCGAGGCCGTCGAAGAAGAAAGCAACTGGCACCCCAAGTTTGGTTGCAATTTCATAAAGACGGCCAGCACTGACCCGATTCAGGCCAGTTTCGTATTTCTGCACCTGCTGGTACGAAATATCGAGCGCTGCCGCCAGATGTTCCTGTGTCATGCCGAGCAGCGTCCGCCTCAGACGGATACGCTCTCCGACAAAATTATCGACACGTCTTGCCAGTTCCCCCATAGCGCAGGCGTCTCTGTGCATGTTTTTGTTGCTCATATTTGCGGTCGCATGAACAGGTTTGTCAAACAGAACTTCGAGTAATCATTCTTGTTCGCCGAACAGACATAACGGGCACGGAAACAATCGCCAGAGATGTTCGTGCTAGAAAGTGACTTCTTCACATAATACCGTCGGTTGCTCAGGGATTCTTTCGCACGCTTCAAATTCATCGAACCGGAGCTTGCAGCGAAATGCATGAATATATTCTCCGGCCTGCATCGACAATAAAAGCCGCCATCAAAGAATTGGTTGAAACCAGGCAGCCTCATGAACGCGTAACGGCGTATCATGAATAAAATATTAACTCTGTCGCTGCTTCCAGAAAATGGTCAGGGTTGTGGACCAGACCGTTTCAGCGCCGTCCGGCTGCAATCGAAATGCTGTTTCAAAGTGAGAATTGGGTCATGTCTCGCCTGCGACTTGCGCCCTGAGGATGCGGGGATCGATAGATTATGTGCGCTGTGCTGCCAGTCCGGCATGCGCTGTTCATCTCATCGCGGTCTAAGCCAACGCTGTGCGTTTCTGACGCGCCAATCATATCCGGATATGGCGCCCTGCCGCCTGACGGGAGGCAGACGGCCCGGAGGTGGTAGCCCCCTGTGAGCGGTTTCCAGCGTGATCGGTATGATCGGTATCCCGGTCTCATCGTGCGCAACAGAACGACGCACGGCTGGTCGTCGCCGCCGGCCGGATGCTGCGGCGGGGGGGGAGGCCGTGGCATTGCCGGGGCACGCGCGCATCGATGCGCCACGGCTCTGTTCGTCCGGGACAAGAGTGATATAGTAGCGGCCGCCCGACCCGGGACTGTCGTCTGTGGTGGTTCGGGGGCGGGGCGCCGGCCGGCTGCAGTGGCCGGCAGGGCTTGAGTGCGTGACACCGAGTAAGCGTGACGGGGAGCGGATGGCGAAGGCAGTCGCAACGGAACGGGCGATCGCGATGCGGATGGCGGCACAGGCGGGCCGCGGCCGGAAGATCGCGCGGGCTGGCATCCTGCTGGCGGGCATGACCGTGCTCGCCGCGTGCTCCAGCGACAACGACGAGCCGGTCTATGTGGAACGGCCGGTCGACCAGATCTATAACGAGGCGGCGGGACAGCTCGACCAGGGCGAATATCGCGATGCCGCCCGCAGTTTCGACGAGGTGGAACGCCAGCATCCCTATTCGACCTGGGCCACGGAAGCGCAGCTTATGGCCGCGTATTCGTATTATCAGGCCAATGAATACGAGGATGCGATCGCGGCGGCCCAACGTTTCATCGACCTGCATCCCGGTAATCCCAATGTTGCCTATGCCTATTACCTTGTGGGCCTGTGCAATTATGAGCGGATCTCGGATGTCGGACGCGATCAGGACATGACCCGCAAGGCGATGGAAGCCTTCGAGGAGGTGGTGCGCCGCTTCCCCGACAGCGCCTATGCCCGCGATGCGCGCCTGAAGATCGATCTGGCCCGAGACCATCTGGCGGGCAAGGAGATGCAGATCGGCCGCTATTATCTGACGCGCGGCATGTATATCGCGGCGATCAACCGGTTCCGCACCGTGGTTGAACGCTATCAGACCACCACCCATGCGCCGGAAGCCCTGCACCGGCTGACCGAGGCCTATCTTTCGCTCGGCATCGAGCGGGAGGCCCAGACCTCGGCCGCCGTGCTGGGTTACAACTATCCGGGCAGCGAGTGGTATGAGGACAGCTATGCCCTGCTCACCGGTCGCGACCTGCGCCCGATTGAAGACAAGGGTTCGTGGATCAGCCGGGCCTTCAGCTCGGTGTTCTGATCCGTCGTCTCGAATGGGTCGGGCAGGGCCCGCGCGACTGACCGCGCCTGGGCCCGCCCGCAACCGTCACGGAAGGCCGGATGCTCGCAAGCCTCTCGATCCGCGACGTCGTTCTGATCGACCGGCTGGATCTCGACCTGGGGTCCGGTCTCGCCGTCCTGACCGGTGAAACCGGTGCCGGCAAATCCATTCTGCTCGACGCGCTGGGCCTGGCGCTGGGTGCGCGCGGTGACAGCGGGCTGGTCCGCGCCGGCGCGACGCAGGCATCGGTTACCGCCGTCTTCGAGCTGGCCCCTGGCCATGCGGTCTGGGCCGTGCTCGACGAACAGTCGATCCCCGTCGAGGCATCGCTGACCTTGCGCCGTGTGGTCACCGCCGATGGCCGCAGCCGCGCCTGGATCAATGATCGGGCGGTGGGTGTCACGCTGCTTCGGCAGATCGGCGATTATCTGGTCGAGATCCACGGCCAGCATGATCAGCACGGCCTGCTGGATCCGCGCACCCATCGCGATGTGCTGGACCAGTTCGGCGGCCACGATGCCTTGCGCGCGGCCACCGCGCATGCCTTCCGCGAGATGCAGGCAGCCGATGCCGCCCGCGATCGCGCCGAGGCCGAGGCCGAGGCGGTGCGCCGTGAAGAGGATCATCTTCGCACCAGCCTTGCCGACCTGGTGAAGCTGAAGCCTGAGCCGGGCGAGGAGGCCGATCTGGTCGCCCGCCGCCAGCGGCTTCAGAATGCCGACCGGGTGGTGTCGGCGCTGAATGCGGCGCTCGATGCCTTGAACGGCGAACCCGGCCTGGAGATGCGGCTGCTGGATGCCGACCGCGCCCTGCAGCGCCTGCCTGATGCCGATACCGAGCCGCGGGTGGCGCAGTTGCGGGCCGGGCTGGAACGGGCCTCGATCGAGATCGGCGAGGGTGTTGCGGCCATCGAGCGGCTGATGGCCGATCTGGATCTGGGCGAAGACAGCCTGGAAGCGGTGGAAGACCGGCTCTATGCCCTGCGGGCGGCCGCGCGGCGCCATCAGGTGACGACCGAAGACCTGCCCGAATTGTCGCGGCACCTCCGCGAACGGCTGGATCTGATCGATGGCGGCACCGGCGGTGTCACCAGACTTGCCGCCGTCGCCACGGCCGCGCGTGCCGCCTATAAGACGGCGGCAGCCGCCCTGTCGACGGCGCGGCGCGGCGCGGCCGATGCCCTGGTGACGGCGATTTCCGCCGAACTGGTGCCGCTGCGTATGGGCCGGGTGGAACTGGCGGTCGCGTTCGACCCTTTGCCCGAGGGCAGTTGGGGGCCCGAGGGCACCGAACGCTGCCAGTTCATGGTGCGCACCAATCCCGGCGCTCCCGCCGGGCCGCTGGCCCGTGTGGCCTCGGGTGGCGAGTTGTCGCGGCTGATGCTGGCCCTGAAGGTGGTGCTGGCACGCACCGCCAGCGCCGGCACCCTGGTGTTCGACGAGGTCGACAGCGGCATCGGCGGTGCCGTCGCCGATGCGGTGGGCGAGCGGTTGCAACGGCTGGGCGGCCATGCACAGGTACTGGTGGTGACCCACAACCCGCAGGTCGCGGCCCGCGGCGACCTGCATCTGAGGGTCGCCAAGCGCGTGGAGGATGGCCAGACGCTGACCGAGGTGCGGGCACTGGACGCGACCGAGCGACGCGAAGAGGTGGCGCGGATGCTGTCGGGCGCCGAATTGACCGCCGAGGCCCGGGCCGCCGCCGATCGGCTGATGAGCCTGGCATCGCGCGACGTCGCCTGACCGACCCCCCCCCTGTGGCGGCACATGCGGGCGTTCCGCCTTGATCCGCGTCCGTCGGCGTCGTACACCTCGCGGCCCCAGCCCAATTCGTCGTCCCGTCTGTTCAGGGAGCCTTCCGGCCATGACCGAGCGCCCAGATATCGCCGCTTCAGCGCAGCCGACATTCGACGAGGCCCGCGCGCAGCACAAGGCGCTGGTCCAGCGGATCCGGTTTCATGACGCCCGCTATTACAAGGAGGCGCAGCCGGAGATCAGCGACGCGGAATACGATGCGCTGCGCGCCGATCTGACCCGGCTGGAGACGCTTTATCCCGAACTACAAACCCCGGACAGCCCCAACCGCATGGTTGGCGCAGCACCTGCCGAAGGCTTTGCCAAGGTCCGTCATGCCCGGCCGATGCTGTCTTTGGCCAATGCCTTCGACGACGACGACGTGGTGGAGTTCCTGGCCCGCGCCCGCAAGGGGCTGAACCTGGCCGAGGATGCGCCGGTCGAGGTGGTCGCCGAAGCCAAGATCGACGGGCTGTCGGCCAGCCTGCGATACGAGAACCGCCGCCTGACGGTGGCCGCCACCCGTGGCGACGGCACCGAGGGCGAGGACATCACCCGCAATCTGCTGACCCTGGACAGCGTGCCCGAGCGCCTGCCCGAAGATGCCCCCGATCTGGTCGAGATCCGTGGCGAGGTCTATATGGGCAAGGCGGATTTCGCCGCGCTGAACGAACGCCGCGCCGCGGCCGGAGAAGCGCTGTTCGCCAACCCGCGCAATGCCGCCGCCGGATCGCTGCGCCAGCTTGACCCCGAGATCACCCGCAGCCGGCCGCTGAAATTCTTCGCCTATGGCTGGGGCGAGCTGTCGGCACCGCTGGCCGACACCCAGTGGGGCGCGCTGGAACGGATGGCGGCCTTCGGCTTCACGGTCAATCCCTTGCGCCAGCTATGCACCAGCGCCGATGACCTGATCGCCCGCTATCGGGCGATCGGCAATGACCGTCACGGCCTGGATTACGACATCGACGGCGTGGTCTACAAGATCAACCGGCTGGACTGGCAGACCCTGCTGGGGCAGGTCGCGCGGGCGCCGCGCTGGGCGATCGCCCATAAATTTCCGGCCGAACAGGCCCGCACCCGGCTGCTGGGCATCGAGATCCAGGTCGGCCGCACCGGCGCGCTGACCCCGGTTGCCCATCTTGAGCCGATCACGGTCGGCGGCGTGGTGGTGGCCCGCGCCACGTTGCACAACGAGGACGAGATCGCCCGCAAGGACATCCGGATCGGCGATCTGGTGGTGGTGCAGCGCGCCGGCGACGTGATCCCGCAGGTGGTGGAGGTGGTGACGACCGAACGGCCGGCGGATGCGGTGCCGTTCGAGGCGCCGACCGTTTGCCCGCGCTGCGGATCGCATGCGGTGCGTGAGCCGGGCGAGGCCATCCGCCGCTGCACCGGCGGGCTGATCTGCCCGGCCCAGGCGGTTGAACGGTTGAAGCATTTTGTGTCGCGTGACGCCGCCGATATCGAGGGGCTGGGCCGCAAGGAGGTCGAGGCGTTTTTCGAGGACGGCCTGATCCGCGGACCGGTGGACATCTACACCCTGCCGCAGCGACAGACCACAGGCGAGATCGACCTGACCAGCCGCGCCGGGTGGGGACAGAAATCGGTCGACAACCTGTTGCAGGCGATCGAACAGCGGCGGCGACTGCCGCTCGACCGGCTGATCTTCGCATTGGGCATCCGCCATGTCGGGCAGAACACGGCCAAGCTTCTGGCCCGCAATTACGGCACGGTTCAGAACTGGCGCGCGGGACTTGAGGCGGCAGCCGACCCTGAAAGCCCGGCACGCGCCGATCTGGATGCCATCGCCGGCATCGGCCCGGTGGTGACCGAGGCGCTGGTCGATTTCATGGCGGAAGCCCATAACCGCGCGGTGCTGGACCGGCTGATCGACGAGATCGAGGTGGTGGCGGCCGACATCCCGGCGCAGGTTTCGGGGGTTCTGTCGGGCAAGACCCTGGTGTTCACCGGCAAGCTTGAGAAGCTGACCCGCGATGCCGCCAAACGCCGCGCTGAGCAGCATGGCGGGACGGTGGCCAGTGCGGTGTCGTCGGCAACCGGTATCCTGGTGGCCGGGGCCGCCGCCGGATCGAAGCTTGCCAAGGCGCGCGACAAGGGGATCGAGGTCTGGACCGAGGACGAGTTCCTGGCGGCGACCGGCGGCGAGGGCTGACGTCGGGCTCGGAAACGGGCATACTCACGCGGATCAAACGTTCGTTTCAAGGGTCCGCGACGAAGAGGCCCCAGGAAAAGGTTTGCCCATGCCTGCCGACACCGTGCCAGCCGGAACCGCATCCGCCGCCAGCGGCCTGCCCGTGACCGATCTTTATTTCGAGGATTTCGCCCCCGGCCAGACCTTCAACACCCCCTCGCGCCACGTGACCGAGGATGAGGTGATCGCCTTCGCCCGGCAGTTCGACGACCAGCCCTTTCATGTCGACCGCGAGGCGGCGGCGGCGAGCATCTATGGCGGCATCATCGCCAGCGGCTTTCATACCCTGTCGCTGGGCTTCAAGCTGGTTCTGGAAGCCCGGATCGTCAGCGGTTCGTCGATGGGCTCGCCCGGCCTGGACGAGATCCGCTGGCTGAAGCCGATGCGTCCCGGCGATACCGTGCGCCTGGTGCTGGAGGTGACCGAGGTGATCCCCAGCCGGTCGAAACCCGATCGCGGCATCGTCAAACTGCTCTATACCACCTTCAACCAGAAGGACGAGGCGATCTGCACGATGCGCGGCATGTGGATGCTGCGCCGGCGGACGGTGATGGCATGAGCGGGGTGGATACCAGAGCGCCGCTGCCGCCATCGGATGCGCCGGCAGGCGCGGCCGATCTGGCATCGGGACTGGATGGTCTGGCCCAGTTGCAGGCCTATATCGACCGGGCGGGCCCGCTGTCGCCGATCGGCGAGACCCTGGGTTTCCGGCTGGTCCGCATCACGCGGGGCGAAGCCGAGATCGCGGCCGAACCCGGCCCCCATGTCCTGAACGGGATGGGCGTCGCCCATGGCGGCTATATGGCGACCCTGCTGGATGCCGCTGTCGCCTGCGCCATCCACAGCCTGATGCCGGCGGGTGTGGGGTCCACGACCGTTGAATTGAAGGTCAACATGGTCAAGGCGCTGCCGTTGAGCGCCGGCCCGGTGCGCGCGATCGGCCGGGCCATTCACACCGGCCGGATGATCGCCACCGCCGAAGGCCGGCTGGAGGATCTGAACGGCACGCTCTATGCCCACGCCACCACGACCTGTGCCGTGCTGCAGCCGCGCGGCTGACAACCCGGCGATCCGACCCTGCGGGGACCGATTGCCATGGATGTCCCGGTATTATTGAGCCACACCGCCCCGGCCCTGCGCAGACGCGCAGGGCCGGGGCTTTTTCTTGATCACAACTCTGGCGTGTCTGTTAACCCTGCCCAGGCAGCCGCCTCAGGGTCAATGGACGAGATTCGCAGCGCTTCTGTCGTATCTTAGCCAATTGTCGCAATACGCGTTCTATCTGCGCAAATATTAATTCCTGCGTTGCAGCGCGACGCAACCATAAGTATATTTCAAGGAGAGTTTGATTCTCAAGGCGCGCCATCCTCCCGTTCCAGGCGAATGATGCATCAGGAATGGTGGGCAGCGGTCATCGCGGCGCCCAATGCCCCAATAAGCATATGTGTGAGGACGCCATGGATCACGCCACACAGGTTCATCTGATCGAACGAGTGTTCGACATGATCGACCGCCGGACGACCGAGATGGATCCGACCGAATATCGCAACCCGGTCAGCCGCTATACCGACCCTGAGCGCTACAAGCGCGAGGTCGAGGTCATCTTCCGGCGCAACCCGATCATCGTCGCCCATGGCAGCGAGCTGCCGAAGCCCGGTGATTACAAGACCATGGACGTGACCGGCATTCCGATTCTGCTGATCCGGACCCAGGATGGCCATGTCAATGCCTTCCTGAATGTCTGCCGCCATCGCGGCACCAAGCTGGTGTGGGAGGAATGCGGCAGCCACAAGCGCAGCTTCGTGTGCCCCTATCATGCCTGGACCTATGGTACCGACGGCAAGCTGGTGGGCGTGCCCGCCGCCGAGGGTTTCCCAAACATGAAGCGCGAGGAGATGGGGCTGAAGCAACTGCATTGCACCGAGCGCTTCGGCTTCGTGTTTGTGCAGGCGGACCCGACCGCGCCCAAGGTGGATGTCGACGCCTGGCTTGGGCCGATGGCGCATGAGCTGGAACATATCGGCACCGCCGATTATGTCGTCTGGCGGCCGGCCCAGCTTGAGAAGAAGACCAATTGGAAGCTGGCGCTGGACACGTTCCTTGAAAACTATCACACCCGCCGCACCCATACGAAAACCATCTGGCCGGTGTTCATGGACAACACCGCCGGCTTCGACCGGTTGTCGCCGCATGCCCGTGTGGTCCTGCCCAAGCGGTCGATTCCGGAAATCCGCGATCAGGATCGCTCCACCTGGAATCTGCGCGATCATTCCACGGTGCTGTACACCATCTTCCCGAACCTGATGCTGGCGGTGCTGCCGGATCACTGCGCGATCTTCCAGGCCTGGCCGGACGGAATCGACAACTGCAAGCTGCCGGCCTACACGCTGGTGCCACCGAAGTATCTGAACAGCAAGACCGCCGAGGACATCTGGTCGAAGAGCATGCATGTCGTCTTCGATGTCACCGAGGAAGACAGCGACCGGTCGGAAGCGATCCAGGCCGGGTTGAATTCAGGCGCCAATGATCATCTGGTCTTCGGGCGCTATGAACAGGCCCTTGCCTGGTTCCACCAGGAAGTCGAGGCGATGCTGAACGGCGACGCGGACTGGGTCCGTTATGCCGAGGCAGCCGAGTAACGGCTGAGGGGGGCGGCGCACCGGTTGCGGCGCACGCCCCCCTCGACAGACCGACAGCGGATGATGGACGACATGCCGGCGTAGGACGCGTCGCGTGGACGCTCCCCACTTGGCCGGCCTATGTCGGCCAGGCGGCCCGTGCCGGTTTCCGCGACCCCCGACGATTCAATCTTATGACGACAGGGGCTGCCTGATGAAGTCCGACGACAATCGCAGTGTCACGCGCGAACGCATGCAACGCCTTGAGACGCTTCTCGATGGCGACGATACATTGCGTGACCGGCTGCAAGCGGTGCTGCGCTTCTCGCGCAAGATCCGTGTCAGCGAATATCACCTGACCAACGCCTGCAACATCCGCTGCAAGGGCTGCTGGTTCTTCGAATACGGCCACGATACCGCCACCCGTGAGGCCAAGGATCTTGAGGCGCTGGAAGCCTTTCTGATCAAGGAAACCAAGGAACGGCGGGTCAATGCCGCCCTGGTGATCGGCGGTGAGCCGACCCTGTTTCCCGACCGGTTGAAGCTTTACGTCAAGCACATGGCGCATGTGACCATCTCGTCGAATGGCTTGCGCCGGCTGCCGATGGAGGGATTCGAGAATGTCGCGGTCGGGCTGACCCTGTTCGGTGGCGGCCCGATGGATGACGAGCTGCGCGGCATCAAGCCGAGCGGCCGGACCTTTCAGGGCCTGTTCGACACGGCTCTGGCCAATTACCGCGACGATCCGCGTGCCGGTTTCATCTATGCCCTCACCGAGAACGGCATCGACCATATCGAGGAGACGGTGGTCCGGATCCGCGACAATGGCAACCGGGTGAACTTCAACTTCTACAGCGCTTATGACACCGATGATCCGACCGGACTGGCGCGGCAGGCGGATCTGCTGGAAGAGGCGTTGCGGGTGCGGGCCAAGTATCCCGACACCGTTGTCAGCACACCCTATTACATCCGCACCATGATCACCGGCCGCAGCCATTTCGGCCGCTTCGGCTATGACGTCTGCCCGTCGCTGTCGCAGGACCACGAGACCCATGCCGATCGGCTGGTGAACGGCAATCCGGTGCTGCCGTTCTTCAACACCTGGGCGGCCGACCTGAAGACGGTGAAGTTCTGCTGCACCTCGGGTCATTGCGATGGCTGTCGCGACAGTCAGGCGGTGATCTCGTGGATGGTGGTCAGCATGGATCGCTTCCTTGAAAGCAAGCTGTTGCTCGAAACCTGGATCGAGATGGCCGAAAGCTACTGGAAGCAGTTCATCTGGGGGCCGTTCCACTGGACCAAGCCCGCCGGCCAGCGCCATGCGGTGCTCGACGTCATCGGCGATGGCCTGGTGTCGCAGGTGACCACCGAGATGGGCTATGGCGAAACCATGCCCAATCCGCTGCATGCGGCCGTACCGGTGTCGCCGGCGGGCGCCGCCAGTGCCAAGGCCGAGGCGGGGGCATTCGCGTGACCGATGCCGGCATGCCGCGGATCCGCGAGGCCGCGGCCCGGCTGTCGGCCGAGCCGGTCTCGATCCACAACGCCATCCGCGTCGAGGCGGCGGGGGCCGACAGTGCCCGCGCCGTCATCGACCGGATCGAGCCCTTCCACAAGGGCGGCGCGGAGCGCGGCCTGATCAATGGCGGCATTCTGCAGGCCTTGCTGGAGCGTGCCATGCGGGCCGCGGCCGCGGCCGCTTTCGAGGCCGGACCGACCCGGCTGGTGTCGCTGGATCAGCGTTGGCTGGGGCCGGTGCTGCCGCGCGGGGTGACCGCCCTGGCGCGGGTCGAGGGCCGCGCCGGCGCGGGCGTCGTGATGGTGCATGCCGAGATTTCCGATGCCCGTGGCGGGCCGCGTGTCGCGGCCGCGGGCATCGTCGTTCATACCGGTGCGGCGACGGTGCGGCCGACCGGTGTCTCCCCTGACGGGGGCGCCAGACCCGCCTGAACCCAGGCGGGTGCCTGCGCGCCCGTTCCACGACCATCTCGTTTGAGAGGAAGACCGCCATGACCGAACAGACCGCTCACGCCGCCGCCCAGGAGCGGCTGAACGTTCCGGACGCCACCGCGTTCCGCGCGATGCCCGACGAGTATCAGGAGCTGGTCATTCACCAGTTGCGCGCCCATACCGAGGGCGAGCTGACCGGCGCCGACGACTATATCCAGATCTTCTATCCGCTGGCGCCCAATGCCTATGAGCGCAAGGTGTGCTGCGAGCGGGCGGCGGAAGAGATGGACCACTATATCCGCGGCAAGCTGGTGCTGGACGAGATCGGCATCGACACCGCCTATATGCTTCAGCAGCATATCGACCAGCGCGAATTCTATCGCACCGAAGGCGTGCGCCGGATCGAGAACTGGCTGGGTCGCGGCATGTTCTCGTTCATCGGCGAGGCGGCGGTGCTGGCGCAGATCCACGAGATGTCGAAGAGCTCCTACAAGCCGATCGCCGACATGTGCACCAGCGTCATCATCGACGAGCACAACCATGTCGCCCAGGGCTATCGGATCGTGTGGGAGATCTGCCAGACCGAGGAAGGCCTGGCCGATGCCCAGAAGATGCTGGAAAAGGCCTGGCCGATCACGCTCGACCTGTTCGGCAGTTCGGAAAGCAAGCGCTCGCCGCTCTATGTGAAGTGGGGCCTGCGCCAGTACACCAACGAAGAGGCGCGCGCGCGTTTCATCAAGCAGATCACCCCCCGGGTGGAGGTGCTGGGTCTGAAGGTTCCCGAGGACGCGGCCAACCGCAAATTCCTCTGATCCGGCCCGATCTGTCCGATGCCGAAGGCTGCGGCCCCGATAGCGGCACCCCGAACCGGTGCGGCGCGGGGCCGCAGCCATCCGGTTGACGTTTACGTCATTCGCGTATAGCGATAATATTCTTCAACCATAAGCCGCGCGACCCTGCCGGTCGTTCGAGGCCTGTCGCCATTCCGGTCCGGAACCGCCTGCCATGGGGAGCATGACACCATGACCGAAGCCACCAGCGTCAGCCGGAGCGGCGCCTTTCGCGCCGTCGGCCCCGCGGGCTTCCTCGACCAGATCCAGGTGCCGCGCTATGCGGAGCGGACGGATCTGTTCGACGAGATCATCGCCGAGACCCACCGCCATTTCTGGGATCCGCTGGATACGGCCTATATCCGGTACGACGAGCCGTTCGATATGGCGACGCAGACTGTGATGCCGGCCCAGATCGTGCCTGAACTGAACAGTTCCGTGGCCGACCGGCTGACCGAGGCGCAGCGGATCTGGTTCGCCAATGAAAGCGCCCGCTGGTGGCTGTCGAGCGTGCTGCATGGCGAGCAGGGGGCGCTGGCCCTGTCGGCCAGCCTGTGTCATGTGCTGAACGATCCGGGCACGGTTGAATATGCGGCCAATCAGGCCCGCGAGGAAGCGCGCCACGTGACCGCCTTCAATTGCTATATCACCACGCGCTGGGGCACACCGCTGCCGGCATCGGAGGTGCTGGGCAATCTGCTGAAGGATCTGGTCGACCAGACCGATGTGCCGCGCAAGATCGTCGGCATGCAGTTGCTGGTGGAAGGTCTGGCGATGGGCATTTTCGCCAGCCTGCACGCCAAAAGCCATGACCCGGTTCTGCGCCGGCTGACCCAGTTGGTCATGACCGACGAGGCCTTTCATCATCGCGCCGGCAAACTGTGGGGCCGTGATGCCCTGCCGATGATGGACGAGAAGGCCCGCAACGGCGTGGAGGATTGGGCCGCCCAGTGCTTCCAGATCCTGATGTTCAACATGCTGCATCCCAGCCAGAAGCAGGCGTTGTACGCGCCGCTGGGCCTGGACTGGCAATGGGTGCGCGACGCGATGAAGGAGAGCTATACCTCCGACGTGCGCCGCGCCGAGATGGGCGAGAGCACCAATGTCTTCCGGGTTCTGGTGAAGACCCTGCTGCATGCCGGCATCATCACCGACCGGACACGGCCGCTTTATGCGCAATGGGTCGATCTGGGCTCGCTGATGACGGAAGGCGAGGCAACCGTCGGTGACGCCATCGCGGCCGAGGGCCTGGCCTTCCTGGCGGGGGTGAACGCCACGCGCCGCAGCCGCCACGATACCGCGGCCTGACCGGCGGCGCCCAGGCCCGGCACCGACAGTCGGCAGAGCATAATGGAAGGCGGCCCCGCGTCTGCGGCGGCCGCCTTCGCCGTTCCGGACCACAAGCCCTTCTGGACCACAAATCTTTCCGGGCCACAAATCTTTCCGGGCCACAATGATCCGTCAGAGCCACCTGAAGGCTTGACGGGATTTACTGAATAAGATTAATTTAATGTTGTTCAGTAAATGCCGGAGGGCCGGATGGCGCGACCGCGCAAGGATCAGGCGATCGACATCCCGGATCGGGCGGTGTCGGAAACCATCCGGCTGCTTGAGAGCCGGGAGCCGGAGGCCGTGACCATGGCCGAGGTCGCCGCCGCCGTCGGGTGCAGCGCGCCGGCATTGTACAATCACTTCCGCAACCGCGATGCGCTGCTGCGCGCGGTGCATGATGCCGGTTTCGCGCGGCTGTTCGACACCAAGCTCTCGGTCGCGGTCGCGAGTGGCGGCGATGCGATGGCACGGCTGCGCCTTGGCGGGCTTGCCTATCTGCGGTTCGCCGCCGACAACCCGGCGCTTTACCGGCTGATGTTCTCGCCGCCCCCTGCCGTCGCCGCCATGCCCGACCCCTTCGCCGCCGATCCCGGCATGACATCGCTGGTGTTCCTGAAGGCCGGCATCCAGGCGGCACAGGCCGAAGGCTATCTGCCCGGCCGCGATCCGGATCTGGTCGCCTTCACCATGTGGTCGGCCGTCCATGGCGCGGCGGCGCTGATTGCCGCCGGGCGCATTCCGGCCGCGACCCGGCCGGTGGATGCGCTGCTGACCGGCACCGTCGACACCATCATGGGGTTGATTGCGGACACGCGCCGCCCCGACGGCTGATCAACCGTCTCCATCCTTATCCCTGACAGCCACAACCATCATGACCTCCGCCCGCGCGGCGGGGGCGGGGAGATCCCATGCGCAGATCCTGGACCAGAACCCGGACCATGGCGGCCCTTGGGGCCGGCGGCTTGCTGGCGGCGGGCGCGATCGCGGTTGCGGTCGGTTCATACACGACCGAGGCGACCATCGCGGCGCATGTCGTTCGGGTGCGTGAAGCCGGAGATGCCCGGCCGTCACCACAGCCTGATTCCGGGGCGATGGCGGCGCTGCCGGCACCGGTGCAGGCCTATTTCCGGGCGGTTTTTCCCGATGGCCTGCCACCGCCGGTGACGGCGGTGGCATTGGAGATGGCGGGCGATTTCCGCCGGCCGCTGACCGAGGATTTCGCGCCGACCACCGCCGAGCAGACAATCGCCACCGGCACGCCGGCACTGGTCTTTGCCGCAACCACGCCGGTGCTGTCGGGTCTTGTCTGGGCGCGGGCCTATGATGCCTTCGCCGATGGCCGCATGGAGATGAAGGCCCGCATCCTGTCGACCATCACCGTCGTCGACGAAGCGGGCTCACCGGCGCTGGACCGGATGTCCCTGCGTCGCTGGCTGCTGGAAAGCCCGCTCTACCCGATGGCGCTGCTGCCCGGCGGGCCGGTGCACTGGCAGGCGATCGATGCCGTCCGCGCCCGCGCGGTGGTGACCGCCATGGGGCAGACGGCATCGCTTGTGGCCACCTTCCGCGCCGATGGGCTGCTGGAACGCTTCGATGCCGAGGAGGATGGCGATTTGTCCACGCCCTATCACGGATCGGGCGAGCATGTCAGCCGCAGCGATTATCAGCAGGTCGACGGCGTGATGGTGCCGATGGCGTTCTCCATCGCCCGCGCGGCGGCCGGCCGCATCCTGCCCTTCTGGACCGGGCGGGTGACACGGATCACGTTCCTGCCCATGTGACGCAGGGCCCCGTCAATCGCGCTTGAGGAAGCGCCGCATGGCGGCCTGCGCCGTCTCTGTGCGGGCAAGCTCGGCGACATGGGCCATTTCGGCCGCATAGCCCGCGACCAGCGGCATGTCTTCCACCTCGCGCAGACAGGCAAGCGCATGGCGGATGGCGACCGGATCCTTGCCGGCGATCTCGCGCGCCAGGGCCAGCGCCTCCGGCAGCAGGGCCTCGGGCGTCGTCACCGGCTCGATCGCGCCGCGGCGGGCAAGTTCGGCGGCCGGCAGTGGCCGGCCGGTCAGCAGCAGCCGCGACACGGTGGAATGCCCCAGCAGCCGCATGGCATGGCGTGCGCCGCCCAGCATGCCGACATTGATCTCGGGCAGGCCGACCATGGCATTGTCGGCTGCCAGGATGACGTCGCAGCAGACGGCGATGCCAAGTCCGGCCCCCAGTGCGGCACCATTGATCGCGGCGATCCACGGCGTCTGCCGGTGGGTGAGCGCTTCATACAACGCCACACCATGCGCCGAGGGGCCGGGGCGGCCGGCCTCGATCGCGTCGAGTTCTTCGGCAAGATCCAGCCCGGCCGAAAAGCAGCGCCCCTGGCCGGTCAGGACCACGGCGCGGATGGCAGGGTCGGCATCGATCTCGGCCACCAGCCCGATCAGCCGTTCCAGCGCAGCACTGTCGAGGGCGTTGACCGGCGGCATGGCAAGGGTGACGGTGGCGACGGCGCCGTCGCATGTGACGAGAACGGGTGTGGAGACATGGGGTGTCGACTGCATGGCGGGCGTGTTCCTCGGCGGGCGCATTCGTGCGTCTTCATGGCTCCCGATTGGAAATCATCCGCCGCCCTGAGACAATGCCGCATCGTTCAGGTCAGGGAGGCAGAGGATGACCCCGTCCAGCCAGGGGGTGGAATATGCGCAGTTGCGCGCCTTCGTGGAAGTGGCCGAGCAGGGCGGCTTCAGCCGGGCGGCCGAGCGGCTGGGCGTCACACCGTCATCGTTGAGCCAGACGATCCGGGCGCTGGAGACGCGGCTGGGTGTGCGGCTGTTCAATCGCACCACGCGCAGCGTGGCGCTGACGCCACCCGGTCAGGCACTGTTCAACCGCCTGCGGCCAGCCATGGACGAGATCGGTGCCGCGGTCGAGATGGCGAGCCGGGCCGGCGGGCGGGTCGCTGGAACGGTGCGGGTGCATGCCGCCCGTGTCGCGGCGGCCAGACGTATCGAGCCGATGCTGGCGGCGTTTCATGCCGCCCATCCCGATGTGGTGATCGATCTGACGGTGGACGACGCGGTGGTCGATATCGTCGCCGGTGGCTTCGATCTGGCGATCCGGCCGGGAGAGGTGGTGGAGAAGGACATGATCGCCGTGAAACTGGGGGGCGATCACCGGCAGTTTCCCATGGCCACACCGGATTACCTTGCCCGCCATGGCCGGCCGGCGGAGCCCGGTGATCTGACCGCTCATGCCTGTATCCGCTGGCGCTGGGACGGGCGCAGCCAGCCCTATGACTGGGAATTCTGCCGCGATGGCGCCTGGTTCGCGGTCAGCGTTGCGGGCCCGCTGATCGTCAATGACCGGCGGATGATGCTCGATGCCTGCCTCGCCGGTATCGGCATCGCCTTCCTGACCAATGAGGAAGGCGCCCCGCATATCGCGGCCGGGCGGCTGGAGCCGATGCTGGAGCCGTGGTGTGCGGCCTATCCGGGGTTCTTCCTGTGCTATCCGCGCCAGCGCCAGATGGCACCGGCGCTCAGGGCCTTCATCGACGCCGTGCGGGCGGTGGAGCACGATTATACCATTCCGGCTAACAAGTCCTGGTAACGGCCCGGTGATTATGCTCCATGACCACAGGCTGTATCTCTGAGTGCAAGGGGCGACCGGTCATCACCGGCTTGTCCCGTCCAGCATGACACGGGGATTGATGCCATGACCACTCAACCGATATCACCCGCATCCGGCACCATGCAGCCGGTGGTGCCCATGGCGGGTGTCGCCGGCAAGATCGTGCTGATCACAGGCGCCAGCAGCGGCATCGGTGAGGCGACCGCCCGTATCCTGGCCGCCGCCGGCGCGGTGGTGGTGCTGGGCGCGCGCCGCGCCGACCGGCTGGACCGGCTGGCCGATGCCATCACCGCGGCCGGCGGCACCGCCCGGGCCCGCGCGCTCGACGTTACCGACCGCGCCGACATGATGGCCTTCGTCGATGCCGCCCGTGCCGAATTCGGCCGGATCGACGTCATCGTCAACAATGCGGGCGTGATGCCGTTGTCGCCGCTGGCTGCCTTGAAGCTGGATGAATGGGACCGGATGATCGACGTCAACATCCGGGGCGTGCTGCACGGCATCGCGGCCGTGCTGCCGGTGATGACGGAACAGGGCACGGGTCAGGTGATCAATGTGTCGTCGATCGGCGGTCATGCGGTCAGCCCGACCGCCGCAGTGTATTGCGCGACCAAATTCGCGGTCGGCGCCATTTCCGACGGCTTGCGCCAGGAAACCGACCGCATCCGGGTGACGGTGATCTCGCCCGGCACCGTGACGTCGGAACTGGCCGACACCATCACCGACGACACCGCCCGCGTGGCGATGGAGAGCTTCCGGCAGATCACCATCGAGCCCGAGGCCATCGCCCGAGCGATCCGGTTTGCCATCGCCCAGCCCGATGATGTCGATGTCAGCGAAATGATCGTCCGGCCGACCGCCAGCCCCCACTGACCGGCCCGGCAGGTTGCCGGCTGCGGAGGAGATGCATTTGCGTATCAGCCGTGTCACGGGGGTTACAGTCGCGGCCATGCTCGGCCTCATCCCCATTCCCACGCTCATTCCCATGGCCTATGCCGAGGAGACCCGCGCCATGACCACCCCTGATCAACCCCATGACCATCCATATGTCGGCATGTGGGTGACCGAGGATGGCCGCATCCGCCATGAACTGCTGGCCAATGGCCGCTATGTCGAGGCGCGCGGCAACCGCGAGGCCGCCTATCAGGGCGCCTACACTGTCACCGGTGACCATATCGAATACCTCGATGACACCGGCTTCACCGCCGATGGCGATTTCATCGACGGCGTGCTGTATCACGGCGGCATGGTGCTGTACCGGCGACCCTGAGTGCTGGTTCTGAACGCTGGTCCCGGCGGTCAGATCCAGCGCAGGCGCCGGAACAGCCAGAGCTGGATCGCGACCAGGATCGCCAGCGCCGCGCACAGAATGGCGAAGGCCCCCGGATGGTCGGCGCCGGGAATGCCACCGACATTCACGCCCAGCAGCCCGGTGATGAAGCCCAGCGGCAGCATCACCGCCGACAGGATGGTGAGCAGATAGACCGTGCGGTCGGTCCGCTCGGCGATCCGTGCCTCCCATTCACCCTGGGCGAGCAGGGTGCGGTCGCGGATGGCATCCAGATCCTCGACCATCCGGGTCAACTGGTCGGCGGTTTCGCGCAGTTCCAGGCGGTCGGCATGTCCGAAGGGGCTGGGGTCCAAAGTCGCCAGCCGCGACAGGGCCTCGCGCTGCGGCGCCATATAGCGGCGGAGCGCGATGGTTTCGCGGCGCAGTTCCGCCAGCCGCGCCCGGGCGCGGCGGATGCCGACGGGCCTGTGGGCATTGCGCGCACTGGTGCCGCCGACGGCGGCGGCATCCAGCGCCTCGTCTTCCAACTGGTCGATCTCGTCTTCCAGGCGGTCGATCTCGACCCGCAGGCGGGTCATCAGCCGGTCGGCCAACTGCGCGATCACCCCACCCGCATCCAGCGGGCCATCGGCGCCGGCCGCCAGCGCCTCGGCCATGCCGCGGGCGGCCATGATCCGATAGCGCCGGGTGGTCAGCGTGATGCCGGGGGCGGTCCAGGCGCGCACCGACACCAGATCGAAGGCATCCATTCCGGGATTGAGGTTCAACCCGCGCAGATTGATCACCAGCCCGTCGCCGAACCGGTCGGCGCGCGGGCGGGTTTCCTCGGCCAGCAGGGCTTCGGCCGCCTGTGGTGGAATGCCGGCTTCATCCAGCCAGATACCGACCGCGGCGGCGGTGCGGTCGACATGCAGCCACAGCGGCGGACCGCTGCCATCGCGCGCGGCACGGGTGGCGGCAGGCAGATCGGCGGGCGGCACGGCCCGGCCTCCACCCCGACCATCCAGAGTGAAGGCATAGACCAGGCCGCGATCGGTGTCGGCGTTGGAAGCAGGCTGCATCTCGGCCGCCATCGGATCATCAACCTTCAACGGTCAGCGCCAGCGCAGCAGGCGCTTCTCGATCAGCCCCAGCAGCCCGGCCACGATCAGCCCCAGCAGCGACAGCACCACCACACCCGCGATCAGCAGATCGGTCTGCATCAGATTGCCCGCCGCCAGCACCAGGGCACCCAGACCATACTGGGCGCCGATCATCTCGGCCGCCACCAGCAGGATGATGCCGATCGAGGCCGAGACCCGGAACCCGGTCAGGATGGCGGGCAGGGCTCCCGGCAGAACGATCCGGGTCATGATCCGCCAGGGGCTGAGGCCGAAGCTCTGGCCCATGGCGATCAGGCTGCGCGGCACATTGGCAACCCCGCCGGCGGTGTTGATCACCGTCGGGAAGAACACGCCGAAGGCGATGGTCGCCACCTTCGACGGCTCGCCGATGCCGAACCAGATGATGAACAACGGCAGCAGCGCGATCTTGGGGATGGGGAACAATGCCGAGACCACCGGCATGCCCATGGCGCGCGCCACCGAGAACAGCCCCACCGCCAGCCCCAGCGCCACGCCTGCCGTGACCCCGATCGTCCAGCCGGCGCCCAGCCGGAACAGCGAGGCCGACAGATGGCGCCACAGATCGCCGGTCTCGATCAACCGGGCCAGGGATGCCAGCACATCGCCCGGCGGCGGCAGGGTCAGCGGCCCGATGAAGCCGGTGCGGCTGCCCACCGCCCACAGCGCCAGCAGGCAGATGAAGAACACGGCGGTGACCACCGGCATGCGGCGGGGCCGGAAGCCGCCGCCCCGGAACGGGACCGGACGGATGTCACGATCGGACATTGGCAAGCTCCCGGTCGGCGGTCGCGGCCTCGTCGCGGATCGACTGCCACAGCCGGTCGGTGATCACGGCCAGATCGGCCGAGGTGCTGGCGCGATCGGCGATGGGGATATCGATGTCGACCACGTCGCGCACCCGGCCGGGGCGGCGCGACAGCACCACCACCCGATGCGCCAGGCGGACGGCTTCGGCAAGATTATGGGTGACATAGAGCGCGCTGAACGGCGCGCGGCCATGCAGGGCCACCAGATCGTCCATCAGCAGATCGCGGGTCTGGGCGTCCAGCGCCGATAGCGGTTCGTCCATCAGCAGCACGGCCGGATTGACCGCCAGCGCCCGGGCGATGCCGACCCGCTGGCGCATGCCGCCCGACAACTGGCGGGGCAGGGCGTCGGCGAAATCCGACAGGCCGGTGCGGTCCAGCGCATCGGCCACACGGGCGCGACGTTCGGCCCGCCCCAGCCCGCGCCCTTCCAGCGGCAGGGCGACATTGGCCGCGACACTGCGCCATGGCAGCAGGGCGAAATCCTGAAACACATAGGTCAATGGGTTGAGGCATCCGGCGGGCACGTCGCCCGCCATCGCCACCCGCCCCGCAGACGGCCGGATCAGGCCGCCCGCGATGGCGAGCAGGGTGGATTTGCCGCAGCCCGACGGGCCGACCACGGCCACGATCCGACCATCATCCACCTCAAGGTCGATCGGACCCAGGGCGTGAAGGTCATCATAGCTGTGGACGACCGCATCGAGGATCAGACGCATCGGCTGTCGGCGCCCTATCTGGCGGCGGTGACGGAAAAGCCGCCATCGACGAAGCTGGTGTCGATGAAGCTGGCCGGATCGACCGAGGCATCGACCAGATTGCGCGCCTGATACCAGCGGACCTGTTCGGCGATGTCGGCGGCATCGAACCGGCCCTTGGGCTCGATGAACATCGCGCCGGCCTTCACACCCGCGTCATTGGGCTTATCCGGATAGACATATTTGTTGATGATATCGACCACCGGCTGCGTGTCGGGGCCGAACACCCGGTTGCCCTGGGCGTCGACCGCGTTCAGCGTGGCATTGTAATCGGCCGAGGCGCGGACATAGGCGCGCACGAAGCGTTCCACCATGTCGCGACGCTCGGCGACGTTCTCGGTGGAGGTGAACAGCCCGCCCAGTTGATAGGGCGCATAATCGGCGACCTTGCCCAGAGTTTTGGCGGCACCGCTGTCGACCAGCCCCTTGGCGATATGGGGCACGATGATCATGGCGTCGACCTGACCGGTCTTCAGCGCCGCGATCATGTTGGGCACCGCCTGAAGCGGCTTCAGATCCACCTTGTCCAGATCGAAGCCACGAGCCTCGGCCAGCTTGCCGGCCATATAGTGGAAGGACGAGCCGACCTGGGTCATCGCCAGACTGTGGCCGGGGAAATCGTCGACGCTGCGGAACCCGGCCTCCCAGGCCTGGTTCGACACCAGGATCGCCGATCCCTCATGCCCGGCGATCTCGGCCGACTGGCCCGCGATCACCTTCACCGCGCCCTTGCCGGCCAGATTGAAGAAGCCGGCGGTGAAAGCGGTCACGCCGAAATCGGCATCGCCCGAGGCGATCGCCACCGCCACCGGCTGGGCGGCGCGGAAGAACTCGATCTCGACATCGAGCCCTTCATCCTCGTAATAGCCGCGCTCCTTGGCGATGAACAGCGGCGACGACGACACGAAGGTGAGGGCCGCGACCTTGACCTTGTCGCCGGCGGCTTCGGCGCCGTGGGGCAGGACGGTTGCAAGGGCTGCGGCCGCGACCGACAGGCCGAGGCTCTTCAGAAGACCACGGCGTGTCAGCCGTGACAGGATGCGATGGGTGCTCATGTCGGGACGGTTCCCCCCAGGATCGTTTCTTGGGACAGGCTGTTCTTGAGACAGGCTGCCGGTCGTGCGGCGTGGGCGAGCAGTCTAGGCGCGGCCTGCCGGTGCCGTCACCCCACGAACGACAACGCCCGCGGGATTCTGCCGCGGGCGTCGATCGGCCGGTCGGAGGATCGCGCCCCGGATCAGGGGCGCAGCACCTTGCCGGGATTCATGATGCCCTGCGGGTCCAGCGCCTGCTTGATCTGGCGCATGACCGAAATCGCCTCGCCATGTTCGGCGATCAGGAAGTCGCGCTTGCCAAGGCCGATGCCATGTTCGCCGGTGCAGGTGCCGCCCATGGCCAGCGCCCGTTCCACCAGCCGGTCATTGATCCGCTGGGCTTCGACCAGATCGGCCGGATTGTCGGGGTCGACCAGCAGCACCAGATGGAAATTGCCATCGCCGACATGGCCGACCATCGGCGCGATCAGCGTCGAGGTTTTCAGATCCTCCTGGGTTTCCAGGATCGCATCGGCCAGCCTGGAGATCGGCACGCAGACATCGGTGGGCCAGCCCTTCGACCCGGGCCGCAGGCGCAGCGACGCGTAATAGGCATTGTGGCGGGCCTGCCAGAGCGCGTTGCGGTCTTCGGCGAGGGTCGCGAACTTGAAATCGCCCCCGCCATGCTCCGAGGCGATCGCCTGGACCATTTCCGCCTGCTCGACCACCCCGGCCTCGGTGCCGTGGAATTCGAAGAACAGCGTCGGCTGCACCGGGTGATCGAGCTTCGAATAGGCGTTGACCGCCTTGACCGACAACTCGTCGAGCAGTTCCACCCGCGCGATCGGCACACCCATCTGGATGGTCTGAATGACCGTCCGCACGGCGCCTTCCAGGCTGTCGAACGGACAGACCGCGGCCGAAATCGCCTCGGGCACGCCATAGAGCCGGAGGGTGACTTCGGTGATCACGCAGAGCGTGCCTTCCGAGCCCACGAAGATGCGGGTGAGGTCATAGCCGGCCGAGGATTTGCGGGCGCGGCGCGCGGTCTTCACGATCCGGCCATCGGGCATCACCACGGTCAGGGCCAGCACGTTCTCGCGCATCGTGCCATAGCGCACGGCATTGGTGCCCGAGGCGCGGGTGGCGGCCATACCGCCCAGCGAGGCGTCGGCGCCGGGGTCGATCGGGAAGAACAGACCGGTGGTCTTCAGATGCTCGTTCAACTGCTTGCGGGTGACGCCGGCCTGAACGGTCACGTCCAGATCATCGGTCGACACGCGCAGGATGGCGTTCATCCGGCTCATGTCGATGCACACCCCGCCACGGGTCGCGGCGACGCCGCCTTCCAGCGACGTGCCGGTGCCGAAGGGGATCAGCGGCACGTCGTTCGCGGCACAGAGCTTGACGATCGCCGCCACCTCCTCGGTGGTCTCGGGGAAGACCACGACATCCGGCGCCTCGACCTCGTGATAGCTCTCATCGCGGCCATGCTGGTCGCGAACCGCCTGGGCGGTCGACATCCGGTCGCTCAGGATGGCGGCGAGCGCCGCGAGGAAACCGTCATCGACGGCGATGGCAACGGGCTTGGCGGGGGCTACGACGGCCATGGCGATGGATCTCCGGAAGACGGGAAGCCTGTAATCGGTGGTTGGACCACAGCTTGTCCCTCCGGGCAACCGGCGCCAACCATTTTCGACACACCGCGCCATCCGGGCTGCGATCGCGTCTCTGGTGCCGGCTATGGCTTGTCGGCCGGATCATCAGTTGTGTGGTCCGGTACCATGTCCACCACGGCGACATCGATTCCCGCCACCGGCGCGGCATCGCCGGCCGGGGTGGGCGCGGCCTCCTTGTCCTCTGTCATGATCGGTACCCCTGCCTGACCGGTATGGTCTGACGGCGGGATGGTGCCCATACATGCCTTATGAACGCATGACGGGATGCCGCTATCAAGCGACCAGTTGGCGCAGTGGTGGCCTTCGGTCTGGGCGGACGCGGCCGCGCACTATATGTTGATGCGGATGCCGTGTGATGGATCGGCCAGATGAGGCATGCCCCCTGATGACCTACCAGACCCGACCGACTGCATCGGGCCGCGCCCGCCATTGGGGCGCGGTGCTGGCCGTTGCGGCCGCCCTGATCCTGCCCGCGATGGCACCAGCGCCGGCGCGCGCCGGATGCAGCGATCCCGGCCGACCCAATGTCGACTGGACCGACTGCTATTTCGACGGCCGGCCGATGCAGAACATGAACCTTCAGGGCAGCCGGCTGCGCAAGGCGTCGTTCACCCGTGCCGATGTGACCGGCACCGATTTTTCCGGCGCCGATCTGCGCGAGACCAAATTCGTCTCGACCATCGCCGAGGAGGCGGTGTTCGCCGGCGCCAACATGATCACCACCGATTTCACCCGCGCCCGGGCGCGCGGCGCCGATTTTTCCGGCGCCGATCTGCGCCGGACCCGCTTCTACCGCGCGGATCTGCGCGAGGCCAATTTCACCGGTGCCAATCTGGGTGGCACTGATCTGTACAACGCCGATCTGACCGGCGCGATCTGGGTGGACGGCGAGACCCGCTGTGCTGAGGGGAGTGTCGGCCAATGCCGTTGATGAGCCGGTCTCTGATCCACCGGTCGCTGATCCACCGGTCGCTGGCATCACTGCTGGTCGGTGCTGCACTCGCACTTGCCGCCATGCCGGCGGCGCAGGCGGAGACGGTCACGCTGCGCTTCGTGCAGACCAACGACATCGACCGCATGGAAGACAAGGACGGGCAGGGTGGTTTCGCCCGCCTGAAAACGGTGCTGGATCGGGTGCGGGCAGAAGGGCCGGCCTTCTTCATCCATGCCGGCGACACCATTTCGCCGTCGCTGCTGTCGGGCATCGACCAGGGCCGGCACATCATCGAGATCCTGAACCGGATGCCGCCGGATGTGATGGTGCCGGGCAATCACGAGTTCGATTTCGGTGCCGATGTCTTCCGCGCGCGCATGGCCGAGGCCCGCTTCGACGTGGTGGCATCGAATATCCGCGAGGCCGATGGCAGCCAGCCGGCGCATACCATGGACCACAAGATCGTCGAGGTCGACGGCATCCGGGTGGGTTTCTATGGCCTGACCACTGAGACCACACGGGTTCTGGCCAAGCGCAGCCCGATCAGCTTCGCGTCCAGCCTCGACACCGGCCGGGCGCGGGCGCGGGCCCTGCGTGAGATGGGCGCCGATTTCGTGGTCGCGGTCGCTCATACCCCGCTCGATATCGATATGCGCCTGGTCCGCGACGGGGGGACCGATCTGATCCTGTCGGGCCATGACGAACATCTGCTTGTGTTCCACGATGGCCGGGTGGCGCTGGCCGAGGCGCAGTCGCAGGCCGATCACGTGGTCATCACCCGCATCGACATCGACAAGACCGCGACCGGTACGGGCACGGGGCCGGGAACGGGCATCACATGGCAGCCGCGATTCGAAATCGTCAACACCGCCGGCATCGCGCCCGATCCTGAGATCGCGGCGCTGGTGCAGTCTTATACCGACCGGCTGGGGCATGAATTGTCGGCGGTGATCGGCCGGACCGACACCCGCCTCGATACCCGCCGGGCGGCGGTGCGGGGTGGCGAGGCCGCCTTCGGCAATCTTGTCGCCGATGCGATGCGCATGGCGGTCGATGCCGACGTGGCATTGATCAATGGCGGCGGCATCCGCGCCGACCGGATCTATGAACCCGGCATGGCGATGACCCGCGCCGACATCCTGGCGGAACTGCCGTTCGGCAACCGCACCCTGAAGGTGGAGGTGACCGGCGCCGAACTGAAGGCGGCGCTGGAGAACGGCCTGTCGGGCATCGAGGATCTGGCCGGCCGTTTCCCGCAGGTCTCCGGTCTGACCGCGCGGATCGATCCGCGTGAAGCGGTCGGCATGCGGGTGCTGGAGCTGGCGGTGGACGGCGAGCCGGTCGAAACCACGCGCATCTATACCCTGGCCACCAGCGATTACCTGGCGGCCGGTGGCGACGGCTATGCCGTGCTGACGGCGGCTGAACCGGTGATCAACCCATCCGATGCCCAGCTGACCGCCAATCAGGTGATCGATTATATCGCGGCGGCGGGCACGATTGCCCCCGCGGTGGAGGGGCGCCTGACCGTTTCGGCACCCTGACGGCCGCGCTGCCGCCGACCCACCCGCCTTTCGCGTGGAGATGACGACGATGCCCGATATCATTGCCCGCTGGGAAAGCCAGTGCGGCACCGGCCTTGAACATCTGGTGCTGAAATTGCGGCCCGAGGGCGCCACCGCCGAAAGCGTGGTCATCGGCACCGCCGATGACCCGGTCGCTGTGCGCTATCGCCTGGTGATGGATGCCGGCTGGCGGGTGCAGGAACTGCGCGCGGAAGCCGTGGGCACCAATCGCCGGCTGCATCTGCTGTCGGATGGGGCAGGGCATTGGCGCGATGGCGACGACCGGCCGCTGCCCCATCTGGACGGTGCCATCGACATCGATCTGTCGATCAGTCCGTTCACCAACACGCTGCCGATCCGGCGGCTGGCGGCGGCGACCGACGGCCCCGATCCGGCCCTGGGCATCGACATCGTCACCGCCTATGTCAGCGTGCCCGACCTGGATGTGATGGCCGATCCGCAGCGTTATACCCGCATCGACGCCGGCGGCGTGTGGCTGTATCAGTCGCGCGACAGCGATTTCCGGCGCGAGATCAAGGTCGATGGTCACGGGCTGGTGGTCGACTATCCGGGGCTGTTCCGCCGCGTGCTCTGATCCCGTTTGAAAGACGTCCGCGGCCATGACCGACGACATCGACCACCCGGCACCGCAGGGGCTCGCCCGCGGCCTGACCACTTATGGCGACCGCGATTTCGCGCGCTATCTGCGCCTGTCGATGGCCCGCGCCATGGGCCATTCGTTGGCGTTGCTGAACAAGCCGGTGGTGGGCATCGCCTCGACCTATAGCGAGTTCAACAACTGCCATCGCGGCGTGCCGGAACTGGTGACGGCGGTGAAGCGCGGCGTGCTGGCGGCAGGCGGCCTGCCGCTGGAATTCCCCACCATCTCGCTGGGTGAGGTGTTTCTCAACCCGACCAGCCTGTTCTTCCGCAATCTGATGGCGATGGACACCGAAGAGATGATCCGCGCCCAGCCGATGGATGCGGTGGTTCTGGTCGGCGGCTGCGACAAGACCGTGCCGGCCCAGTTGATGGGCGCGGTCTCGGCCGGGCTGCCGACGGTGCAGGTGGTCACCGGGCCGATGATGACCGGCCGCTGGCGGGGGGAACGGCTGGGCGCCTGCACCGATTGCCGCCGGTTCTGGGCGAAGTTCCGCGCCGGCGAGATCGATGGCGAGACCATCGCCGAGGTCGAGGGCAATCTGGCCACCACCGCCGGCACCTGTGCGGTGATGGGAACCGCCAGCACCATGGCCGCGATCGCCGAGGCGCTGGGCATCATCCTGCCCGGCACCGCCGCGATCCCCGCCGTGCATGCCGATCGCATCCGTGCGGCCGAGGCATCGGGCACGGCGGCCATGGCGCTGATCCGCCAGGGCATCACCATCCGCGACATCATCACGCCGGGGTCGGTGGAAAATGCGCTGCGCGTGCTGCTGGCGATCGGCGGCTCGACCAACGCGATCATTCACCTCACCGCCATTGCCGGGCGCGCCGGCATCGACATCGATCTGCATCGGCTCAACCAGTTGTCGGACACCACGCCGGTTCTGGTCGATCTGAAGCCGACCGGGCCGTTCTATATGGAGGATCTGCATGCGGCCGGCGGCATCGGCGCGGTGCTGCGCGAACTGGCGCCGATGCTGAACCTCGACTGTCTGACGGTTTCGGGGGAAACGCTGGGCGAACGCCTGGCCGTGCCGGCACCTTATGTCGATCGGGCCGTGGTCCGGGCAAGGGCCGCCCCCTTGCAGCCGGAAGGCGGGCTGATCGCGCTGTTCGGCTCGCTGGCCCCGCGCGGCGCCATTCTGAAACGCGCGGCCGCCGACCCGGCGCTGTTCGAGCGCGAGGGCAGGGCCGTGGTCTTCACCTCGCTTGAAGACCTTGCCGCCCGCATCGACGATCCGGGCCTCGACGTCGCGGCCGACGATTTTCTGGTGCTTCAGAACGCCGGGCCGTTGAGCCAGTCGGGCATGCCGGAAGCCGGCTATCTGCCGATCCCGAAGAAGCTTGCCCAGGCCGGGGTGAAGGACATGGTCCGCATCTCGGATGCCCGGATGAGCGGCACGGCTTACGGCACCATCGTGCTGCATGTGGCCCCGGACGCGGCCTCCGGCGGCCCGCTGGCGCTGGTCAGGACCGGCGACCGCATCCGCCTGTCGGTGTGCGACCGCCGCATCGACCTTCTGGTCGACGATGCCGAACTGGCGCGGCGTCGTGCCGGAACGCCGGCGACCGCGATCACCCCGGCGCGTGGATATGCCAGGCTTTATGCGCAGGAGGTGTTGCAGGCCGATCAGGGTTGCGATTTCGATTTCCTGCGGGCGCAGCCGTCCCGACCCGCGACATAGCGGGCCTGGATCGCGAACCCGTGCCGCTGGATTCAGTTGTATAGGGAACATGGCCCGCGATCAGGGCGTCAATACGCGCTTTCCAGCCGATAGCGGGTGCCCGGATAGAGCAGGCGGACTGATGTCACCACCCTGGCCTCGGCGCGCTGGGCCACCGACCATGTCCGCCGCCGGACCATCAGGCAGGGCTCGGTGCGGGCGATCGACAGCAGCCGGCATTCCCATGCCTTCGGCAGAATAGCCTCGACCGACTGTTCGGTGCGCGCGATCGGCGCCAGTGCCGTCAGATAGGCGTTGGGCGTGGTGCCGTGGAAATCCTGCGCCAGATAATCGGGCGCCACGGCCGGATTGACGAACCGGTCCTCGATCTGGATCGGCACATCGTCCTCGCGGTGCACGATCACGGTGTGGAAGACCTGCGCGCCCATCGCCACCTCCAGCGCATCGGCCAGTTCAGGGCCGCAATTCTCGGCCTGGCTCAAGGTGATGACGGCGGTGTGGACGGCGCCGCGCTCGGCAATTTCGTCGGCAATGTTGCGCACGCCCAGAAATGGCGCGCTGCGCTTGGCGGGCGCCACGAACGAGCCCTTACCCTGGATTCTCAGGATCACGCCTTCGGTCGCCAGTTCGCGCAGCGCCCGGTTGGCGGTCATCCGGCTGACGCCCAGCGCCTCGACCAGTTCGTTTTCCGACGGCACCCGGTGATTGGCCGGCCAGTCGCCGGCATCGATCCGTGCCTTGATCCGGGCCTTCAGTTGTTCATACAGCGGCAGGTCGCGCAGCCCGTCCGGCCCCGCGGGGGCCGGGGTGGTCGCCTCGATCGGCATGGCGATATCGGTCATCGGGGCTGCCTGTCTGGTGTGCACGGGGGAGGTTGCATGTTTTTCGACCATACCGTATTGCGCCGGTTCGGGAAATGGGTCATCTTGCATATACAACTTGTCTGGCCGCATCGGGGGGATGATCCGAGCGGTCTGGACCAAGTCGCACCGCCCGTCCCGGGGAGAACAGTGGACAGCGGCGGAAGGCGATCACCGAAAATCCTGACCGGGTCTGCCACAAAAGGGAATGCGACGTGTCCATGTCCACGCTCAAGCTCGCGCTTGCCGCCAGTGCCGCCATTTTCGCCGCCTCGACAGGGGCCGCGCAGGCGGAAACCTATTGCGGTGACGGCAAGACCGTCACCTTCGCCGGTATCGACTGGGAAAGCGGCGCCTTCATCACCGAGGTGATGAAGACCATTCTGTCCGAAGGTTATGACTGCAAGGTCGACTCGATCCCCGGCAATTCGGTGACACTGGAACAGGCGACCGCCAATAACGACGTCCAGATCTTCGCCGAGGAATGGATCGGTCGCAGCGATGTCTGGAACAACGCCGCCGATGCCGGCCAGGTGGTCTCGGTCGGCAAGACCTTCGTCGGCGCCAGCGAAGGCTGGTATGTGCCGGCCTATGTCGTCAAGGGCGATGCCGAGCGGGGCGTGAAGCCGATGGCGCCCGATCTGAAGAGCGTGTCGCAGCTCACCGATCCGGCGATCGTGAAACTGTTCACCGATCCGGAAGAGCCGTCGAAGGGCCGGTTCCTGAACTGCCCCTCGGGCTGGACCTGCGAGGGCGTGAACACCGCCAAGCTTCAGGCCTATAAGCTGACCGACGCCTATGTGAACTTCCGCCCCGGTACCGGCACCGCGCTGGATGCGGCGATCGCCTCGGCCTATCTTCAGCGCGAACCGGCCCTGTTCTATTACTGGACGCCGACCGCGATCATGGGCAAATACGACCTGATCAAGCTGGACGAGCCGGCCTATGACGAGGCCTGCTGGACGGAACTGACCAGTTCGACCGGCAGCCGCGAGCGCGGCTGCGCCTTCCCGGCGGTCGAGGTGGCCTATGGCCTGAACGCCCAGTTCGCCAAGGATGCGCCCGAGATCGTGGCGATGCTGGAGAAGGCCACCTTCCCGCTGGCCGAGGTGAATGCCAGCCTGGCTTATATGGTCGACGAGAAGGCCGAGGCGGCGGATGCCGCGAAGCATTTCCTGGCCACCAAGGGTGATGTCTGGGGCGGCTGGGTCTCGCCCGAGACCAAGGCGAAGATCGACGCCGCGGTGAAGTAACCGGCCCGCGCGCCCCGGCCGGTTTCTTCGTCCGGCCTCTTCCCAACGTGCCCGCCGCCGGGTTGTCGGCGGCGGGGGCGTCCTCCGCTTCACCCGCGGCAAGGAAGCGACCCCATGTTCCCAGACTCCCTGCATGTGTCCATTCGCGGGCCGATCAACGATTTCGTCCGGATGCTGGTGATCGAGTACGGCTTTGTGTTCAAGGCCATCTCGACCGTCATCCTTCAGGGCATCCTGTTCATCGAACAGATCCTGCGCGGCCTGCCCTGGTGGGCGGTGTTTCTGATTTTCATCGCACTCGCCTGGCAGGCGACCCGCCGGATCGGCCTGACGGCGATGGTGGCGGTGCTGCTGTTCGCGGTGGGGATGCTGGGCCTGTGGGATCTGACCATGCAGACCCTGGCGCTGATGCTGATGGCGACCCTGGTCTCGGTGGTGATCGGCGTGCCCATGGGCATCTGGGTGGCCAAAAGCCGGATCGTGCGCGGCATCACGCTGCCGGTGCTCGATGTGATGCAGACCATGCCCAGCTTCGTCTATCTGATCCCGGCGATCATGCTGTTCGGTCTGGGCAAGGTGCCGGCGGTGCTGGCGACCATCGTCTATGCCGTGCCGCCGCTGATCCGGCTGACCGATCTCGGCATTCGTCAGGTCGATGGCGAGGTGGTGGAGGCGGCGCAGGCCTTCGGTGGCAGCCCGCGCCAGATCCTGTTCGGCGTGGAACTGCCGCTGGCGGCGCCCACCATCATGGCCGGCCTGAACCAGACCATCATGATGGCGCTGTCGATGGTGGTGGTGGCGTCGATGATCGGCGCCCGCGGCCTGGGCGAGCAGGTGCTGAACGGCATCCAGACGCTCGACGTCGGCAAGGGGCTGGAAGCGGGCCTCGGCATCGTCATTCTGGCGATCGTGCTCGACCGCATCACCCAGGGCTTCGGCCGGCCGCGCAGCGAGGACCGGACACATGGCTGAAATCGGGATCAGCAACGTCTACAAGATTTTCGGCCGCGACACCGCCGCCGCGCTGGCCCTGGCGCGCGAGGGTCTGGACAAGGCGGAAATCCTGGCCCGCACCGGGTGCAGCGTTGGCCTCGACGATGTCAGCCTGACCATCGGCGCCGGCCGGATCTTCGTGATCATGGGCCTGTCCGGCTCCGGCAAGTCGACGCTTGTCCGCCATATCAACCGGCTGATCGAGCCGACCGCCGGCGCGGTCAGCTTCGACGGCCAGGACATCCTGGCGCTGGGCCCCAAGGCCTTGCGCGACTTCCGCACCCATCGGGTCAGCATGGTGTTTCAGAGCTTCGGCCTGATGCCACATCGCACCGTGTTGCAGAACGCGGTCTATGGCCAGCGGGTTCGCGGACTTTCAGCCGCCCAGGCCCGGCCGATCGGCATGCAGTGGATCGAGGCCGTGGGCCTGTCGGGCTATGAGAACAAATACCCGCACCAGTTGTCGGGCGGCATGAAGCAGCGCGTCGGGCTGGCCCGGGCATTGGCCGCCGATACCGACGTGATCCTGATGGACGAGGCGTTCTCGGCGCTCGATCCGCTGATCCGCGCCGATATGCAGGATCAACTGCTTCAGCTTCAGCAGACCCTGTCGAAGACCATCGTCTTCATCACCCACGATCTCGACGAGGCGCTGCGCATCGGATCGGAGATCGCCATCCTGAAGGATGGCCGGCTGGTTCAGGTCGGCACGCCCGACGAGATTCTGACCAGCCCCGCCAATGATTATGTGGCCCGCTTCGTTCAGCGGCGGGCCGGAGGCGCGCATGAGTGAGAACAGGCATGGGATCGGGAACCAGACCGGGTTTCTCTCGGGCGACATGACCCCGGGTGATCTTGTGACGGCCAACCGCATCGTTCGTCACGGTCCGCTCGGCTGGCGTGACGTCGCGGCGGTGGCCGATGGCGCGGGCCTGGATCTCTCGCCCGCCGCCCATGGGCGCGTCGAGGCCGCGCGGCGCATTGTCGATGCGCTGGTGGCGCGCGGCATTCGTGGCTATGGCATCAACACCGGCGTCGGCGCGCTTTGCGATGTGATCATCGACCGCGACGCCCAGCAGAGCCTGTCGCGCAACATCCTGTTCAGCCATGCCTGCGGCGTGGGCGACCCGCTGCCGGCCCCTGAGACCCGGGCGATCATGGCCGCCCAGATCAACAATTTCGCCCATGGCGCGTCGGGTATCCGGCCCGAGACGGTCGATGCGCTTCTGGCATTGCTGAACGCAGATGTTCTGCCGGTGGTGCCGTCGCGCGGCTCGGTCGGCTATCTCACCCATGGCGCGGCGATCGGTCTGGTGCTGATCGGCCATGGCGAGGCGCGCCATGGCGCCGAACGGCTGAGCGGGCGCGAGGCGCTGGCGCGGGTCGGTCTGGAACCGCTGGTGCTGGAGGCCAAGGAAGGTCTCAGCCTGGTCAACGGCACGCCCTGTGCCACCGGCCTCGCCTGTCTGGCCCTGGCCCGCATGGACCGGGCGATGGACTGGGCGGATGCGGCGGCGACCTTGTCCTATGAAAACCTGGGTGCTCAGGCCGAGGCGTTTGCCGCGGTGCCGCTGGCGCTGCGCACCTCGCCGGGTCTGCGCACCGTGGGTGCCCGGCTGGCATCCTGGCTCGACGGCAGTGAATTGCTGGCGGCCTCGGCCGGCAGCCGCACCCAGGATCCGCTGAGCCTGCGGGCGGTGCCACAGGTGCACGGCGCGGTGCGCGATCAGATGGACTATCTGACGGTGGTGGTGGATCGCGAGCTTGCCAGTGTCACCGACAATCCGGCGGTCGCCGGCACGCCTGACGCGCCGGAGGTGCATTCCCAGGCCCATGCGGTGGGCGCGGCGCTGGGCCTTGCCATGGATGGCCTGGCCGTCGCGGCGGCGGAGCTGGCGGCGATCTCGGAACGCCGCATCGACCGGCTGGTCAACCCGCTCGTCAGCCGGCTGCCCGCCTTCCTCGCCTGGAACAGCGGCGTCTGCTCGGGCTTCATGATCGCCCAATACACGGCGGCGGCGATCGCCGCCGAATGCCGCAGGCTGGCGGCGCCCGCCAGCCTGGATGGCGGTGTCACCTCGGGGCTTCAGGAGGATATCCTGACCCATGCCACGCCGGCGGCGGGCAAGGCATTGATGGTCCTTGACAATCTGGAGCGGGTGCTGGCGATCGAATTGCTGGCGGCGGCGCAGGCCTATGATCTTCAGCCGGCGGGTCTGGGGCGGGCGCCACGGACCGATGCCCTGTATCGCCGCATCCGGGCGCGTGTGGCCCCCTATGCCGACGACCGGCCGCTGAACGGCGATTTCACCGCGATGCAGACCATCGTGCAGACCACGCGGCCCTGAACCCGCGACGCGGTTCCGCGCGTCTTGAGCCTCTCTTTATCCTTCAGCCCCCTCGGCCGGTCGAGATCGACGACACCGGCCGCATTATCGCCCGAGGAGCACATCCGATGAGCAATCCGCGCCACAATATCCGCGAGATCAGGGCGCCGCGCGGACCCGAGATCAGCGCCCGGAGCTGGCTGACCGAAGCGCCGCTCCGCATGCTGATGAATAATCTCGATCCGGACGTCGCCGAGAATCCCAACGAGCTGGTGGTCTATGGCGGCATCGGCCGGGCGGCGCGGACCTGGGCGGATTTCGACCGGATCGCGGCGACGCTGCGCACGCTGGGCGATGACGAGACGCTGCTGGTTCAGTCGGGCAAGCCGGTGGGCGTGTTCCGCACCCACAAGGATGCGCCGCGGGTGCTGATCGCCAATTCCAATCTGGTGCCGCATTGGGCGACCTGGGATCATTTCAACGAGCTGGACCGCAAGGGTCTGGCCATGTACGGCCAGATGACGGCGGGTTCCTGGATCTATATCGGCACCCAGGGCATCGTTCAGGGCACCTATGAAACCTTTGTCGAGGCCGGCCGCCAGCATTACGACGGCAACCTCAAGGGCCGCTGGATCCTGACCGGCGGTCTCGGCGGCATGGGCGGCGCCCAGCCGCTGGCGGCGGTGATGGCCGGCGCCTGCTGCCTTGCGGTCGAATGCAACCCGGACTCGATCGATTTCCGCCTGCGCACCCGCTATGTCGACGCCAAGGCCGAGACGCTCGACGAGGCGCTGGAGATGATCCGCCGCTGGACGGACGCGGGCGAGGCGAAGTCGGTGGGCCTGCTCGGCAATGCGGCCGAGGTTTTGCCTGAACTGGTGCGGCGCGGCGTGCGGCCCGACATGGTCACCGACCAGACATCCGCCCACGATCCGATCAACGGCTATCTGCCGATCGGCTGGAATATGGCCGAATGGCGGGCGAAGCGTGAGAGCGACCCCAAGGCGGTCGAGGCGGCGGCGCGCGCCTCGATGAAGATCCATGTCCAGGCGATGCTCGACTTCTGGAACAGGGGCGTGCCGACGCTCGATTATGGCAACAATATCCGTCAGGTCGCCAAGGATGAGGGGCTTGAAGACGCCTTCGCCTTCCCGGGCTTCGTGCCCGCCTATATCCGGCCGCTGTTCTGCCGTGGCGTCGGCCCGTTCCGCTGGGCGGCCCTGTCGGGCAACCCTGAGGACATCTACAAGACCGACGCCAAGGTGAAGGAACTGCTGCCCGACAACGCCCATCTGCACCGCTGGCTCGACATGGCGCGCGACCGGATCGCCTTCCAGGGCCTGCCGGCGCGGATCTGCTGGGTCGGCCTTGGCGACCGTCATCGGCTGGGCCTCGCCTTCAACGAGATGGTGGCGAAGGGCGAGCTTGAGGCACCGGTGGTGATCGGCCGCGACCATCTGGATTCGGGCTCGGTCGCCAGCCCCAACCGCGAGACCGAGGCGATGAAGGACGGCTCCGACGCGGTGTCGGACTGGCCGCTGCTGAACGCGCTGCTGAACTGCGCCAGCGGTGCCACCTGGGTCAGCCTGCATCATGGCGGCGGCGTCGGTATGGGCTTCTCGCAGCATTCCGGCATGGTGGTGGTCTGCGACGGCACCGACGACGCGGCGCGGCGGATCGAGCGGGTGTTGTGGAACGACCCGGCGACCGGCGTCATGCGTCATGCCGATGCCGGTTATGACATCGCCCTCGACTGCGCCCGCGAACAGGGCCTGCGCCTCCCGGCGATCCTGGGGAACTGACCATGGATGCGGCTTGCGTCACGCGGTTTCTGCCGGCGGCGGGGCACAGACGCATGCCGTGGAAAAACGGCGGCGGCGAGACCGTGGAAATCGCGGTCTCGCCGGCCGGTGCCGGGCTGGATGGCTTCGACTGGCGGCTGAGCATGGCGACAGTGGCGGTGGATGGGCCATTCTCGACCTTTCCCGGCATCGACCGGACGCTGGCGGTGCTGACCGGCGCCGGCATGGTGCTGGACATCGCCGGGCTGGGGCGCCGCACCCTCGATCCCGCCACCCCGCCGCTCGCCTTCCCGGCCGACCGGCCGACGACGGCGCAGCTCGTGAACGGCCCGATCACCGATCTGAACCTGATGACCCGGCGCGGCCGCCTGGTCCACGACATGACGCGCCTGCGGGTGACCGCCCCGCAGGCGCTGGCGGCGACATCGGATATCCTTGTCCTGCTCTGCGCCAGCGGCCATGCCGGTGTCCGGGTCGGTGACGCGCATATCGGGCTGGCGCCGCTCGACGCGCTGCTGATCGCCGGCCGCCCGCAGACGGAACCGGTCTGCGAGATCGCGGCCGATGGCACCGACAGCGCTGCCGTGATCTTCGTCTGCCGGATCAGCGACCGGCTGCCCGGCTGCCCGGACTGACGGCGGACGGCATGCGGCAGGCGCGGGCCGGCCCATGTCCCCGTCCGCAACCCCTCCTTGTAGAGCCAGCCCCAAGGGTATAGGTAAGACAGGCGCGCCGGCGGCTGTCGGCCCGGCTGCGTTTTTGTTATGTTCCGGGATGACAGCCCCCGGAAGATCCAGAGGAAGAGGTCCGGTCGACCCGATGTCCGATCCATTCAGCCTGCCGGAACCACAGGCGCCGCTGCCGCAGGACCATGGCGCCCGCGGCACCCATGCCTATCTCGACGGGCTGAATGCCGAACAGCGGGCGGCGGTGGAAACGCTCGACGGGCCGGTGCTGGTGCTGGCGGGGGCCGGGACCGGCAAGACCCGCGTGCTGACCACCCGGCTTGCCCATCTGGTCGATACCGGGCGGGCACGGCCCTGGCAGATCCTGGCGGTCACCTTCACCAACAAGGCCGCGCGCGAAATGCGCGAGCGGGTGGCGCGGCTGATCGGCGGCGATGAAAGCGGGCTGTGGTTCGGCACCTTCCATTCGCTGGCGGCCCGCATCCTCAGGCGTCATGCCGAACTGGTGGGCCTGAGTTCCACCTTCACCATCCTGGACACCGACGACCAGATCCGCCTGGCCAAGCAGGTGATCCAGGCGGCGGGCGTGGACGAGAAGCGCTGGCCGCCCAAGGTGCTGGTCGGCGCCATCCAGCGCTGGAAGGACAAGGCCTATCAGCCGGCCGAGGTGCCGGGGGTGGAGGCGCATGAATTCGCCCGCGGCCGCGGATCCGACCTTTATGCCGCCTATCAGGCTCGGCTGAAGGAGCTGAACGCGGCCGATTTCGGCGATCTGCTGATGGAATGCATCCGGCTGTTCCGCCAGCACCCCGACATCCTGACCGACTGGCAGCGCCGCTTCCGCTATATTCTGGTCGACGAGTATCAGGATACCAACGTGGCCCAGTATCTGTGGCTGCGGCTGCTGGCGCAGGCCCATCACAACATCTGCTGCGTGGGCGACGACGACCAGTCGATCTATTCCTGGCGCGGCGCCGAGGTCGGCAACATCCTGCGGTTCGAGACCGATTTCCCCGATGCGACCGTGGTGCGGCTGGAACGGAATTATCGCTCCACCGGCCATATTCTGGGCGCTGCCGGGGCGTTGATCGCCCATAATGAAGGCCGGCTGGGCAAGACGCTGTGGACCGATGACGGCGAGGGTGAGCGCGTCCGCATTCAGGGCTGCTGGGATGGCGACGAGGAGGCGCGCTTCGTCTCGGATGTGATCGAACATCTGCGCGCGCAGGGGCTGTCGCTGTCGGACATGGCGGTGCTGGTGCGTGCCGGCCACCAGACCCGCGCCTTCGAAGACCGCTTCGTGACCATCGGTCTGCCCTATCGGGTGGTGGGCGGCCTGCGGTTCTTCGAGCGCGCCGAGGTGCGCGACGCGCTGGCCTATCTGCGGCTGATGATCGCCAGCGCCGATGATCTGGCCTTCGAGCGGATCGTGAACGTGCCCAAGCGCGGGCTGGGCGACGCCTCGGTTCAGGCGCTGGCGGTGGCGGCGCGGGCCGAGGGCGTGCCGCTGCTGGTGGCGGCGGGCGAGCCGGCCATCACCAATGCGCTGCGCCCGAAGGCGCGGGCGGCGCTGGGCGATCTGGCGCGGCTGATCGCCGGCTGGCGCGAGGCGTTGTCGCATGAGACCCATGGCGAGGTCGTGCGCCGGATGCTGGATGAAAGCGGCCTGACCGGCATGTGGCAGGCCGAGAAGACCCCGGAAGCCCAGGGCCGGCTGGACAATCTGAAGGAACTGGCCCGCACGGTCGAGGAATTCGACAGCCTGCCGGCCTTTCTGGAACATGTCTCGCTGGTGATGGATGTCGACACCCGGGCCGGCGACGAGATGGTCAGCCTGATGACCCTGCACGGCGCCAAGGGGCTGGAATTCGACACCGTGTTCCTGCCCGGCTGGGAAGAGGGCGTCTTCCCCCATGAGCGTGCGCTTGAGGAAAGCGGACGCGAGGGGCTGGAGGAAGAACGTCGGCTGGCCTATGTCGGGCTGACCCGCGCCCGGCGCCGGGCGGTGATCAGCTTCGCCGCCAACCGGCGGGTCTATAACCAGTGGCTGTCTTCGGTGCCGTCGCGTTTCGTCGAGGAACTGCCGGCGGCCCATATCGAGCTGTCGGGGCAGACCGGGGTTTATGGCGGCAACCGCCAGGGCGGATGGCAGCCCGCGGGCCGCGGCCGGCCATCGGACCATGCGGCGCCCGACCCTTATGCGCAGACGGAGGTTTACGACCGTGCCACACGCCTGGCCGACGACCTGTCCACCCGCACCATCGACGGATCGGCGGTTCGGGTGAACGATCGCGCAGGATCTGGCGGCACGGCCGGCGGCGGTCGCGATTTCGCGCCGCGCCGGCTTCAGCCGACCAGTGGCCGCACACCCGGACAGGCCGCGGCGGCCGCCAAGGCCGCCGACACCTCGTCGTTCAAGATCGGCATGCGGGTGTCCCATGCCAAATATGGCGCCGGATTCATCGAACGCATCGAAGGCGACAAGCTGCAGGTGGTGTTCGATGGTGTCGGCCGGAAGAAAGTGATCGATCGCTTTGTCGAGCCCGTCTGATCCCGCCCGCCTGGTGTGGCGGCTGACCCTGGATGTCCCGGGGCTGGACCATGTTTCCGCGGTTGAAACCGCGCTTGAACCCTTCGTCGAAAGCCTGACCAGCTTCGAGGTGGTGGAGGACGGCCTGTGGTGGCGGGTCAGCGGCTATGCCCGCGGTGCCCGGCCCGATATGGCGGTGATCTCCACCCGTGTCGCCGTGCTGGCGGCGGCGCTGGATATTCCGCTGGAAAGCCCCGCGCTGGACCGGCTGGAGGATCGCGACTGGGCAAGCGACGTTCTGAAGAGCTTCGTGCCGATCAAGGCCGGCCGCTTCGTGGTCCATGGCAGCCATCTGTCGGGCGACGTGGTGCCGCCGGGGGCGATCGGCATCGTGGTCGATGCCGGCCAGGCCTTCGGATCGGGCGAACACGGCACCACCCGGGGCTGCCTGACCATGATCGATCGCATCGCCCGCCGGCGGTTGCCGGTCCGGCGTGTGCTGGACATGGGCTGCGGCTCGGGCGTGCTGGCGATCGGCGCCGCCAAGCGGCTGAACCCGCGCATGCTGCGCCGCCGGGTGCTGGCGGTCGACAATGATCCGCGATCGGTTGCGGTGACCGCCGAGAATATCCACATCAACCATGTGCGCGACCGGGTGATCCCGCTGATCTCGGAAGGCTTCCGCCGGCCCGAGGTGACGGCATACGGGCCGTACAACCTGATCCTGGCCAATATCCTGGCCCGTCCGCTGGCGCGGATGGCGCCGGTGGTGGTGCGGCATCTGGCACCGGGCGGGCGGCTGGTGCTGTCGGGGCTGACCCCGCGTCAGGATGCCTGGGTGCGCAACGCCTATCGCCGGCGTGGCCTGGTTCTGGAAGCCCGGCTGGTGCTGGATGGCTGGACGACATTGCTGATGCGGCGTGCCTGGCCGCAGCGGCCAGACCGGCACTGATCACCGGCACTGATCATTTTTCCTCCAACATCTTCTCTGTCGAGGCCGTCGATGACCGCAGCCACCCCGGACGGAACCAATCCGCAGCGCAGCCCCGGCGACGATCTGGGCGCCCGGCTTGCCGCGGCCGGATCGCGCCTGCGACCGGGCGATCTGGATGCGGTGCTGGCCGGGATCAACGCGTCGGCGGTGCCTGCGGATGACGAGGGCTGGATCGATCTGATTCTTGGCGCCGGGCCACATGATCCGGCCCTGGTGGCCGATCTGGTGCGGCGGCGCGCCAAGACGGGGGCCGAGCCGGCCGACGGCCTGTGGGATGATGCGCCCGATACCGCCGGCCGGGTCGCCCGGCTGCGCGCCCGGCTGGCGGCGGCGGGCGTCGATGGCTTCATCGTGCCCCGCGCCGACGAACACCAGGGCGAATATGTGCCCCGGGCGGCGGAACGGCTGGGCTGGATCACCGGCTTTCATGGCTCGGCCGGCACCGCGATCATCCTTGGCGACCGGGCGGCGATCTTCATTGATGGCCGCTATACCATTCAGGCCGAACAGGAGGTCGACGGGGCGGTGTTCGAACGCTGCCATGTGGTCGATCGGGCGCCGATGACATGGCTGGCCGAGGTGGCGGATCGTGGTGCGCGGATCGGCTATGATCCGCATCTGCACACGCCGGGGGAACTGGCCCGCTGGCAGCGCCAGCTCTCGCCGGCGGGCATCGATCTGGTGGCGCTGGATGGCAACCCGGTGGACGCCGTGTGGAACGGCCGCGCCGCCCTGCCGCTGGGGCCGGTGGTGCCCCATGACGAGCGTTTCGCGGGCGAGCCGGTGGCGGCCAAGCGTGCGCGGATCGGGGCCGCGATCCGGGCCGCCGGCGCCGATGCCTATCTGATGACGCTGCCTGAGGATCTGGCCTGGCTGCTGAACATCCGCGGCGCCGACGTGCCCTGCGCGCCGATGCCCCTGGGCTTCGGGTTGATCGATGCCGATGGCGCCACGCAGATGTTCATCGACCCGCGCAAGCTGACCCAGGCGGCGCTGACCCATCTGGCGGGCGAGGCGCGGGTGGCGCCGGTCGAGGGGCTGGGGGCGGCGCTGGATGCCTGCGCCGGCCGGCGGGTGCTGATCGATCCGGCGACCGCCACGGTCTGGGCCGATCTGCGACTGAAGGCGGCGGGCGCCACGGTTGTCGAGGGCGCGTCGCCGATCGCCCTGCCCAAGGCGCGCAAGAATGCGGTGGAACTGGCGGGGACAAGAGCGGCGCATCTGCGTGACGCGGGCGCGCTGGTCACCTTCCTGGCCTGGATCGCCGCCGAGGCCCCCATGGGCCGGGTGACCGAGCTGGACGCGGCAGAGAAGCTTGGCGCGCTGCGGCGCGGGCTGGATCATTATCGCGGCATGAGCTTCGAGACCATCTCGGCCGCCGGACCCAACGCCGCCATGGCCCATTACCGGGTGAATGAGCGCAGCAACCGCCGGCTGGTCCCGGGCGAGATCTATCTGGTCGACAGCGGCGGCCAGTTCCTGGACGGCACCACCGATGTCACCCGCACCATCGGCATCGGCGCTATGCCCGACGCGGTGGCGCGGTCGTTCACCCTGGTGCTGAAGGGCCATATCGCGGTCGCGACCGCCCGTTTCCCGGCCGGCACCACCGGCGCGCAGCTCGATGTGCTGGCGCGTCATCACCTGTGGGCGGCGGGGCTGGATTTCGACCATGGCACCGGCCATGGCGTCGGCAGTTATCTGTCGGTCCATGAGGGGCCACAGCGGATTTCGAAGGTGTCGGGCGTGGCGCTGGAACCGGGCATGATCCTGTCGGACGAGCCCGGCTATTACGAGCCCGGCCGCTATGGCATCCGGATCGAGAATCTGGTGGTGGTGCGCGAGGATGGCATCGGCTTCGCGGGGCGGCGGTTCCTGGCCTTCGATACCATCACGCTCGCGCCGATCGACCGCACGCTGATCCGCGCCGACATGCTGACGGCGGCCGAGTGCGACTGGGTCGACGCCTATCATGCCCGGGTGCTGGCCGAGGTGGGGCCGCTGGTCGCGCCCGATGTGGCCGCGTGGCTGGCGGATGTGACCCGGCCGCTCGACCGGTAAAGTCCAGCTCCGCCGGCCATTCAGCGCGCTGGCGTCCGGTCAGCGCTGTGGCGTCTTGTCGGGGTCGTCTCCGGTCAACCGCTTCAGGTCCAGGATATGGCGGTCCCGGTCGCGTTCGGTATCGCGCAGGGTGCGCTGAAACCGGCTCATGCCGAAGCGGGCGCGGTTTTCGGCCGCGCGGGCCTCTTTCTCCGCACGGGCGCGCTGCTTGCGCGCGTCCTTCAGGTTGATGATGTCACCCATGGTCGGCATCTCCCGGGGCAAGACGACCGGAATGCCTGCACTGTACCGGCGGAGTTGCCCATACCTGCGGCCCCGGCTAGGGTCTATGGCGCTGCGATGCCGGCCATGGGCCGGCCGTTTGAACCTTCCGGCAAGGGCCGGCCTTGTGAACACTAAGGCGGCGCGTGGCCGGGGGCGAGTGGCATTTCCGCACAAGGGGGCCGCGTGATGTGGCGGCGGCCCCGGATGTTGATGCCACGGCAGCGCTGTGGCTGTTGTATCATGCGGCCTCTCGCCCCTTGAGACACGCCGCTGCCGCTGACCGGATCCGATCTGAAAGGGAACCTCGCGCCGATGTCGTCCGCCGCCCGTATCGCCATTGCCGCCGGCAGTCTGATCGTGATCGGCATCGCCGCGATCGCGGTTGCGGGGGCTGTGTGGCTGCCGGGCCAGGATCTGCGGCAGGTGGCACCGTCGGTGGCCCAGTCGATGGCCGATCGGATCGCCAATGCGACCGGCGAGCCGGTCAGCATTGCCGGGGCCATGCAACTCAGGCTGCTGCCGGGGCTGGACCTTACCCTCAATGACGTGCGGATCGGCGCCGATCCCCAGACCGGGCTTGCGGCCGACCGGATGGTGATCGGCCTGTCGGTGCTGGATCTGGCGGGCGGCGGCTTCACGCCCCGGCGGCTCGACCTCGATGGGCCGCGGATGGCGCTGGAGAATCAGGGGCCCGAGACCGCGGCGTCGTCGGGTGCCGAGGCGCTGATCGCGGCGGTGCCGTCGCTGTCGATCCGCAACGGCACCCTGGATCTGGGCCTGGGCGGCGATCGCCGGGTTCTGATCGACGGGATAGAGATCGATGCCACCACCACCGGCGCCGGTGTGCGCGAGATCAGGGGACGGCTGGCGGCTGGCGGTGTGCCGGTGCTGGTTGAGACCCGCCTGGGCAGTGCCGACCCGGACGGTGCCCAGGCGATTGCCGGCCGGTTGACGCTGATCGCCGGCGGCGCGCTGCTGACCTATGACGGCCAGGTGACGGATGGCGGCTTCAAGGGCCGCGTGGATATGAAGGCCGGTGATGCCGGCGTGCTGGCCGGGCTGGTGTCGGATGTGTCGGGCGTGACGGAAACGCCGCCCGTGCCCTTCGGCCTGCCCTTGCGACTGACCGGCCAGTTGTCGGCGGGGGCGGCCGGCGCGCGGCTGGATGACGGCCAACTCGTCCTTGGCGAGACCAGCGCGCAAGGCGCCGTGCACTGGGTGCCGGGCGAAGGCACCACCATGCGGCTGGATGTCGGGCGGCTGGATCTGGCGCCGTGGATCGAGGCGGCTGCCGCGCCCGGTGCCACCGTGGCCCTGCTGGCGGCCCTGCCGCGGCAGTTGGATCTGAAGGCCGCATCGGTCGAAACCGGGCGGCCCGACCTGCCGGGGCTGACCGGTCTGGTGATCGGCCTGCGTCGCGACCCGCGCACGGGCGGCGATCTGCTGATGCCGGCATTTTCGATCGAAAGCACCGCCGGCGTCTCGCGACTGGATGCCGAGGGGCGGATCGGCCCGCGCGGTGGCGGCCTGGGCTTCGATGGTGCCGTGACCCTGCAGGCGCGGTCTGCCGCGGGGCTGATCGCCGGTTTCAATGATGGTGAAGCACCCGATACCGCCACCGGCCGTTTCGGCCGGGTGGCGCTGCGGGCCAGGGCGGCCCTGGCACCCCAGGGGCTGAACCTTGCCGATCTGTCGGGCACGGTCGATGGTGCCGATGTCGCGGGCGGATTGTCGGCGGCCTGGGGCGGCCCCGACGGCGCCTGGCGGCTGGGCGGGCGGCTGGCTTTCGACCGCTTGAACCTGGATGCCTATCTGCCGGTGCGGACCGGCGCGGATGACGGCGCCGAGAGTGTGCAGGCCGGTCGGCTGGTGGTGGCGGGGCTGCCGGATGCCGGCGGCGGCCGGGTCCAACTGGCTGCCGGGCAGGGTGTGTGGCGTGGCGGCACGGTTCAGGATCTGGAAGTCGATCTGTCGATCGAGGGCAGTGTCGCGCGTGGCGTGGTGCGGTTCCGCGACGACACGGCCGCGCGCTTCGTGCCGCAGCCGGCCGGAGCGTCCTGACGATGCTGCGTCCTGACGATGCTGCGTCCTGATGACGCAGGGCCGGTGCCGTCCGTCGCCGCATGATCGGTCATGCCCATAGTGAAACAGCCGCATCCATGGCCATGGATGCGGCTGTTTCATCGGTCATCCAGGATCCCCGGCGGGCCGGGGCACCGGATGACGCAATCAGATATCGCGCCAGGCAACCGGGCGGCCGGCATGGTCGTTGACCAGCTTGCCACCGTCGTCCTGCGCCGCGATATACCGGCCATGGCCGACATTCGAGCCGACATACAGGACCGGCTTCACCTTCTTGCCGTCGAAGAGCTTCTCAACCGCGACAGCGCCACGGTTCTTCGGGTTGTTCTTGCTACCCATAGCACCACTTCCTCAAGGTACGGGCGCTCACCGCGTCCGGCAAACACCACGCGGGCCGTGCCCGCTCTGAAAGGGGCCGGGCTGACACGCACAGAAGCGCCCGGCCTCGCAAGAGGCGGGCGGCGGGCAGAATCGAGCCGGCTCCCATCGGGGATACGGGCACCCGCCACCCATCGGCAGCGCGGCCCTTCTTTGTAACCCGTGATTTGTGCGCCAAAGCCGGGCGAAGGTCAAGCGTCGAGCCCGGCGTTACACGCATGGGTCGCCCGATCCGGTACACGGGTCGCACCAGCCTCGGCGCTGGACAGGCGGGTGGTCAACGTGTCCAATGGTGACATTGCCGCAACGCGGTACGAGACGAAAATGTCGCAGGCCTGCCGGATGCCGTGGCCAGCCTTGCCTGGACGTGGGGCACATGCGACGAATGGCGGTCCGGGCAACCGGAGAGCGACCAGGGGGCCGGCCGGCTGTTATAAGCACGGACCGGCGCGAGCCGATCGACGGGATGGACTTGCGTATGAGACGGGCAGGCAGCGGACGGGCGGGTGCGATGATCGTCGCGGCCCTTGCAGCGGGTCTGCTGGCGGCGTGCGCCGGACCTGTCGCGGGGCCGGTGAGCGAGGTCCGTGTCGGCCGCACCTTCACCGGCAACTACCTGGCCGGGCGCTATGCCCAGACCCGTGACGATTTTTCGGCGGCCGCGTCGTTCTATCGCGCGGCGCTGGATCAGGCGCCAAACGATGCCGAGTTGCTGCGTCGCGCCATGCTGTTGACGGCGGGCGAAGGCGATATCGATCAGGCGCTGGACTATGCCGGCCGTGTGCAGGCGCTGGAGCCTGCCGCCCCCTTTTCCGATCTGCTGCTGATCCTTCATAGCATCAACACGGGCGAGTTGATCGAGGCGGAGCGGATGGCCGACCGGATGGATCGCGGCGGCGTCAACGGCCTGCTGGCGCCGGTGGTCGATGCCTGGATCCGCTATGGCCGCGGCCGGTCGGGTGAGGCGGTGACGGCGCTCGACCGTCTTGCCGGCAATCCGGCCTTCGCAAGCTTCCGCTATCAACATGCGGCGCTGATCCACGATCTGGCCGGCCAGACCGATGGTGCCACGGCGAATTATGAGCTGGCGCTGTCGGCGGGCGGGCCGACATCGGTGCGGCTTATCCAGGCCTATGCCTCGCATCTGGTGCGGACCGGCAATCGTGACATGGCGGGGCAATTGTATCGCGAGATGCTGCGCGACGCGCCGGAAAGCACCACCTTGCGCCGCACGCTGGCGCGGATCGAGGCCGGCGACGACCTGCCACGGACCGTGCCCGATTATCGCGCCGGCATCGCCGAAGCGCTGTACAGCGTCGCCGGGCTGCTGCTGCGCGATCAGGTTCTGGGCGCCGCTCTGTTCTATGGCCGTCTGGCGCTGTATATGCGGCCCGATTTCGCCGATGCCCGCTATCTGGTGGGTGAGATTTATGAACGCGCGGGCGATCATCGCGCGGCGCTCGACACCTTCCGCACCATCGACGATGACGGCGCCGTCGCCGATGCGGCCGCGATCCGCATTGCCGAGAATCTGGCCCGCAAGGGCGAGACCGAGCAGGCAGAGACCCTGCTGAAGGCGCGTGTCGACGCCGGGCAGCGCGACGCCGTGATCAGTCTGGCCGAGATCTACCGCCAGCAGGAGCGTTGGGACGATGCCGCCGCGGCCTATGGTCAGGTGATCGCATCCCTTGGCGGCCAGCCGGGGCCGGAGCAATGGGATCTGTTCTATGCCCGCGGCGTCGCCTATGAACGCGCCGGGCGCTGGCCCGAAGCCGAGGCGGATTTCCTGACCGCGCTGCAACTGTCCCCCGATCAGCCGCTGGTGCTGAATTATCTGGGCTATTCATGGGTTGAGAAGGGCATGAACCTCGCCCGGGCTCGCGGCATGCTGGAGCGTGCTGTGGCCCTGCGGCCGCGCGACGGGTTCATCATTGATAGCCTGGGCTGGGCGCTCTATCAGCTCGGTCTGTTCGACGAGGCGGTGGAGCGGCTGGAGCAGGCGGTGATGCTGCAGCCCAACGATCCCACCATCAACGATCATCTGGGCGACGCCTATTGGCGGGTCGGCCGCGACCGCGAGGCCCGGTTCCAGTGGAGCCATGCCCTGGTCTTCAATCCCGAGCCGGCCCAGGCCGAGGCGCTGCGCCGCAAGCTGAACGAGGGCCTGCCGCCGGCGGCCGGCATCCTGCGCTCGGCCGGCGTGGTCGACGCCAGTGGTGCCAGCATCGCCCGCGCTGCCGCCGCAGAATGACGATTGGGCGATGACGGCCGGGACGAGGACAGCCGGGGAGAGGATGAGCAGGGCGGCCGGATATGGCTTGGCCGGCGCCGGAACCGGGCCGCTGGAAACGCTGGGCGCCGCCAAGATCAACCTGCATCTGCATGTCACCGGCCGGCGTGACGATGGCTATCACCTGCTGGACAGTCTGGTGGTGTTTGCCGATATCGGCGATCGGGTGGTGGTGGACCCGTGGCCGCTGCCCGCCGGCGCGGAGACGGTTTTTCGCCTGACCGGTCGCTTCGCGGCCGATCTCGCCTGCACCATGCCGGCCGACAATCTCGCGATGCGCGCGGCGGCGGCGCTGGCGGGGCGGGTGAACCGGCCGCTTCCCCGGATGATTGCCCTGGACAAGCGCCTGCCGGTGGCCAGTGGCATCGGCGGCGGATCGGCCGATGCCGCCGCCGTGCTGCGCCTGCTGTCCGGCGCATGGGGTGTGCCGCGGCCGGTGGTGATGGACGTGGCCGGGCAACTGGGTGCCGATGTGGCGATGTGTGTTGCGGCCTGTCCCGCCCGGATCGCCGGGGTGGGCGAGGTGGTGACGCCGCTTGGCCACCCCACCGCCCGCCTGCTCGGCGGGATGGGGCTGGTGCTGGCCAATCCGCTGATGCCGCTGTCGACCCCGGCCGTCTTCAAGGCGCGTGCCGCATCGGGCGCCGTGGCCTCGGCGCCGGCCTCGCTGCCCGATGCCGGCGATCTGCCGCAGCTTCTGGCGGCGCTGGCCGATGCGACCAACGACCTGGCGCCGCCCGCCCGCGTGCTGCTGCCGGTGATCGCCGATGTCGAGACGGCACTGGCGGCGTTGCCGGGGGCATGTTTCACGCGCATGTCCGGCTCGGGCGCCACCTGTTTCGCCCTGTTCGCCAGCCCTGATGCCGCGAAAGCCGCATCGGTCCGGCTTGCCGCCGCCCGTCCGTCGTGGTGGGTGGCCGCCGGCCGGGTGCTGGCGGTGGCTCCCGAAATCCGTGAAACACCCTCTGCATCCAGTTGAAAACCGCTGTGGTCCGTACTATGGTTCGGCCCGGCGCGTTGGGGCGTAGCCAAGCGGTAAGGCATCGGGTTTTGATCCCGTGATCCCAGGTTCGAATCCTGGCGCCCCAGCCATTTCTTCCGCGTCACCATGTCGGGCAGTACCATGAACCGCGCATTCCATCGAATGCGCGGATTTTTGTTTGCGCGCATGGTTTTCGAGGCGACGCCACGCAAACAGACTTGCGCCGCCGCCGCCGCTGTGGCTCGATGTGAATCCGGATTCACATCGGTGATCGCAAGCGGGCTGTCAGCGTTGTGCGGCCAGCGGCGATCCCGGACTGAAGGCAGAGGGTGATGGATGAACATGCGCCGGACGGCCGATCGCTGCCGGCCGATCAGGTGCCGGCGGATCAGATGCCGGTGACGCCGGTCAAGACCCGCGAGCGGCTATGCATCGCGGGCTTCGGCATCGTGCGGCGCGCGGGCTTTGCCGGGCTGTCGGTCAGCGCGGTTGCGGAAGATGCCGAGGTGGCCGTGGGCACCGTTTATCGCCATTTCACCTCGAAGGCGGAACTGTGCGCGGAACTGTTCCGGCGGGCATCGGGGCATGAATATCAGGCGGTTGCCGATGCGATCCGCGGTCAGGGGCCGGCCGACCGGCGGATCGCCTTTGCGGTTGCCACCTTCGCCGCCCGTGCCCTGGCGGGGCGGGCACTGGCCTATGCCCTGCTGGCCGAACCGGTCGACCCGCTGGTCGATGCCGAGCGGCTGGCGTCGCGGCGGCGCTACACGGCCCTTTATGCCGAGGCGGTGGCGACCGGACTTGCCGAAGAGACCCTGAGCCCGCAGCCGCCCGAAATCGCGGCCGCCGCCATGGTCGGCATCGTCAGCGAAACCCTGGTCGGGCCGCTGGCTCGCGCCCGGCGGATCGACAGCGGCCGCAACGCCCTGACCGATGCCGATGCCACCATGATCGCCGACATCGTCGGCTTCTGCCGGCGCGGCCTGACCGGCCGCCCGGATGCGCCGAGCGACACGCTGCGGATTGCGCAGCGGGCCATCGAGGGCCTGGGCCGCGGGCCGCATCCCCTGTCCTGAAGACCGTCATCATCCATCCCGACATCCATTCCGGAGACCTCCGATGACCGACCAGACCCCCCTTGCATCATCATCGTCATCGTCATCGTCATCACCGGCACTGGCACCCGCTGCGGCGCCCGGCGCCACCCATGCGGTGTTCAATCAGGTGCCGCTGCTGGAGGCCAATCTCTATGCCGGCGATCAGGCGCTCGGCGAGGCGGTCGAGGGTTTCGGCGGCGGCTGGGCGCGCGGGCTGCTGTCGGATTACGGCGCCAGGACCGGCGGGCCGATGCTGGCGCTGGGACATGACGCCAACCGGTTTCCGCCCGAACTGACCACCCATGACCGCTATGGCAACCGGATCGACGAGGTGCGCTTTCATCCGGCCTATCACGCGCTGATGGCCGAAGCGGTGGGCGCCGGCATGCATTCCCTGGCCTGGACCGATCCGCGCCCCGGCGCCATGGTCGCGCGATCGGCCCTGGTCTATATGCACTGCCAGGCCGAGGCCGGCACCATGTGCCCGATGACCATGACCTTCGCGGTGGTCCCGGCGCTGAAGCAGGAGCCGGCGGTGGCGGAGCGCTGGCTGCCCGGCGTGCTGAGCACCCAGTATGACCCGCGCGCCATTCCAGCGCCGGAAAAGGCCGGGTTGACCCTGGGCATGGCGATGACCGAGAAACAGGGCGGGTCCGACGTCCGCGCCAACACCACCCGGGCGGTGCGTGTGGGCGAAGAGGACGGCCAGGAGGTCTATGAGCTGACCGGCCATAAATGGTTCTGCTCGGCGCCGATGTGCGACGGCTTTCTGGTGCTGGCCCAGACCGATGCCGGCGTCACCTGTTTCCTGATGCCGCGCCGCCGGCCCGATGGCAGCCGCAATGCCATGCATATCCAGCGGCTGAAGGACAAGGTCGGCAACCGGTCCAACGCCTCGTCGGAAATCGAGCTGCGCGGCGCTTATGCGGTTCGGGTCGGGCCCGAGGGGCGCGGGGTGCGCACCATCATCGAGATGGTCCATCACACCCGGCTGGATTGCGCGCTGGGGGCATCGGGGCTGATGCGCCAGGCGCTGACCCAGGCGATCCATCACGCCCGCCACCGCCAGGCCTTCGGCGCCCGGCTGGTGGACCAGCCGGCGATGCGCAATGTGCTGGCCGATCTGGCGCTGGAGCAGGAGGCCGGGATGCGCATGGTGATGCGACTGGCCCATTCCTTCGAGCAGAGCGGCGCCGATCCGCAGGAACAGGCCTTCGCGCGTATCGCCACCGCCGTGGTGAAATACTGGGTGTGCAAGCGCGCGCCGGGCTTCATCTACGAGGCGATGGAATGCCTGGGCGGCAATGGCTATGTCGAGGAAAGCGGCCTGCCGCGGCTGTATCGCGAGGCGCCGCTGAACGCGATCTGGGAAGGGTCGGGCAATGTGATCGCGCTGGATGTGCTGCGCGCTCTTGGTCGCGAACCCGCGACGCGTGAGGCGCTGGCCGCCCGGCTGATGCGCAATCGCGGCGCCGATGCCCGCTATGATGCCCATCTCGACCGCACGCTGGCGGCGCTGGGGTCGAATGCCGATCTGGAATTCCGCGCGCGGCGGCTGGTCGGCGATCTGGGGCTGGCGCTGGCGGGGGCCGAACTGATCGATCATGCGCCGGAAACCCTGGCCGAAGCCTGGCTGGCCAGCCGGCTGGGCGGCGATCATGGCGGGTTCTATGGCACCCTGCCCACCGGCACCGATGCCGAGGGCATCATCTCACGGGCGGCGGTGGCCGCCTGAGCATCGCTGACCGGGCCGCCGGCGCGGCGCATGGCCGCCCTTCAGATTGCCACGGCATGGTCGCTCGACCACCCGGGCGGTTGCGGCCAGAATGGTGGCCGTAACCGCCCGCTGTCGTATACAGGGGGGGCGCGCGCCGCCGTATGGTGCCGCCCCCCGATCCACCGGAGCCCGAGCCCGCATGTCCGAACCCAGCCATACCGTGCCTGTCGAGGCCGCATCCTTTGGTCGCGATGACGTCGAGATCCTGGGGCGTGAGATCCTGTATGACGGCTATTTCCGGATCGTGCGGGTCACCCTGCGCCACCGGGCGATGGATGGTGGCTGGACGGAACCGTTTTCCCGCGAGATCTTTGAACGCGGCATCGCCTCGGCGGTGCTGCCCTATGATCCGGTCCGCGACGAGGTGGTGCTGATCGAACAATTCCGCGCCGGCGGCCTGTATGGCGCGGCCAGCCCCTGGATGATCGAGATCGTGGCCGGAATCATCGATGCGGGCGAGACCCCGGAAATGGTCGCCCGCCGCGAGGCGGTGGAGGAAGCCGGCCTTGAGGTCGGGCGGATCGAGGCCATATCGGTATATCAGCCCTCGCCGGGCGCCTGTGACGAATGGGTGCATCTCTATGTGGGCGAGGTGGCGGCCGGTACCCGCGCCGACCGGGCCGGACTTGCCGAAGAGAACGAGGACATCAAGGTCTTCGCCCTGTCGCGCGCCGATGCCGTAGCGCTGCTCGACGGCGACCGGCTGGACAACGCGACCACCATCGTGGCGCTGAACTGGCTTGCCCGTCACGGCGAGGCCCTGCGTCGGCGCTGGCTGGCGACAAAGACGGAGGATGAGGCATGAGCGCCAATGACGGCAAGGGCACCGCGGCCGGCGGCGCGCCGGCGGCACGGGGCACCGAACTGGCGGGGCGGCTGGGCCTGGGCACGCCGCCTGCGGGTGGCGACGGCACGGCCGCGGCCGAAGGCGGGCCGCGCCGCAAGGGCCCGTTCTTCTGCGGCGACATCGACATGCGCATCGCCCGCGACGGCACCTGGTTCTATCTGGGCACACCGATCGGGCGGCATGCGCTGGTCAAGCTGTTCTCGACCGTGCTGCATCGCGACGCGGATGGCGATTACTGGTTGGAAACCCCGGTCGAGAAGTGCCGGATCCAGGTGGAGGACGCGGCCTATATCGTCACCGCCATGCGGGTCGAGGGCACCGGTCGCGATGCCCGGATCGTCTTCACCACCAATGTCGAGGCCGAGGTGCCGCTGGACGATGCGCATCCGCTGGTCTTGCGGCCACGCCCCGACAGCGGCGATCTGGCACCCTATCTGACGGTTGGCCGGGGGCTGGAGGCGCTGCTTGGCCGCGCGGTTTATTATCAATTGGTCGATCTGGCCGATATCCGGCGCCATCCCGACACCGGCGCCGAGGTGCTGGCGGTGGAAAGCGCCGGCATGACCCATTATCTGGGATCGCCCGAATTCGAGGATGACCGCATCGCGGCGGGGGCCGGCCGATGACCGTCGCCGCCGATATCGTCGCGGTCTTCAACGACAGCCTGCCCAATGCCGTCGGCATCGACCCGGACACCCCGGCGGTCAATGGCGACTATGTTCTGAACCCCGGCAGCCGGATCGCCGGCGCCAAGCGGCCGGCGGCGGTGCTGGTGCCGCTGGTCGAGCGCTCGGCCGGGCTGACCGTGCTGCTGACCCAGCGCACCCAGCATCTGCACGCCCATGCGGGCCAGGTGGCCTTTCCCGGCGGCCGGGTTGACGAGGGCGACATCGATGCGGTGGATACCGCGCTGCGCGAGACCCGCGAGGAGATCGGCGTCGATCGTGCGCATATCCGGATCATTGGCCGGCTCGACACCTACGAGACCACCACCGGCTTTCACGTGGTGCCGATCGTGGGGCTGGTGACGCCGCCGGTGGAGATCATCCCCGACCCGTTCGAGGTGGCGGAGGTGTTCGAGGTGCCGCTCAGCTTCTTCATGGATCCGCGCAACCGCAAACGCCATTCGCTGGAGCGGGGCGGGGTGGTGCGCCACTGGTATGCCTTCCCCTTCGGCCGCTATTACATCTGGGGGGCGACCGCCGGCATGCTGGTCAACCTGACCCGGGTTCTGGATGCGGGGCTGGGTCTTCAGGGCGCCGACCTGCCGGCCGCACCCGTCGCCGCCGGCATCTCCGGAGCCAGCCTGACCGGCGGTGCCGCTGACCGCCGGCCGGCGCTCTAGGCCGGCGGCATGCGGATTCTGCTGACCTATGTCCTGCCGTTCCTGGCGCCGTTTCTGCTGTATGGCGGCTGGGTGCTGTGGGCCGATCGCGTGCGGGAACGGCGCGGCGTCGCGCCGGCGCCGCCGCCCCCCTGGGTGACGGCGCTTGCGGTGCTGGCGCTTGGCGGGTCATTGTTCGTGTTCGGGCAGGCCATCGGGCCACGGCCTGATCCGGGTATCTATGTGCCGCCGCATATGGAGGATGGCCGGATCGTGCCGGGGCATTACGGCGCCCGCTGATACTCATCTGCCTGCCCCATCCCCCGCTGACACCGAGACCATACAGAGCCATGCCCAGTTCAGAACCCGTGCTGCCGGCGCGCACCGATCCGGTCGCGACCGGCCTTGCCCTGCCGCCGGCAATGACGGCGGCGCCGGTGCGCCGGGTGCTGGCGGCGCTGGCCGCCGCGGGCGGCGAAGCGCGTTTCGTGGGCGGCGCGGTGCGCGACCTGATGGCGGGGCAGCCCTCGGCCGATATCGATCTGGCGACCACCCTGCTGCCGGATGCGGTGATGGCCGCCGCAGCCCAGGCCGGCATCAAGGCGGTGCCCACCGGCATCGACCATGGCACGGTGACGCTGGTCGCCGACCGGGTGCCGGTGGAGGTGACCACGCTGCGCCGCGACGTCGCCACCGATGGAAGGCGGGCGGTGGTGGCATTCACCCAGGACTGGTCTGAAGATGCCAGGCGGCGCGATTTCACCGTCAACGCCATGTCGCTCTCGGCCGATGGCCGGTTGTACGACCCGTTCGACGGGCTGGCGGATCTGGCCAATGGCCGGGTGCGGTTCATCGGCGATGCCCGCCGCCGCATTCTGGAAGACGTGCTGCGTATCCTGAGATTCTTCCGCTTCGAGGCGCGGATCGGCCGCGGCGCACCCGATCGGACGGCGCTCGATGCCTGCCGGGAACTGGCCGAGCGGATCGACAGCCTGTCGGGGGAGCGGATCCGCGATGAATTCCTGCGCATCCTGCGCGGCCCCCGCCTGACCGGCGGCGATGGCATGATCCTGCTGATGGCCGATCTGGGGGTGCTGGATCACGTGCTGGGCGGGGTGGTCGACACCGGCCCCTTCGACGCGCTTGTCGCTATCGAAACCGAGCTTGGTATCCCCGATCCTGAACGCCGGCTGGCGGTGCTGGCGGCGGTATGTGGCCCGGCCGGCGACAGCATCGACCATTGGCGCCGGCGGATCGAGCGGTTGCGGCCGTCGAACCAGATGCTGGCGCGGGTTGCGGCGGTGGCCGAGGTGGCACCACGGTTGCCCGCGCTGCCGCCGACACCGCTGGCGGCGCGGGTCGCCGCCTACCGCGACGGCGTGGTCACGACCCGCGACCGCCTGCTGGCCGGCTGGGCGCGGGGCCGTGCCCGGGGCATCAGCGACGACACCGCTGCTGCCGGGTTCCGGGCCGCGCTGGCCGCTCTGGAGGGCTGGCAGCAGCCCGGCCTGCCGGTGGGGGGCGCCGATCTGGTCGCCATGGGGTTGAAGCCGGGGCCGGCTCTGGGCCAGGCGCTGGCCGAACTGGAAGCCTGGTGGCTGGATGAAGGCTTCCTGCCCGACCGGGCACGCTGCCTGGCCGAAGCCCGCCGGCGCTTCACGCCGCTGCCATCAGCCGGCGACTGACCGCCTGGCCGGCGGGCACATCGCGGCCGGCACGTCATCATGGCATTCCACGCGCAGCGGCGGCAGGCCGTTGAAACCGACGGAGCTGTAGCTGTGGGTATAGGCGCCGGTGGCCCCGATCACCAGCCGGTCGCCCGATCGTAGCCCCAGCGGCAGATCGACCGGCCGGCGTTCATACAGAATATCGGCGCTGTCGCAGGTGGGGCCGGCGAGCACGACCGGGCCGGTCGGTTCATCCGGCGCGCCGTCATCGGCCGACACCCGGCTGATCGGATAGCGGATGGCTTCGCCCAGCGTCTCGGCCAGCCCGTGGAACACGCCGATATCGATATACACCCAGCGCCGGGCGTCGGCGCCGGTGCCGCGATCGGCGACCAGCACCACCTCGGTTTCGATCTGCCCGGCCTCGGCGACCAGACCGCGCCCCAGTTCCGCGGCAAGCCGGGGGCGTCGGCCCAGAACCGGCAGCAGATGCCGGTCGATCGCCTGATCGACGGCCGCACTGTAATGGGCCAGCGACGGGATGTCGGTGGTGTACCGGGCGGGCAGCCCGCCGCCGATATTCACCAGCCGCAGGCGCAGCCCCGCATTCAGCAGCCGCGCCGCAACCCCGGCCACCCGTTCAAGCGCCGCATCGAAGGCATGTGGCCGCACTTGTTGTGATCCGACATGAAAGCTGATCCCGACCGGGTCGAGGCCCGAAGCCCGGGCCTGGAGCATCAATGCGACGGCCCGGTCCGGGTCGCAGCCGAATTTGCGGCTGAGCGGCCATTCGGCACCGCTGCCATCCACGTCCAGCCGGCAGAACACCATGGCCCCGGGGGCGGCACCGGCGATCTTGGCAAGATCGTCGGGGGCATCGACCGCGAACAGGCGCACGCCCAGGGCGTGGGCGATGGCGATGTCGCGGTGCTTCTTGATCGTGTTGCCGAACGAAATCCGGTCAGGCGGTGTGCCGGTCGCCAGCACGGCCTCGATCTCGCCGATGCTGGCGGCATCGAAGCGGGCGCCAAGCACTGCCAGCGCCGCCAGAACCTGCGGATGCGGATTGGCCTTTACCGCGTAATAGATGTCGAAGCCGGCGAAGGCGGCGGCGATCTCGTGCCAGCGCTGCCGGATGCGGCCGATATTCAGGCGCAACACTGGCGTCTGCGTCTGCGTCAGGGGGCGGCCGGCGGCATCGCGTGCCGGCACCAGGGCGCCAGGGGCATCGTCGGCCGGGCGGTCCGGCGGGTGGGTCAGGTCGATCAGCGTCATCGGGCAACCTTCGGGGCAGGGGGCTTCGGGGCGGGGGAAGGGCTGTGGGCGAAGGGGCAGCCGGCATTGGCGGCGGCATCCGCCGCGTCCGCCATGTCGTTGGCCGTCATCGTGCCGGCGAAGGTGCCGGCGGGGGTGAGGTCGAGTGTCGAGGGTGCCGCCGCCGCGAAGGCATTCGCCGCTTCCGCGCCGTCGAACAGGCCGATCCAGCGCTGGATGATCCGGTCGGTGTAGAGCACCGGCATGTCGTGGCGATACAGTTCCTTGCGGGTTTCGGCAAAGGCCGGATCCTGATGGCTGGCATACCAGTGCCGGTGATCGCCATCCATGAAGGTGGGGCAGAGTGCCGTGTCGGTGATCGCGATGTAATTGCGGATGGTCTTCTCGGCGAAGCGTTGCCACAGGGCCGCGGCATGGGCGAACACCTGACGCCGGGTCGCCGCGTCGGGCAGATCCCAGACCTCCATGCCATGGGCCTGCAGGCAGGTATCGCGGGTGAACATCGAAAAGGCATAGACGTCGGAATTCAGGTTCGCACAGACCACCGGTGCCGCCATCATCGGGTCATAGAGCGGATCGGCCGGATCCTGTGCCGCCGGGCAGAAGGCGACGGCGTCGAAATCGTCGAACATCAGCATGCGGTCGGTGACCGGGCAGCGCAGACGGATGCGGCGGTTCAACTGACCGCCATCGGCAAGCCGGCTGGCTGGCGTATCGGTCAGAACCGACATCAGCCCGGCCATGCGCCGCATGGCGTCGGCGGCGGGTTCTGGTGGCAGCGGGCCGCCATTTTCCGCCGTCGCCACGAACAGGCCGGCGACCGTGCGGCGCGTCTCCAGGGCTTGCAGAAAGCCGGTGAAGGTGCTGCGGACGTCGTCGGGGGTGGCGACCGGGGCAATGAAATAGCGGTCTCTCAGGAACTCGCGGCGGCCGGCGACGCAACTCAGGCTGTCGGTCATCCACCGGCGGAGCAGATCGGTTGCGGATTCTGGGCGGCTGGATGCGGCCACAGATGGACAATCGCCCGGCTGCGGCCGGACGTCGGATATCGGCGGGGCCATCGGGGGCTCTTTGCGAGGGGTGAGGCTGCGGGCTGCCGACGCCATGGCGCCAGTGACCGGCAGGCGGTCGGGGCATGTCCGGCGTATCCCGGCGGATCGGCCGACCGGCGCATGATAGCGCGTGGTCTGGGGCGGGTTGGTCCCGGCGCTCCCTTGTCCAGGCAGGTTGTGTGCGAGATGTTGTATCGCCCTGCCTTGTGAGATATATACTATTCGGAAAATATCATCGGTCAAAATAAAATTATAAGTTGATGACCGAGCCATGACGCATCCGGTGCTTGCAGGCCGCCGCCTGTGGCGCCCCCCCCTCTGTCGGAGCCGGCCGCCGATGTCCTCCCCGCCGTCTGAGCCGCACATGCCGTCACCCGGAACGTCGCCCGCTCCGCCATCCACCCCGCCATCTCTCGCCAGCCGCAACCGCCGGTTGGCAGGGCTGGTCGCGGTCAACCTGCTGTCGGTTCTGGCGCAGATCGTTCAGATCGGTACGATCGCGCCGTTGCTGGCGCTGTCACTGGACGGGCGCGGCGTCGATGCCAGCCTGATCGGTCTGGTTGCGGCGGCACCTTGGGCCGTGATCCTGCTGGTGTCGCGCTTCGTGCCACGGATCATCCACCGGTTGGGCTTGGCCGGCACCTGCCTGATCGCCATCGCGCTGACGCTGCTGGCGCTGGGTGGCATGGCTGTGGTCGATGATCCTCTGGGGCTGATGGCCCTGAACGGGCTGGCCGGGCTGGGCCTGATCCTGCGCTGGATCGCCTGCGACACCTGGATCGTGCGCATCGCCGATGATGCCATCCGTGGCCGGGCGATCGGCAGCCATGAAACCCTGATGGGGCTGGGCATTGCCCTGGGGCCGGCGCTGATCGCGCTGACCGGCCATGACGGGGTGGTGCCGTTCCTGGCGGCCGGCCTGCTGGTGGCGGCGGGGCTGGTGCCGCTGGCGCTGCTGGCCCGGATGGGGCTGAACGGCAGGCCCGGTGTGCCGCCGGCCGGGCGGGGGGCCGGAATGGGCCTGATCCGGCTGTTGCCGGTGGCGCTGCTTGGTGCCTTCGCCTGCGGGGTGGCGGAAACCGCCTCGATCGCGCTGCTGCCGCTCTATGCGGCGGCGGCGGGGCTGGGCATCGTGGCGGCACCCCTGTTCGCCACGGCCTTCGGCACCGGCGGCACCGTTCTGCAGATGCCGCTGGGGCTGGTGGCCGACCGGCTGGGGTTTCGCGGCGCCCAGCTCGGCTGTGCCGCGCTGGCGGTGCTGGGGGCGGCCCTGCTGCCGCTGGTCGACCCGCTGGGGCCATGGCCCTGGGCGGGGCTGCCCTGGCTGCTGGTGTTTCTGTGGGGCGGCGCCGTCGGCGGCATGAACACCCTGGCGGTGATCGAGGCCGGTGCCCGTGTCGACGACGATCACATGAGTGCGGCGATGACCGCGATCGCCTTCGCCTACACCATGGGCGGCTTCGCGGGGCCGGCGGCGGCGGGTGTCGCCATGGATCTGATGTCGATGAACGGGCTGCTGATGGTGGCCGGCGGCGTGGCGCTGGCGGTGCTGCTGGCGGGGCTGTGGCTGGGGCGACGTGTGCCCGCCGCAGCCCCGGCGATCACCGAACGCCACCCCTCCGACACGCCATCCCGTTGAGGGCTCAGGGCCATTTCGCCGCGGGCGGCATCGACATCAGGATCGCCTCGGTATGGCCGCCGGTCTTCAGGCCGAACTGGGTGCCGCGATCATAAAGCAGGTTGAATTCGGCATAGCGGCCGCGGCGGATCAACTGATGCTCGCGCTCGGCCTCGGTCCAGGGGCGGTTCATATGCTGGCGGATGATCGCCGGAAACACGCTCAGGAAGGCGGTGCCGACATCGCGGGTGAAGGCGAAGTCGCGCGCCCAGTCGCCGCTGTCCAGATAGTCATAGAAAATCCCGCCGACGCCACGCTTCTCGCCCCGGTGGGGCAGGTCGAAATAGTCGTCGCACCAGGCCTTGAAGCGCGGATAATAGGCCGGATCATGGGCGTCGCAGGCGGCCTTGAAGGCGCCGTGGAACCGCTCGGTATCGGGCGCGTGGGGGGTGATCGGGTTCAGGTCGCCGCCGCCGCCGAACCAGCCCAGTGTGGTGCGGATATGGCGGGTGTTCATATGGGCGGCGGGCACATGCGGCGACCACATATGAGCGACCAGCGAAATCCCCGCGGCCCAGAACTGCGCGCCGGCACCATTGGCGCCCCCCTCGGCGGGCGCGCGATCGGCGCCGGGGATCGCCTTGGCGAAGTCGGGCGAAAAGCTGCCATGGACGACCGAGATGTTCACGCCGACCTTCTCGAACACCCGGCCGCGCATCACCGACATCTCGCCGCCGCCGCCGCCGGGGCGGTCCCAGGTGCTGCGGGTGAAGCGGCCGGCGGCCATGGCGGCGTTCATCGGCCCCGCATAATCATCCTCGATCGCCTCGAACGCCGCGCACATCCGGTCGCGCAGATCCCGGAACCAGGTGCTGGCAGCGGCGCGGCGGCTGGCGGCGGTGGCCGCATCCTCCGCCGGTGCCGTGCGGGCGCGGGCCTCAAGGGCGGCGCGGGCGTCGAAGCTCATCAGGTCGTCTCCTCAGGGCTGGGCCGGTATCGCGCCATCGGCATCGAAGCCGCCGGTCTGGCGCAACGCCTCTCCCAATACCATGGATGCGGCGACCGCGACATTCAGCGATCGAAACCCCGGCCGCAACGGAATCCGCACCCGCAGATCGGCCGCCTGATGGACATGGTCGGGCACGCCGGCGCTTTCGCGGCCGACCATCAGGATGTCGTCGGCGCGGAAGACGGCCTCGGTATGGGGCAGGGCGCCTGCCGTGGTCAGCAGCACCAGACGTCCGGGCAGCCGGCCCTGGCGGCGCTCGTCCTGGAAATGCACCCAGCTCGCATGGCGGTGCACGGCCGCGCGCGCCGCGTAATCCATACCGGCGCGTTTCATCCGCGTGTCCGACACTATGAAGCCGCAGGGCTCGATGATGTCGACGGCCAGCCCCAGACAGGCGCCGAGCCTGATGCAGGTGCCGGCATTTCCGGGAATATCGGGTTCGAACAGAGCAAGGCGCATGCGGGTGGAACCCTCGGCATCGGGGGTGGCGCAAGAGATCCGCGACGTGTCAATCACGGCCTTGTAACATGGGATGGGGCGCCACCCTTTGCAAAGGGGGCGTTTTTCGGTATACCCCTTGCGACGCGGCGGCGGCCCGTCGGCCCGGTGGCTGTCTCTGGCAGGCATCGGGACCGGAGCGGCGGTCGCGATCGGGCGGGACGAGAGGATCAAGAATGTCGAGGCTCGCAACGGCCGCAACCCGGCCCTGCGACAACCTGACGCATCCACCTGTCCGGGTACCGCAGACAGTATCCGTGTAGATCGACGTACCCTTGTGTTAAGGGAACGTCGGCGACGGAAGTTTGCGGCATTCGGCCGGATCCCGTTCGACCGCAGGCGAGACCGAGGCTTGCGCCCGATGAAGGTGTGAGAGCGACGAAAGGTTTGCGACATGGCGAACACGGTGCCATCCGGCGGCCACCACGAACATGGTGACGGAGCCACGCGCCGCGACTTCCTGATGCTGCTGGCTGGCGGCGGCGCTGCGGTGGGTGCCGCAGCGCTGGTCTGGCCGCTCATCGACAGCATGAATCCGGCGGCAGACGTTCTGGCGCTGGCATCGACCGAGGTGAATATCTCGCAGATCGAGGCCGGCCAGTCCGTGACCATCACCTGGCGCGGCAAGCCGGTGTTTGTCCGGCACCGGACCGAGAAGGAAATCGAGGAGGCACGGTCGGTCCCCCTCTCGGATCTGCCCGACCCTCAGACAGATGCGGACCGCGTCGAAAAGCCGGAATGGCTGATCGTCGTTGGCGTATGCACCCATCTTGGTTGCGTGCCCCTCGGCTATCAGGGCGATTACGATGGCTGGTTCTGCCCGTGCCATGGCTCGCATTACGACACGTCGGGTCGTATCCGCCGCGGGCCTGCGCCTCTGAACCTGCTCGTCCCGGAATACGTGTTCCTCGACGACAGCACCATCCGCATCGGGTAACCAAGAACAAGGTTGGGGTAGGGCGATGAGCAGTCCCTCGACCGGCAGCCGTGTGTCGAACTGGATCGACCACCGTTTGCCGATCATCTCCTTCGCACGGGAACACTTGATCGAGTACCCGGCGCCGAGGAATCTGAACTACTGGTGGAACTTCGGCTCGCTGGCCGGCATCGCTCTGGTTCTCCAGATCGTGACCGGTATCGTGCTGGCGATGTCGTACACCGCCCATGTCGACATGGCGTTCGACAGCGTCGAACGCATCATGCGCGACGTGAATTTCGGCTGGCTGCTGCGCTATGCGCATGCCAACGGCGCATCGATGTTCTTCATCGTCGTCTACATCCACATTTTCCGCGGCCTGTACTATGGATCGTACAAGGCGCCGCGCGAAATTCTGTGGTGGCTGGGCGTGATCATCCTGCTGCTGATGATGGCCACCGCGTTCATGGGCTATGTGCTGCCCTGGGGCCAGATGAGCTTCTGGGGTGCCACCGTCATCACCAACCTGTTCTCGGCCATCCCGCTGGTGGGTGAGAGCATCGTGACCTGGCTGTGGGGTGGCTTCTCGGTTGCCAACCCGACCCTGAACCGGTTCTTCAGCCTGCACTATCTGCTGCCCTTCGTGATCGTCGGTGTCGTGGTGCTGCATCTCGCGGCTCTGCATACCCATGGGTCGAACAACCCGCTGGGTATCGACAAGAAGACCAAGAAGGACGTCATCCCCTTCCATCCGTATTACACGATCAAGGATCTGTTTGGCCTTGGCGTGTTCTTCATCGTGTTCGCGGTGTTCCTGTTCTTCGCGCCAAATTTCTTTGGCGAGCCGGACAACTACATCCCCGCGAATCCGCTGGTGACGCCGGCGCATATTGTGCCGGAATGGTACTTCCTGCCGTTCTACGCCATCTTGCGCGCTGTTCCGAGCAAGCTTGGCGGTGTGCTGCTGATGTTCGCCTCGATCTTCGTGCTGTTCCTTCTGCCCTGGCTCGATACCTCGCGGGTCCGCAGCGCCAAGTTCCGTCCGGTCTTCAAGATCTTCTATCTGTTCCTGGTGATCGACATCGCCCTTCTCGGCTGGGCCGGTGGCCAGCCCGCGGAAGGCTTGGCGGTGGTGATTGGCCGGCTTGCGACCGCTTGGTACTTCCTCCACTTCCTGGTGCTGCTGCCCTTGCTCGGCTGGTTCGAACGGCCGCGGCCGCTGCCGGAGAGCATTGCCCAGGCGGTGCTTGGTGACCGTGCGATGGAGAAGGCGTGATGCGCAAGGCGATCCTCAGCACTCTTGCGGGTCTCGGGCTGCTGGCTGGCGTGGCGGGCTCCGCCCACGCCGCCGGCCCCACCGAAGCCCTGCCCGACGTGTCGTTCAGCCATGAAGGCGTGTTCGGCAGCTATGACCGGGCGGCCGCACAGCGCGGCTTCCAGGTGTTCGAGCAGGTCTGCTCGGCCTGCCATTCGGCCAAGTACCTGACCTTCCGCAACCTTGCCGACCTCGGCTATAACGAGGACGAGATCAAGGCGATCGCGGCGAAGAAGCAGGTCGAAGACGGCCCGGACGGCAATGGCGACATGTTCCAGCGCCCGGCCGCCGCGTCGGATGCCTGGCCCAGCCCCTATGCCAATGACAACCAGGCCCGGGCGTCGAATGGTGGCGCGCTGCCGCCGGACCTGTCGCTGCTGGCCAAGGCCCGCCTGGGTGGCGAGCACTATGTCTACGCGGTTCTCACCGGCTATGAAGAGCCGCCGGCAGGCGTCGAGGTTCGTCCGGGCCTCTATTACAACAAGTACTTCCCCGGCCATATGATCGGCATGCCGCCGCCGCTGGCGAACGACATGGTGCCTTATGGCGACAATACGCCGGCCACCGTTCAGCAGATGTCGCATGACGTCTCGGTCTTCCTGACCTGGCTCGCCGAGCCGAAGATGGAAGAGCGCAAGCAGATGGGTATCAAGTCGATCCTGTTCCTGCTGGCCCTGACCATCCTGTTCTATGTGGTCAAGCGCCGGATCTGGGCCCGCATTCACTGATTGCGGCCGATCGATCCTGACTGTCCGACCAGACGCGGGGCCGCCCTTGAGATCAGGGGCGGCCCCGTTTCCGTTCAGGTGGCATGATGCGGTGGATGCAGATGCGATGCATTGGCGCGATCGAACTTAACGCAGGGTAGAAAATTCCCTCCGAACCACGCACAATGCGAGCGGCCAGGGGTGATGGCCGCCAGCGGCGGGCCGGGTGCGCAGGGACCCAGGCGGGCGGGGAACCTGGCGGGCGGGAACCTGGCGCGCGGGGGGAGAGGCCGATCAATCGGCCCGATCAGAGGAGACGAGGACGGATGGCATCGACGATCGGTTTGGGGGCGGATGGCCGGCCCGTGATCGGCATCATCGGCGGCAGTGGCGTCTATGATATTCCGGGCCTGTCGGATATCGGCTGGCGCCGGATCAACTCGCCATTCGGCGACCCGTCCGACGAGCTGATGTTCGGCCGGCTGGGTGATCTGCAACTGGTCTTCCTGCCCCGCCACGGGCGCGGCCATGTTCATGCGCCGTCGGACCTGAACTACCGCGCCAATATCGATGCGATGAAGCGCGCGGGGGTGACCGAGATCCTGTCGGTGTCGGCTGTCGGCTCGCTGAAAGAGGATCTGGCGCCCGGTACCTTCGTGATCGTCGACGATTTCATCGATCGCACCTTCGCGCGCGAGAAGAGCTTCTTCACCAAGGGCTGTGTTGCCCATGTGTCGGTCGGCCACCCGGTCTGTCCGCGCATGGGGGATGCGGTCGAGGCGGCCGGTGCCCGCATCGGCCTGTCGATGCATCGCGGCGGCACCTATATCGCGATGGAAGGGCCGCAATTCTCCACACTGGCGGAATCGAGGCTCTATCGCAGTTGGGGCGCCAGCGTGATCGGCATGACCAACATGCCCGAGGCGAAACTCGCCCGCGAGGCCGAACTTTGTTATGCGACCGTCGCCATGGTGACCGATTTCGATAGCTGGCATCCTGAACACGACAAGGTGACGGTCGATCAGGTGATCAAAGTGCTGCTGGGCAATGCCGACAATGCCCGCACGCTGGTGCGCGAGGTGGCGCCGCTGCTGGGCGCGCGCCGCGAGACCTGCCATGCCGGCTGCCACACCGCCCTGGATTATGCGCTGATCACCGCGCCCGAGAAGCGGGATCCGGCCCTGCTCGCCAAGCTCGACGCGGTCGCCGGCCGGGTGCTTGGCGCCTGACCGCCAATGGTGCCTGACCGCCAATGGTGCCTGACCGCAGCCGGTCTTGTCCGTTTCATCCGTTTCACGCGCCACAGCGGAGCCTGCCCCATGGATGACAGCCGCTTTACCCACCGCACCGTCTGGCTTGAGCCGGACGGCCGCACCGTCGGCATCCTGGACCAGACCCGGTTGCCGTTCGAAACCGTCAACGTCGCCCTGAAGACGTCGACCGATGCCGAGATCGCGATCCGCGACATGCTGGTGCGCGGTGCGCCGCTGATCGGTGCCGTGGGCGCCTATGGCCTGGCGCTGGCCCTGGCCGAGGATGCCTCCGATACCGGGCTGGCCGCGGCCTATGACCGGCTGCACGCCACGCGCCCGACGGCGATCAACCTGCGCTGGGCGCTGGACGATGTGCGGGCGCGGGTGGCCGGACTGGCGCCGACGGCACGTGTCGACGCGGCGTATGCCCGTGCCCGCGAGATCGCGGACGAGGATGTGGCCATCAACCGGGCGATCGGCGAGAACGCCTTCGGGCTGATCGAGACCCGCCACAAGGCGGTGGGCGGCAACCGGCCGGTGAACATCCTGACCCATTGCAATGCCGGCTTCCTGGCGACGGTGGGCTGGGGCACGGCGCTGGCCGGCATCTTCATGGCCCATGCCCGCGGCCTGCCGGTGCATGTCTGGGTGGACGAGACCCGGCCGCGCAGCCAGGGCGCCTATCTGACCGCCTGGGAACTGCGCGAGGCGGGCGTGCCGCACACGGTGATCGCCGACAATGCCGGCGGCCATCTGATGCAGCACGGTCAGGTCGACATGTGCATTGTCGGCACCGACCGGGTGGCGGCGAATGGCGATGTCTGCAATAAGATCGGCACTTATCTGAAGGCGCTGGCCGCGTTCGACAATGGCGTGCCGTTCTATGTGGCGCTGCCCTATCCGACCATCGACTGGCGGGTGGCCGATGGCGTGCGCGACATCCCGATCGAGGAGCGCTCCCCGACCGAGGTGACGCAGGTGCGCGGGCGGCTGCCGGATGGTGCCGTCGCCGATGTGACGGTGATCGAGGGCAGTGCCGCGGCCAACCCGGCTTTCGACGTCACCCCGGGCCGGCTGGTCACGGGGCTGATCACCGAGCGCGGGGTCTGTGTCGCCAGTGGCGAGGGCCTGCGCGGCCTTTATCCTGAGCGCGCCGCCGCCGAGTAAGGCCGGCGCGTGTCCCCAGAGGCCGGGGCCCGGCCCCGGCCGCGACCAACAATCGAGGTGAGTTCAAGCGATGCGCAACCGCTGGGCAGATGCGGACGCCGCGGCCATGGTGGCCCGATATGTCGACCAGGGCATCAACGAGGATCTGGCGCTGAGGGTCTATACCACCCGGCTGTTGGGATCGGAGCCGCGGCTGGTGCTTCATGGCGGCGGCAACACCTCGGTCAAGACCGCCATGACCGATACGCTGGGCGAGATGGTCGATGTGCTGTGCGTGAAGGGCAGCGGCTGGGACATGGGCGTGATCGAGCCGGCCGGCCTGCCGGCGGTGCGGCTTCTGCCGCTGCGCCGGCTGGAGGCGCTGGAGGCGCTGGCCGACGAGGATATGGTCAATTTTCAGCGGCTCAATCTGCTGGATGCGGCGGCACCGAACCCGTCGATCGAGACCCTGCTGCACGCTTTCCTGCCGCATAAATTCATCGATCACACCCATGCGAATGCGGTGTTGTCGCTGACCGATCAGCCGGATGGCGAGCAGATCGTCCGTGACCTCTATGGCCGGCGGCTGGCCTATGTGCCCTATATCATGCCCGGTTTCCTGCTGGCCAAGACCGCGGCGCGGATCGTGCGCGAGACGCCGGATGTCGAGGGCATGGTGCTGCTGAAGCATGGCATCTTCAGCTTCAACGACGATGGCCGCACCGCCTATGATCTGATGATCGAGTTCGTCTCGATGGCCGAAGAGCGGCTGCGGCAGGGCCGCCGCACGCTGGTTCAGGTGGCTCTGCCCGGGCCGGTCGCGGGTGCGGCGGCGGTGGCGCCGATCCTGCGCGGCTTGACGGCATTGCCGGATGTGAAGGCCGAGGGTGGCCGCAGGCCCTTCGTGCTGGAGCATCGCGCGACCGAGGCCGTGCTGGCCTTCGCCAACAGCGCCGATCTGGACCGGATCGCCAATTCGGGCGTGGCCACCCCCGATCATGTGATCCGCACCAAGCCGGCGCCGCTGGTGCTGCCCGCGCCGGTCGCGGGCGAACTGGCGGCGTTCCGGGCGTCGGCTGAAACGGCGCTCGATGCCTATGTCGCGCGGTATCATGACTATTTCAATCGCAACAATCAGCGTCTGGACGGGGTGAAGACCGAACTGGATCCGATGCCGCGGCTGATCGTCGTGCGCGGCCTTGGCCTGTTCGCCCTGGGCAAGTCGATGAAAGAGGCTCGGATCGCCGCCGATGTCTATGAAGCGGCGATCGAGGTGATCACCGATGCCGAGGGCGTCGGCCGGTTCGAGAGCATCCCCGAGCCTGACCTGTTCGATGTGGAATACTGGTCGCTGGAACAGGCGAAGCTGGGCAAGGGGGCTGAAAAGCCATTGCAGCGGCGGATCGTCGCCGTCACCGGTGGCGCCGGCGGCATCGGTGCCGCCTGCGCGCGCGCTTTCGCGGCGGCGGGTGCCGAGGTGGCCGTGCTCGATCTGGATGCGGCGGCGGCAGCCGGCGTGGCGAAGCCGCTGGGCGGGATCGGCATCGGCTGCGACGTTACCGATCCGGCCTCGGTCGCTGCCGCCATGGACGCGGTGGTGGCGGCATTCGGCGGGCTCGACATCCTGGTCAGCAATGCCGGCGCCGCCTGGCAGGGCCGGATCGGCGAGGTCGAGGAAGATGTCCTGCGCCAGAGCTTCGAGCTGAATTTCTATGGCCATCAGCGTGCCGCCCAGGCGGCGGTGGCGGTGATGAAGGCCCAGGGCTTCGGCGGCCAACTGCTGTTCAACACCTCGAAACAGGCGATCAATCCGGGGCCGGATTTCGGGCCCTATGGTCTGCCCAAGGCCGCGACGCTGTTTTTGTCGCGGCAATACGCGCTCGATCATGGCCGCGACGGCATCCGCTCCAATGCGGTCAATGCCGACCGGGTGCGATCGGGTCTGCTGACCGACAAGATGGTGGCGGCGCGATCGAAGGCGCGGGGGTTGTCGGAAGCCGACTATATGGGCGGCAACCTGCTTGGCCGCGAAGTGACCGCGGCCGATGTGGCCCAGGCCTTCCTGGATCTGGCGCTGGCCACCAGGACCACCGGCTCGGTCACCACGGTGGATGGCGGCAACATCGCCGCCGCTCTGCGCTGATCGGCGCTGCCTGATCCGGTCACCATACAGAAAGGCCGCCCCGATCGGGCGGCCTTTCTTGTTCAGGCGCTGTGACGATATGGATGTCAGGTCAGGCTGGGTGTGGCCGGGCCGTTTGCGCGGCTGCCCAGTGCCTTGCGCAACTGCGGCTCCACCAGATCGGCCAGTTTGCGCATCGCGCGGCTTTCGATCTGGCGGACGCGTTCCTTCGAGATGCCCAGTTCCGAGCCCAGCGCCTCCAGGGTCGCCGAGGCTTCTGCCAGATGGCGGCGGGTGATGATCAGCCGCTCGCGGGCATTCAGCGCATCCAGCGCGCCGCGGATCATCCGGGTGCGGAACGACGCCAGATCCTTCTCGACCAGCAGCTCTTCCTGGTCGGGCTTGTCGTCGGCCAGCTGGTCCAGCCATTCATCGCCGCTATCGGCCGACATCGGTGCGTTCAGCGACTGATCGCCACCCGACATCCGCATCTCCATCAGCCGGACGTCACGGTCGCGCACGCCCAGCGTGGTGGCGATCTGGCCGACATCCGTGGGGTCCAGCGTCTCGCCCATGCGGGTCTCGTCGCTGCGCCGCAGCTTGGCCTTCAGCTTGCGCAGGTTGAAGAACAGGGCCTTCTGCGCGGCCGTCGTGCCGATGCGGACCATCGACCAGGACCGCAGGATATAGTCCTGGATCGCGGCCTTGATCCACCACATGGCATAAGTGGCCAGCCGCACGCCGCGCTCCGGATCGAACCGCTCCACCGCCTGCATCAGGCCGAGCGACCCTTCCTGGACCAGCTCATTCATCGGCAGGCCGTAATTGCGATAACGCGACGCCACCTTGATCACCAGACGCAGATGGCTGCGGACCAGGATCTCGGCCGCGGCCTTGTCGCCGGCCTGGACACGCGCCGCCAGCGACACCTCTTCCTCGCGCGTCAGAAGCGGCTGGCGCTGCACCGAGGAATAATACCGGGTGTCGCCGCGGTCCTGGCTGCGCACGGCGCCACGCATATTTCTGGTCAGCCGGTCGATCATGACGTCCCTCCAGACTCTCACGGCCTTCGCAACCTTGTGAAGATACAGGATTCCATACCTTGTGTCCGGTTGGAACGCTTAATCCGCACTGAACCGGTCCGAATTTCCGAGACTCGCATGTCGCATCCGCGCCCCCATCTTTCAACCAGAGCCCGCCTGTCTTCGGCCGCAAATGGCGGTCGACGCTTTGCGGTCGGACATGACGGCGACCATTTCACGGAGGACGGAACATGCCGGGACATAACGATACCGCCGCAGCCGGACGTGAAGAGAACGCCGGGGGTGGCGACAGCATCGGCGCGATCATCGACGCCGCCCTCAATCGTGCCGCCATCGACGGCTGGGACGGGCTGACGCTGACCGCCATCGCCGATGAGGCCGGGATGAGTCTGGCGGCGCTGTCGAGCCATGTGGGGTCGGTGTCCGACATCCTCGACGCCTTCAGCCGCCGGATCGACAGGGCGATGCTGGCGGAAGCCGATGACGAGCCGGACGCCTTTGCCGAACAGCCGGTCAAGGACCGGCTTCTGGCCCTGATCATGGCGCGGCTGGATGCCCTGGAACCCCATCGGCCGGCCTTGCGGCGGCTGGCCGATCGGGCCGAACGCGGCATTCCGGCACTGGATCTGATCTGCGGGCAGGGGATGCGCCTGCAACGCAGCATGGGCTGGTTGGCGGCTGCCGCCGGTATCGAGGCGCGGGGTTTGAGCGGGCTTGCCCGCAGACAGGCGCTGGCGGCGATTTATCTGGCGACCTTGCGGGCGTGGTTGAAGGATGACACCGACGACAAGGCCCGGACGATGAAGACGCTCGATGGCTTGCTCGACCGTGCCGGGCGCTGGTCCCGGGCGGCCAAGCACTTTACACAGCGTGGTTCTCGCTGGGGGCGGCGTGACAAGACGGCGCGGGCGGGTATGGCGCCCGACGGGCCGCTGGCCGATCCGCGCGATCCGCCGGCACCGTCCGGCGACCCCGCGCCTGCGGCGACCTGACCAGCGGGTTGCGCGGATTGCAGCCACGGTCTTCGCCGAAAACACCCAACCAACGAGTGTCCATGACGGCCGCTATGCTCGCGCAGCCATTTTTGTGCAATGCAAAAACGACCTTGACCTCCCGGCCTCGTTATAGCATATATGCCTCTAGGATTTTGCACCGCAGCATAAACCCCGACGCTGTGGTGCTCGCGACCGGATGCCAGCCATGCCATCGGTCGCAGAGGCGAACGGAGGTTTTCCAGATGGCCGACAATAAGTTCAACGCGATCGACTACACCAAGATGTTCGGCGAGTTCAAGATGCCCGCCATGGCCATGCCGACTGTCGACATGGAAGCCATGATGGGCACTGCGCGCCGCAATTACGAAGCCGTCGCCCAGGCGAACAAGCTGATGGCCGAGGGCTTCCAGGCCCTGGCGAAGCGTCAGGCCGAAGTTGCGCGCACCTCGTTTGAAGAGGCCTGGAAGGCCACGCAGGAGGTGATGAACGCCGGCTCCGTCGAGGCCAAGACCGAGAAGCAGGCCGAGGTCATGAAGGCCGCGGTCGAGAAGGCGGTCAGCAATGTCCGCGAGCTTTCGGAACTGGCCCAGAAGTCGCAGGGCGAAGCCTTCGACGTGCTGAACAAGCGCTTCATCGAGAGCGTCGATGAAGTGAAGGTTCTGACCGCCGCGAAGTGATCTGGCCATGCGGGCCGCAAGGCCCGCATGATCTGGACGATACAAAAGGCGCCATTCCCCCCGCGGGAGTGGCGCCTTTTGGTTGTCAGGGGCAATATGACGGCATCATTCCCTGTCGTGAAGCTGCTGCCAGACCATGACCGACGACATCCAGACGCCCCGGCCGCCGATTGCCTTCGATGATTTTCTGGCGGTCGATATCCGTGCCGGAACCGTGATACGGGCCGAGCCATACCCGGAAGCCCGCAAGCCGGCGATCAAGCTGTGGATCGATTTCGGCCCCGGGATCGGCGAGCGCCGGACCTCGGCACAGGTCACCCATCTTTATACGCCCCAGGCGCTGATCGGCCGCAAGGTCGCCGCGGTGGTGAATTTCCCTCCGCGTCAGATCGGCCGGTTCATGTCCGAGGTGCTGCTGCTGGGCTTTCCCGATGCCGCCGGGCGGATCAGCCTGATTGCGCCGGATCATGAGGTGCCGGACGGCGCGCGGCTGGGCTGAAACAACGCCTGATAGAGCCTGGCGGCGTAGATGTCGATGCCGCTTCTCAAACACCGGCGATCCGTGTATCACCGCCGATGCGGGAAGGTGCGGGGGCGGCATGATCCATAGTGGTAAATGGGCGCACAGGCTCAGTTCCATGTCGGTGTTCCGGCAGGTCACATTGATGATCGTCGTGGCGATCATCGCCGCCGACCTGCTGACCGCTTTCTTCTATTGGTATTTTGAATTCGATCGCCTGCCGCTCGATATTCTTCTGACCACGATTATCGTTCTGATCATTGGCTATCCGCTGGGTTTCTTTTTCATCGGGCAGAATGTCAAGCTGCGGGAAATGGCGGTCGAACTCGACCGGCTGTCGAAGATCGACGATCTGACCGGGCTGCTGAACCGCCGCACCTTCTTTTCCGAGACCAGACGCGTGGCCGCAGGCGGATCTGCCCCAAGGGGCGCCGGCGCGCTGCTGTTTATCGACGTCGACCACTTCAAGGCGGTCAATGACGGGTTCGGCCATGCCGTGGGCGATCTCGTGCTGCGCGAGATCGGATCGATCATCCGCAGCTGTATCAGCCAGGACGATGTGGCGGCGCGGCTGGGTGGCGAGGAGTTCGCGGTGTTCCTGCCCGGGGCGGATGCGGCGCACGCCACCCAGGTGTCCGAGACGATCCGCGAGACCATGGGGCGATGTGGCCGGGTGATTCCGGCCCTGGAAGGGAGCGGGATCACCGTCAGCATCGGCATTGCCACGTTGACGCCCGACCGTCAGTTCGAAGAGGCGCTGCTGCGTGCCGACCGCTCGTTGTATGCGGCCAAGGAACGCGGCCGCAACCGGATCGTCCGCGAGGACGAGCCCGCGCATGTGGCCGGGCCACAGCAACCCTCGCAGCGCCCTATCGACGCGGGTCTACCGGCACCGGAATGTCGTGGCCGGCCGGCTGGGCTGCCCGGATAATCGGCGCGGACCTCTAGAAGCAGGCCGCCCACACAATCGGCCCATGATGAGCCGCCCCAGCGGCCGCCACAGGCGAACCGGTCATCAACGCGGCCCCCTCAGGCGCCTGTGAGGTGAATTATGACGGGGGGGGCCGGATCAGATCGGCAGATCCAGCGTCACGCGCAGGCCTCCCAGCGGGCTGTCTTCCAGCCGGATATCGCCGCCATGACCGCGCATCACGTCGCGGGCGATGGCGAGGCCCAGGCCCACACCGGTGATCCCCGAGCCGCCTTCCCAGGCCGCGTCCTGCGCCGACGGGTCGTCGCCGGCCTCCGTCAGCCGTCGGAACGGGCGGAAGGCCTCGGCCCGCAGATGAGCGGGGATGCCGGGGCCATCATCGTCGATCAGCACCTGCGCCACCTCGCGCCCGGGCAGCAGGGTCACCTCCACCCGCTCGGCGTGGCGCATGGCGTTGTCGATCACATTGCCCAGGCACCGCCGGAATGCCTGAGGGCGGACCAGCACCATCAGATGGTCGGCGCCACGGATGTCGATCCGGCCCTGGCCGGTGCCGCGGGCGCGGAACACCACCTGCTGCACCAACTGGGCCAGATCGGCCAGCACCGCCGGTTCCTCGGCGCCTTCACCGCGCGCGAAGGCGAGATAGCCTTCGACCATGCGGGTCATTTCCTCGACATCGGCCTCAAGCTCGGCCAGATCGGCCGAGGGCGGCATCAGCGCCAGTTGCAGCTTCATCCGGGTCAGGGGCGTGCGCAGATCATGGCTGACGCCAGCCAGCATCTCGGTGCGCTGGGTAACCTGCCGGCGGATGCGATCTCGCATACGCAGGAAGGCATGCGACACCTGGCGGACCTCGGTGGCGCCGCTGGGTTTGAAGATCGCCAGCTCGTCGCGGCCCTTGCCCAGATTGTCGGCCGCCATCGCCAGCTTGCGCAGCGACCGCATCTGATTGCGCAGGAACATCATCGCCAGCACCATCAGCACCAGCGAGATGCCGACCAGCCACAGAATGAAGATATAGGTCGTGGCACTGGTCACGCGCTTGCGTGGCACCTTGACCTGCAACACCCCGTCCTGAAGCTGAACATCGATATTGACCCAGGTATTGTCGGTCACCGCGTCCAGCACGAATGGCCGGTACACCCGCGTGTCCAGCGCCGAGGCCATCATCCGCTCCAGAAGGCTGTTGCCTGCGTCATGATCGATATTGGGCAGGATTTCGGCGGCCCGGAAGTCGAAGCGGATGTCGGTATAGACCTGGATCAGCCGCAGCAGACGGTCGCGTTCCTCGCCTTCGGGATAGTTGCGCAGAACCTCGACCGTCAGGGCAATGTCGCCGGCGACGGCAAGGGTCATATGGCGGGTGACATTGTCCCAGTGGCGATTGTAAAACAGATAGGTCGTCAGGCCGAGCAGCACGACCAGTGGCGCCACGATCATCAGGAAGGACCGGCCATAGAGCGAGCGCGGCAGCACGGTTCTGAGAAAGCGGTCGATGCTGGTCATGAGGCAGGTATCTTCATCTGATGGCCGGGGCCGATGGCGCCGGGAGGGCGCCGCGGCCGGTCAGGCATCGGTGCGCAGCGCATAGCCGGCGCCACGCAGGGTGTGGATGTGGCGCGGGTTGCGCGGATCATCCTCGATCTTGCGGCGCAGGCGGACGATCTGGACATCGACCGCGCGGTCGCCGCCACGGATCTGGGCCCGCTCCGCCAGGGCGTCGCGGCTGATCGGGCGGTTGGGCGCGGCCGCCAGCACCCCCAGCAATGTGGCCTCTCCCTGCGTCAGATGCACGATCTCGCCATCGCGGCGCAGTTCCTGCCGGCCCAGATCGAAACTCCACGGCCCGAAGCGCAGTGTGACGCCGGCAAGGGTCCGGCCGGGCCCGCCCGAGGCCAATGCCGCCCGCGGTACCGAGCGGCGCAGGATGGACCGGATCCGGGCCAGCAGTTCCCGCGGGTCGAAGGGCTTGGCCAGATAATCGTCGGCACCGGTTTCCAGCCCCGCGATCCGATCCTCGGCGCCGTCCATCGCGGTGAGCAGCAGGATCGGCAGCTCGCCGCGTTCGCGGAGCGACTGGGTGAGATCCAGCCCGCTTTCGCCCGGCATCATCACGTCCAGAACCAGCAGGTCGACGGTGATGACCTGAAGCTTGGCCCGCGCCTCGGCGGCGTCATGCGCGGTTGAGACCATGAACCCGTTCTCGCGCAGCAGGCGGGCGATCAGGGCACACAGCCGGCGGTCGTCATCCACCACCAGCACATGGGGCGCGTCCGGATCGGGCGGTGGTGGCGGGCTGCCTTGCGTCATCCGCATGGCAGCAGGTGCAGCATCGCCGGGCTCATCGATACTCATGGCCGGTTGAACCCGTCACGCTCGGGATCGTCCATGATGCCGACCATCACCTTGCGAAATCCTTCGACAGCCTCGGCACCCGCTTCCCGATAGGCGCGCGCCACTCGTTTGCGCTGATTGCCCGAGAGTTCGCGCTCCAGAGATTTACCGGACTCCGTCAGATAAAGAAGTCGCTGGCGGCGGTCTCTCAGCCCTGACTGCTGATCGATCAGGTTCTGGTCGATCAGTTGTTTCAGGACGCGGCTGAGCGACTGCTTGGTGATCCGCAGGATGCGCAACAAATCTGTAATCGTCGTGCCGGGATTACGGCCGACGAAATACACCACGCGGTGATGGGCCCGGCCCAGCCCGTGCTTTTCCAGGATGCGGTCGGGTTCGCTGGTGAAATCCCGATAAGCGTAGAACAGCAGTTCGATGCCCTGGTTCAGCTCCTCCTCGCGGAGAAAGAGCGGATTCGGGTTTGCGTTCGGATTTGACATTACGGCAGCCATGTTGACATAGTTGGAACGGAATGTTACTCATTCCATCCAGTTTTTGTTCGCAAATTATCCAAGGCGCGCGACAATGGCACTCATCCCCTTCGACGACCGCGACGGCTGGATCTGGTTCGACGGCAAGCTCACTCCGTGGCGTGAGGCACGCATCCACGTGCTCAACCACGGCCTCCACTACGCGAGCTGCGTGTTCGAGGGCCAGAGAGCCTATGACGGCATCGTTTTCAAGCTCAACGAGCATTCTGAGCGGCTTGCCCGTTCGGCACAACTGCTGGGCTTCGAGCTGCCCTATACCCCGGCCGAGATCAACACGGCGACCGCCGAGCTGCTGGCGGCCAACAATCTCAGCGATGCCTATGTCCGGCCGGTGGCCTGGCTCGGCAGCGAGCAGATGGGCGTCTACACCCGCGGATCGCAGGTGCATATGGCCATCGCCTGCTGGGAATGGCCATCCTATTTCTCGGCGGAAGAGAAGCTGAAGGGCATCCGCCTGGAACTGTCGCGCTGGAAGCGTCCGGCACCCGATACCGCGCCGACCGAAAGCAAGGCCGCCGGCCTGTACATGATCTGCACCATGAGCCGCCGTGAAGCCGACAGCCGTGGCTTCGACGACGCCATGATGCTGGACTATCGCGGTTATGTGGCGGAAGCGACCGGTGCCAATGTGTTCTTCGGCCGTGGCAAGGAACTGCACACCCCGATCGCCGACTGCTTCCTGAACGGCATCACCCGCCGCACGGTGATGGGCTTGGCCGAACAGGCCGGCTATACCATCATCGAGCGTCATATCCGTCCGGAAGAGATGGCCGATTTCGACGAGTGCTTCCTGACCGGTTCGGCCGCGGAAGTGACGCCGGTGCGCCAGATCGGCGACGTCATGTTCAAGCCGGCCGATGCCTGCTCGACCCTGATGCATGCCTATTCGGCCCTGGTGCGCGCCCATGGTGCGGCGGCCCGCGTCGCTGCCGAGTGATCTTGGCCGTGTCGTGACGCCGCTCTGCGAATGACGAACCGCCCGCTCCGGCTTGTCCGGGGCGGGCGGTTCGTCGTTCAGGTGGGGGTGACGGTAACCGGTTGCTCAGCGGGCGGGGGGCACTCAGCGGGTGGGGGCCGGGGATGATGCGGCGCGCCGCCAGCCCTCGACCATCAGCCGGCTGGCCAGATCCTGCATCTCGCGGTCGCGCAGGGCCAGTTCGGTGAGGGCCGCTTCCAACTCGGCCGCACCGGCCGCGGGCCGGGCCTTGATCACGCGCTTCAACCCGTGGCGCGCATCGCGCAGAGCCGTCAGATGGTCGTGCAGCGCGTCGCGCTCGGCCGCGAACGAGGCCTTGATGGCGCTGCGCTGCGGTTCCTGAAGATCGTGCATCAGCCGCATCAGCCCGCGGTCATGCGATGGCGGCCGCGACACGACCGAGCCGGAGATCACCACGCCGGCGACAAACAGATTCAGCGCCAGGCTGGCGATCAATCCGCCGACCACCAGCCGCGCACGGCGCCCGCTCAGGGTCATTGCGGCTCCTCCAGCGTGCCCTGCTCGGCATAGAGCACGGCCGCGATGTCGATGTCGTTCGATGTGTCCAGCGCCAGCGCCGCGCCGGTCATCCAGCCATTGCCACCGATCAGCATGCCCATCAGCAGGGCCGCGGCGGCAACGGCACCGCCCAGCCGGGCGGCGAAAGCCGGGCTGCGACCGGGGGTGGACGACGGCCTGTCGGATACGGCCCCAGGCTGGCGACGTGGTTTCGGTTGGTGGCGTGGCCTCGCGCCCGGCGGCGGCCCAGGCTGCACCCCTGGCTGTGCGGTCGTGGCTGGCTGTGCGGTCGTCGCCGGCTGTGCCGTCGCGGCGGCGATCGTGCCGCGCCCGCCATCGATCACCACGATCTGCGGCCGCTCGGCCGGAATCGCCTTCAGCCGGTTCAGGAATGCCGTATCCCGGCCTGTGCCTGTGCCTGTGCCTGTGCCTGTGCCTGTGCCGCGCGGTTCGGGGGCGGCAGCCCGGATCAGGGCATCCAGCCGGCGGGCATCGTCCAGCACCGCACGGGCGCGGGGTTCGGCCGCCAGCAAGACAAGGGCGTCGTCGCGGGCGGCGGCGGGCCAGCGTGCGGGATCGCCGCCATGGGCGTCGAGCAACGCCCTGAAGCCATCGATGTCCATCACGCGCCTCCCTCGTCCTCGTCCATGCCGGTCTTGAGCTCAAGGCGCAGGCTGCGCCGTGCCCTGACCAGCAGTTGTTCCATCGCCCCGGCGCTGACACCCATGGCGTCCGCAGCCTCGCTGCCCGACAGCCCGGCGTCGTAGACCAGAGCGATTGCCATGCGTTGGCGTTCAGGCAGACCAGCCACGGCGTCGCCCACCCGCCGCATCGTCCGGTCGTGGATCAGGCGATCCAGCGCGCCGGGCGACGGGTCGGGCGGCTCCATGGCCTCGGTCAGTTCAGTCATCCGTGGCCGGCGGAGCTGATCCAGGCAGCGATTGGCGACCGCCCGCCACAGCCAGGTTCCGAACCGCGCGCCACCCGGTCGCCAGCGGGCCGCGGCCCCCGCCCACAGGCGGGTGAACACGTCCTGCACGGCATCTTCGGCGTCGCTGCGGCTGCTCAGCATGCGGGTCGCCACGGCGAGCGCCCGCTCGCCATGGCGATCCACCAGCCGGCCAAAGGCTGCACCATCGCCTGCCGCCACACGGGCGAGCAGGCGATCATCCTCGTCTTCCGGCCGCCCTGCGGCCTCGATGTCCGACGAGGATGCGACCATCGTCACCCGCCGGCCTTGGGGGCGTCGGCGGCAGGCTTGCCGTCCTTGCCGTCCATCTTCCAGCCGTCCATGTGGCGGGCCCGCATGGCCTCGCGCTCGGCCTCGGTGATCTGGCCATCGCCATCGGCATCCAGGCGACTGAACATCCGGTCGGCGCCGGTCATGAACTCGTCGCGGCTGATCTTGCCGTCGCTGTTGGTGTCGACCTGCTTCATCATATGGGCGCCCATGCGTCCCGGCCCATGGCCACCGGGGCCTTTGCCGTCACGCCACATGCCGTCATGGCCCTTCATCATATCGGCGCGGGCGGCCTTCATCTCGTCACGAGTGACGCGGCCGTCCTTGTCGGCGTCCATGCGCTGGAAGCGCTCGGCGGTCTTCGCCTGCATCTGCTCCAGGGTCATGCCCTGATCATCGGCGGCGATCGCGGCCACGGGAAATGCCATCAGGGTGGCGATACCGGCGGCTGCGGCCATGCGGCGGATGCTGAACTCGGTCATCGGTCACATCTCCTTCGGAGCGTGTGGGGGATCGGGGACTGCCGGATCGTTCCGGTTCTGCCAGAGACGGCGCGTCGTCGTGCCCGTCTTCTGTCCCTTAAACGACCGGCCCCGGTCACCTCCTACGCCTGTCGTGTGTGGTCGTCCCGCCAGCGTGCCGCCGCCGCGTCGTCCGATGCCTTGGCCGCCACCCAGCGCGGCCCCTCGCTGGTGTCTTCCAGCTTCCAGAACGGCGCGCGGGTCTTCAGCCAGTCGATCAGGAAGGCGCAGGCATCGAAGGCGGCGGCGCGATGGGCGGATGCGGCGATCACCAGCACGATCCGCTCGCCCGGCTGAAGCCGCCCGACCCGATGAATGATGCGGATCGCGGCCAGCGGCCAGCGGGTTGCCGCCTGTTCCGCCACCCGGCGGATCTCCCGCTCGGTCATGCCGGGATAATGTTCAAGCGTCATGGCGCCGATCGTCTGGTCGCCGTCGCGGCCGCGCACCTGGCCCACGAAGATGGCGATGCCGCCGGTGGCATCGCCGCCTGCCGCCCGGGCGTATTCGGCGCCGACGTCGAAATCTCCGGTCTGGACGCGGATCTCGATGGCGCAGGCGCCGGCGTCACCGCCGCTGCCGCCGGTGACCGGCGGAAAGATCGCGACCTCGTCGCCATCGGCCAGCCCGGCATCGCCCTGCGCATAATCCTGATTCACCGCCACCCGCACCGCCGAGCGATCGGCCAGCGCCGCCTCATGACCGGGGCTGAGCGTCGACAGATGATCGAGCAGCCCGGCCACGGTCGCGACCGCCGGGGAAAAGGCGATGTCCTCGTCCGCCCGGCCGACGCGGGCGCGCATCCAGGCGAAATAAAGCACATGCAGCGACATGGGGCCGTCTCCTGGTTTGGGGGGTCAGCGCCGGTCGGCGGCGATCAGATGGCGCATGCCGGTCTGCATATAGGCCCAGCCCGTGATCACGGTCAGGCCCGCCGCCAGCCACAGCAATGCCGTGCCGCCCCAGGCGGCCGATGCCGGCAGCACCGGCAGCAGCAGCAGCACGGCGATGGCCGCCATCTGCACCGTCGTCTTCCATTTGGCAAGGCCCGATACCGGCACCGATACCCGGTCGCCGGCCAGATGTTCGCGCAGGCCCGAAATCAGGATCTCGCGGCACAGGATGACCAGCGCCGGCAGGGCATCGGCCCGGCCGTCACCAACCAGCATCAGCAGCGCCGCCGTCACCAGCAGCTTGTCGGCGATCGGATCGAGGAAGCGACCGACGGCCGAGACCACGCCCCAGCGCCGCGCCAGCCAGCCATCCAGCCAGTCGGTGACCGATGCGGCCGCGAACAGCCCGAAGCTGACCCAGGCACCGGCCGCCGGTTCCAGCAGGAAGGCCGCCAGGAAGAACGGGATCACCACGATCCGCGACAGGGTGAGCAGGTTGGGAAGGCGATTGCGCATCGGCATCCGGTGGCTGGGGGGCGGGGCCATATGGCCAACTCGGGCGGCAGGACGCGCCCATTCTCATGACGCGCCCACTCTACAGGCCGGCGACGGGTTCGTCAGCCTCGCGCGATCATGTGCCGGTGAAGGTGGTCAGCCATCGGGGTGGAAGAAATGATAGATCTGGCGGGCGACGGTGGTGGAGATGCCGTCGACCTTGGCGATATCGGCCAGGCTTGCCACCTCGACCGCCTTGGCCGAGCCGAAATGATGCAGCAACGCCTTTTTGCGCCGCGGGCCGATGCCGGGGATCTCGTCCAGTGCCGAGGTGCCGATCGCGCGGCTGCGCTTGGCGCGGTGCTGGCCGCCGGCGAAGCGGTGGGCCTCGTCGCGCAGCCGCTGCAGGAAATACAGCACCGGGTCGCGGTCGGGCAGGCGGAACGGCGCCTGACCGGGCAGGAAGAACCGCTCGCGGCCGGCATCGCGGTCGGGGCCCTTGGCGATGGCGGCCACCATGATCCGGCCGGTCAGCCCGGCCGCCTCCAACTCCTCGACGCCGGTCTTGAGCTGGCCTTCGCCGCCATCCAGCAGCACCAGATCCGGCCAGCTGTCGACCCGTTCCACCACGCCGGCGGCCTCGTCGAGTTCGCGGGCGAGCCGGGTGAACCGGCGGCGCATCACCTCGCGCATCATCGCATAGTCGTCGCCGCCGGCCTTGGCCGGGTCGATGTCGCGGATGGTGAAGCTGCGATAGGCGCGCCGGTCCAGGCCGTCGGGGCCGGCGACGATCATGCCGCAGACCGCATGGGTGCCCGAGATATGGGCGTTGTCATAGACCTCGATCCGGCCGGGCGTGCGGTCCATGCCGAAGACCCTGGCGGTGCCCTCCAGCAGCCGTTTCTGGCTGGAGGTCTCGGCCAGCTTGCGGCCCAGCGCCTCACGCGCATTGGTGGCGGCATGGCCCACGGCCTGGGCCTTGTCGCCACGTCGCGGCACCGCCAGCCGCACCTTATGGCCGGCGCGCACCGACAGCGCCTGGGCGACCAGTGCCGCCTCGTCAGGTTCCTGGCTCAGCAGCACCTCACGCGGGGGCAGCTTGTCGGCATAGAACTGGCCAAGAAAGGCCGACAGCACCTCGGGCGCCGGGCTGCCGGCCTCGTTGGCCGGGAAATAGGCCCGGTTGCCGTAATTCTGGCCGCCGCGGAAGAAGAACACCTGGATGCAGGCCTGGCCGCCCTCGTCGGCGATCGCCACCACATCCGCATCCTCCAGACCCTGAAAATTGATCCCCTGGCTGGCGGTCACCCGGGCCAGCGCCTTGATCCGGTCGCGATAGACCGCGGCGGTCTCGAAATCCAGCGCGTCGGCCGCCTGCGCCATATGGCCCTGCATCGCCTCGCGCACGCTGGCCGAGCGTCCGCGCAGGAAATCGCGTGCCTCCGACACCAGCCGGCCATAGCTGTCGCGGTCGACATAGGCGCAGCACGGCGCGCTGCACCGCTTGATCTGGTATTGCAGGCAGGGGCGGGTGCGGCTGTCGAACATCGGGTCCGAGCAGGTCCGCAGCAGGAACGCCTTCTCCAGCATCGCCAGGGTTTCGTTCACCGCGCCGGCGCTGGCAAAGGGGCCGAAATACTCGCCCTTGCGGTTGCGGGCCCCGCGATGCTTCACGATCTGCGGAAAATCGTGGTCGCCGGTGATCAGGATATAGGGGAAGCTCTTGTCGTCGCGCAGCAGCACGTTGAAGCGGGGCCGCAGCCGCTTGATCAGATTGGCTTCCAGCAGCAGCGCCTCGGCCTCGGAACCGGTGACGACGATCTCCATGGTCCGGGTCTCGGCCACCATCCGCATCAACCGCGGTTGTAGCTGGTTGATCCGGGTATACGACGCCACCCGCCGCTTCAGATGCTTGGCCTTGCCGACATAGAGCACGTCGCCATGGCTATCCAGCATCCGGTACACGCCGGCGCTGTCGGGCATGGTGCGCAGTGCCGACTGAATTGCCGCCCGTCCGACCTGCAATTGCGGATGCCGGCGCAGCGACGGGCCGGCGGGGGCCGCCGGGCCGGCATCGCTGCCGGTTGCCCCTTCAGGGGGCGTGGCGGTGGCATCATCGGGTGCCCCGACGTCAGGCGGTCCGGCAGCACCGTCGCCGGTGTCGGCCGATACCCCGGCATCCGCCTCATCCGCCTCGGCATCGTCGGCATCAGCCTCGTCATCGGCGTTCTCATCACCGCCGTCGACAGGCGCCAGCCGCACCCAGCCCGGATCGCCGGTCTCGTGACGCGGCCGCCGACCCGGACGATGGGGCGCCGGGCGATCCTGCGAGGCGCCGGTTGTCCCGGCCCGGCGGCCGGCGCGACCCTCGTCATGCCCTGGGGCATCAACGGGCGCACCATCGTCCGTCCCGTCATCGCTCGCGCCGTCGTCGCCGTCGCCAGTGCCGTCGTCGCCAGTGCCGTCGTCGCCAGTGTCTTCGTCGCCGGTCTCGCCGTCCGCGACACCGGCGGGCCGGCGGCGCGACAGCAGCCGGGCCAGGGCCGGCGTGTCGAGTGCGGCGCCATCGCCTTCCCAGACGATATCCTCGGCCCCCATATCCTCGGACCCGGTATCCTCGGCATCTCCCGACGCGGTGCCGGTCCGGGCCGGATCGGTCGGCTGGCGGTGGATATCTTCAGGGGTCTCGGTCATGTCCGTCTCACAAGCGTCATCGGATCGTCAACATATCCACGGAAACTGTGGATAACCATGTGCATATCGTGTTGAGGGACGTTGCGACAGGGCCGCCCGCTTGGTTTTCCATCGCTTTGCCCAAAAATAAGGCATTTATTAAGGTCTTGTTTTTACTGCGATTTCCACAAATCAGGTCGCCAGCCACGTACCATCAAGGGCTTAGCACGGAGAGTCAGTGTCAAGTGCTTTCTTGGATGGTCCCTGTGCAAAAAAAAGCGGGTGTGGCCGGATTCCGCCACCGTTCCTGCCCCGTTCATGGGGGTGGGCCGCATGCATCAGCATGTTGTCAGGCCGATTCGGCATGTGGTGGGCGGGCTTTGCGCAATATCGCCCGCCGCGCGGTCAGGCGCGCATTCGCTCAATTTCCACACCCACCCCGGCGGCGTCGGGGAACACGTCCAGCTTTTCGATCCGCACCCGTGCCACCAGAACGCGATCGTCGGTGAAGCAGAGCCCCGCCACGCGTTCTGCCAGCGTTTCGACCAGATTGACATGGCCATGCCGGGCAAGTGCGCGTATGCCGATCACCAGATCCTCGTAAGACAGCACATGCGACAGATCATCGGCCGGTGGCGGCCCGTCGTCGCGCAGCGTGATGTCGATGTTGAAGGCCACGCGCTGTGGCCGGCCATGTTCATGCGCGTGGACGCCGATATCGCAGGCGATCACCAGGTCGCGGATGAACAGATGTCGCCGCGCGGGCCGTTGATCCGGCTGGGGGACGGCACGCAGTTGGATCGGGTCGGTCAAGTCGCTCTCCCATTCGGGGCGCGCGGCCGGCCGGCAGACCGGCCCGCCCGAGGGTCTTGGTTCAGGGCAAGGACGAAGCGAGAAGGGGTAGAGGCCGGCCCGGGCCGGCATCGCGCAGTCCTACCGCAGTGCGCGGGCGCCGTCGAGGGTCAGTCCAGTGCCGCATCATGCGCCCCGCCCCCGGCGCCGGGATGCGGTTCCGATCCATGTGGTCCCGAGCCATGCGGCGCCTGTGCCCAGCCCAGATGCTGGCCGCCATCCAGGGCCAGCATCTGGCCGGTCATCGCCTGGGCATCGATCAGGAAGCGGATCGCCGCCGCGATCTCGGCAGGCGAGGTGCCGCGCCGCAGGGGCATCTTATCGCATTGGGCGCGGAAGCCCTCGTGGTCCTGATGCACGCTGGCGAGTGTCGGGCCGGGGCCGATCGCATTCACCCGGATGCGTGGCGCCAGCGCCATCGCCATGGTCCGGGTCAGGGTCCACAAGCCGGCTTTGCTGACGGTATAGGTCATGAAATGCGGGGTCAGATTCCACACCCGCTGGTCGATCAGGTTGATGATCGCCCCGCCTGAATCGTCGGGCAGTTGTGCCACCAGCGCCTGCGACAGCACGAAAGGCGCGCGCAGGTTGACCTCCATGTGGAAATCCCAGCTATCGCGGGTGGCGGTGGTGACGGCATCATATTCGAAGGTCGAGGCATTGTTGATCAGCACACCCACCGGCCCCAGCGCCGCGGTGGCGGCTGGCATCAGTGCCGCGACCTCGGCTTCCACAGACAGATCGGCGGCCAATGCCACCGCCCGCCCGCCCGCCGACACGATCTGCGCGACCACGGCGTCGGCATCCTCGGCCGAACCGTTATAGTGCACGGCCACGGCATAGCCATGGGCTGCGAGGTCCAGCGCCACGCACCGGCCGATGCGCCGGGCGGCGCCGGTCACCAGGGCCGCTCTGGGTATGGCGGGCAGGGGTCTGGCGCCGTCGATGAGGCCGGGCTGTTCCGAGTGCAGGGTCATGGGGCAGGGGTCCGTCTGACAGGAAGGGTCATGTTAAGACGCGGCACCCGGCCACCCGGTCATTCGCCGGGGATGCCATCTCCCGGCAGGGGGCCAGCCGGGTGTTTCCCGGCAGGGCCGGCTGGCGGCGGAGCCCGGCCATCGTCGGATGCGCCATCCTGGTGGACATGTGCCGTCGCCGGCTGCCGGTCAAGCGCGAGCAGGCGGTTTGCGATGGTCGCCGCCGGCCTGGTGAAGCCCGCCAGCATGGCATACAGCACCGGCACCAGGAACAGGGTCATGATCGTGGCCAGCGTCATGCCGCCGATCACCACCACCGCCAGCGCGCTGCGGCTTTCGACGCCGGCACCCGATCCCATGGCCAGCGGCACCGCGCCCAGAACCGTGGCGATGGTGGTCATCAGGATTGGCCGCAGGCGCAGAACCGCCGATTTACGCGCCGCCTCGGCCGGTGACAAGCCGTCTTCATCCCGCAACTGATTGGCGAATTCCACGATCAGAATGCCGTTCTTGGCCATAAGCCCGATCAGCATCACCATGCCGATCTGGCTGTAGATGTTCAGCGTGCCGCCCGACAGCCAGATGCCGGCAAGGCCGCCGGTCAGCGCCAGCGGCACCGCCAGCAGGATGATCACCGGGTGGATCCAGCTTTCGAACTGGGCCGCCAGCACCAGGAACACGATCAGGATCGACAATGCGAAGGTCAGCATGATACCGGCGCCGGCATCGACATATTCCCGCGACTGGCCGTCGAAGCTGATCCGCGCCTGGGGCGGCAGGTCGGTGGCCGCGATCTCCTGCACCCGCTCCACGGCGTTGCCGAGACCATAGCCGTCGGCCAGCCCGGCCGAGATGGTGATCGCCGGCAGCCGGTCGACGCGGCGCAGTTCCTTGGGCACCGCCACCTCTTCCATCCGCACCAGATTGGACAGCGGCACCAGCGAGCCGTCGGTGCCGGCGCGCACGAACAGGCTGGACAGATCGGCGGCGCTGGCGCGGTCGCTGTTTTCGGCCTGAAGCACCACGTCATACTGTTCGCCGCGATCCTCGAACCGGGTGACGGTGCGGCTGCCGAACATCACCTCCAGCGTGCTGCCGATATCCTGGGCCGAGATGCCGAGGGCCGCCGCGCGCTCACGATCGACGGTGACATCCAACTGCGGCTTGGTTTCCTCGTAATCGCTGTTGACGTTGTTGAGGCCCGGTTCGGCCAGCAGCCGGTCCATCATGATGTCGCGCCAGGCCTTCACGTCCTCGCGGTCCAGGCCGGCAACCACCACTTCCAGCGGATTGGAGAAGCCGCGCTGGCCCAGCCCCGGCGGATTGACCGGCACCGCGCGCACCCCCGGAATGGCGGTGAGCTGCGGCCGCACCCGGTTGACCAGCGCCACCTGACCGGTGGTGCGCTCGGCCCAGGGCACCAGCCGCACGATGACGAAGGCGCGATCGACCGGTGCCGGCCGGCTGGAGCCGGGCGAGACGATGGTGAACACGGTCGAGGCGACGCCCTCGTCGACCAGCGGCCGCAGGATCTCTTCGACCTTTTCGACATTGCGGCTGGTGTAGTCGTAGCTCGATCCCTGCGGCGCCTCGACCACCACGATGAAGCTGCCGCGATCCTCGGTGGGGGCGAACTCCTTCGGAACCTGTTCGTAGAGCAGGCCCGCCACCGCCGACAGGGCCACCGCCACCGCCAGCACCACCAGCCGCGCGCCCATCGCCCAGCCCAGCATCCGGTCGTAAACCGTGTTCAGGCCGTCGAAGAACCGGCGGGCGCCGCGTTCGGCGGCATTGGCATGGCCGGGCGCGCGCAGCAGCTTGCTGCACATCATCGGGGTCAGGGTCAGCGCCACCAGCATCGAGAACGCCACCGATGCCGCCATGGCGATGCCGAATTCGCCGAACAGCCGGCCGGTCCGGCCTTCCATGAACGAGATCGGCACGAACACCGCGATCAGCACCAGCGTGGTCGCGATCACCGCGAAGGCGATCTGGCGGGCACCGCGATAGGCCGCAAGCAATGGCGGCTCACCCTCTTCGATCCGCCGGTGGATGTTCTCAAGCACCACGATCGCATCATCGACCACCAGCCCGATCGCCAGCACCAGGGCCAGCAGGGTCAGCACGTTGATCGAAAAGCCCATGGCGCCGAGCACGGTGAGCGAGGCGATAACCGAGACCGGGATCGCCACCGCCGGCACCAGCGTGGCCGCGATCGAGCGCAGAAAGACGAAGATGATGCCCACCACCAGCAGCAGGGCGATGACCAGCGCATGCATCACCTCATAGATCGCCTCCGAGATGAACAGGCTTTCGTCATAGGAATAATTGATGGTCATGTCCGGCGGCAGGCTGGTGCGCAGCGCCTCCACTTCCGCCCGCACGCCGTTGGCCACATCCAGCGTATTGGCCTTGGACTGTCGGATGACGCCGACGCCGATGCCCTGCTGACCGTTGGAGCGGATCTCGTTCTTGTAATCCTCGGCGCCCACCTCGATGCGGGCGATGTCGCCCAGCCGGATCGGCCGGCCATCGGCGCCGCCGCTGACCACAAGCTGGCGGAAATCGGCCTCGGTCGCGAACCGGGTGTCGGTGCGGATCGTGACCTCGCGATTGGTGGTCTCGATGCTGCCGGCCGGCAGTTCCAGGTTTTCGCGGTTGAGTGCTGCGGTGACGTCGTTGACCGTCAGGCCGCGGGCCGACAGCGCCTGACGGTCGATCCAGATCCGCATCGCATAGCGCCGCTCGCCGCCGATATAGACCGAGGCCACACCCGGCACCACCGACAGCCGGTCGACGATGAAACGGTCGGCGTAATCGGTGAGCGCCAGCGCGTCGCGGGCATTCGAGGTCAATGTCATCCACAGCATCGGCCGGCTGTCGGCGTCGGCCTTCGAGATGATCGGCTGTTCCGCCGTCTCGGGCAGATCGTCGATGACCTGGGCGACCTTGTCGCGGACGTCGTTGGTGGCGGCCTCCAGGTCGCGCTCGACATTGAATTCGATGTTCACGAACGAGCGGCCGTCGCGGCTGACCGAGCGCAGGGTCCGGATGCCCTCGATGCCGCTGACCGCGCCTTCGATGATCTCAGTCACCTGGGTTTCGACCAGGGAGGCCGGCGCGCCACGGAACGACGTGCCGACCGAGACCTGCGGCGTGTCGACATCGGGATATTCACGCACCGCCAGCCTGAGCCCCGCGGCCAGCCCCACCACGATCAGCAGCAGGGACAGCACGGTCGCAAAGACCGGGCGCTTGATGGAGACATCCGACAGGATCATGGCGGGACCGGCCTCTCTTGCGCAGCATTCCGGCCCCGGTCAGGGGCATGGCATCTGATCTTGGCCAGCCGTCAGCCAGCGGTGGCGGCGGCGGGGGTCACGGCGATGGGCGCGCCGTTGCGCAGCCGCTGATGGCCCGCGGCAACCACCTGCTCGCCGGCCTGAAGCCCGGCCAGAATCTCGACCTGGCCGTTCTGGCGCCGGCCGGGTTCCACCACCCGGCGTTCGGCCGTGCCGTCGGCGGCTGCGACATAGACATAGGCCAGCCGGCCCTCGCGGATCAGCGCCTGTTCGGGAATGGTCGGCACGTCGGGGCCGGGGTCGAGTGTCAGGGTGACGGCCAGGAACATGCCGGGCTTCAGCCGGCCGTCGGCATTGTCGATTTCGGCTTCGACCGTCACCGCGCGCGTGGACACGTCGATGCGGGTGTCGATGAACCGGACCGTGCCGACGAAGGCGGTGGCGGGATAGGCCGCACTCGCCGCCGCGACCATCTGGCCGGGGGCGAGTTGGGCCAGCGCGGTTTCGGGCACCGCGAAAGCGACCTTGATCGGATCGATGTTGTCGAGGGTGGTGATGGCGGTATCGGGGCCGACCACGGCGCCCACGCTCACCTGCTTCAACCCCACCCGGCCGGGAAAGGGGGCGACCACGCGATGATCGGCCAGGGTGGCGCGCGCCGAGGCCAGGGTGGCGCGGGCGGCGGTGAGCTCGGTGGTCCGGGTGTCGAATTCAGCCGCCGAAACGGCGTTGCCCCGGCGAAGCTGCCGGGTGCGTTCCAACTGGGTGGTGGCTTCCTTCACCGCCGCGTCCAGGCGGGCGACATCGGCGCGGGCGCCGGCATCGTCGAGCACCGCCAGAACCTGGCCGGCCTCGACCGTGCCGCCGGGGGCGAAGTTCAGGTCGGTGATCCGCCCGGAAATCTTGGTGGAGACGGTGATCGCCTCGATCGCGCGCGCCGTGCCCACGGCCTCCACCGTCCGGGCGAGCTGGCGCGGGATCACCGTTTCCAGCTCCACCCGCACCGGCTGTTGTCCGGCGGGGGCGATGGTGGCGGATGCCGTGCCCGTTTCCCCCCCGGTCAGGTGGTCCCAGCCATACCACGCGCCCGCGCCTGCCGCTGCAAGCCCGGCGATCAACACGATCTGCCCGATGATCCGCACGTCCAGTCCCCCGAAGCCCCGCCCGCCGTGGCGTCTGCCATGATGACGCCATCACCTGTTGCTGGCGATGATACGCGCAGGCGCACAGTTCTCCTACGCTGCGATTTCAAGGACGGATCGGGTGCTGCCGTGACGGGCGCGGGCATGATGCCGCTCAGCCGCGCTTGCGGCCGGTGGGGCGTCCGGATTTCATGGCGCCGCGTCGCCCGCCGGCCTTGGCGCCGCCACTGACCGTCGCGGCTCTGCTGTCGAGGGATCGCGACCCGCCGCGCCCCCGTGGTGGCGACAGCGTTGGGGCACCGGCTTCGGCCAGCCCCAGTTCGGCGGCGTCCAGGCGCTTCAACTCGTCGCGCAGGCGGGCTGCTTCCTCGAATTCCAGATCGGCGGCGGCCTCGCGCATCCGCTTTTCCAGATCCTCCTTATAGGCCTTCAGGTTATGGCCGACCAGGTGGCCGCCCTCGGCCTCGTCGACATCCACCTTCAGGTAATCGGCCTCATAGACCGAGCCCAGCGCCGCGCCGATGGTTTTGCGCACGCTTTCGGGCGTGATGCCGTGCTCCTCGTTATAGGCGACCTGCTTGGCGCGCCGGCGCTCGGTCTCGGCGATGGCATAGTTCAGGCTTTCGGTCATATGGTCGGCATAGCACAGCACCCGGCCATCGATATTGCGGGCCGCCCGCCCGATGGTCTGAACCAGCGAGGTCTTGGAGCGCAGAAAGCCTTCCTTGTCGGCATCCAGAATCGCCACCAGCGCGCATTCCGGGATATCCAGACCCTCGCGCAACAGGTTGATCCCGATCAGGATATCGAACACGCCCTTGCGCAGGTCGCGGATGATCTCGATCCGCTCCAGGGTCTCGATGTCGGAATGCAGATAGCGGACCTTCAGCCCGGCTTCATGCATGTATTCCGTCAGATCCTCGGCCATGCGCTTGGTCAGGGTGGTGACCAGAACCCGATAGCCGCGGGCGATGGTGTCGCGGGCCTCCGCCAGCAGATCGTCGACCTGGCGCGTGCAGGGCCGCACGATCACCGGCGGATCGATCAGCCCGGTCGGGCGGATCACCTGTTCCACGAACAGGCCGCCGGTGCGCTCCATCTCCCAAGGCCCCGGGGTCGCCGACACGAACACCGATTGCGGCCGCATCGCGTCCCATTCCTCGAATTTCAGCGGCCGGTTGTCGGCGCAGGACGGCAGCCGGAAGCCGAATTCCGACAGGGTCGATTTGCGCTGAAAGTCGCCGCGGAACATGCCGCCGACCTGGGGCACGGTGACGTGGCTTTCGTCCACGAACAGGATCGCGTCTTCCGGCAGATATTCGAACAGCGTCGGCGGCGGCTCGCCCGGCGCGCGGCCCGACAGATAGCGTGAATAGTTCTCGATGCCGGCGCAGGAGCCGGTGGCCTCGATCATCTCCAGATCGAACATGGTGCGCTGTTCCAGGCGCTGTGCTTCCAGCAGCTTGCCGTCGGCCTCGAACTGAACCAGCCGGGCCTTCAGCTCCTGCTTGATCAGCTTCGACGCCTGGGCCAGTGTCGGCTTGGGCGTCACGTAATGGCTGTTGGGATAGATCCGGACCTTGGGGAAGCTGCCGGTCTTCTCGCCGGTCAGCGGGTCGAATTCCACGATCTGCTCCACCTCGTCGCCGAACAGGCTCAGCCGCCAGGCGCGGTCTTCCAGATGGGCGGGGAAGATTTCCACCACATCGCCGCGCACCCGGAAGGCGCCGCGCTGGAAGCCGGTATCGTTGCGCTTGTACTGCAATTCCACCAGCCGCTTGACGAAGGCGTTGCGGTCGAGCGTCTCGCCCTTCGACACGTCGAGGGTCATCCGGGCATAGGTTTCCACCGCGCCGATACCATAGATGCACGACACCGAGGCGACGATGACCACGTCGCGACGTTCCAGCAGCGCCCGTGTCGCCGAATGGCGCATCCGGTCGATCTGCTCGTTGATCGAGGCTTCTTTTTCGATATAGGTGTCCGAGCGTGGCACATAGGCTTCAGGCTGGTAATAATCGTAATACGAGACGAAATACTCCACCGCGTTGTCGGGGAAGAATTCCTTCATCTCGCCATAAAGCTGGGCGGCAAGGGTCTTGTTCGGTGCCAGGATCAGGGCAGGGCGTTTCTCGGCGGCGATCACCTGGGCCATGGTGAAGGTCTTGCCCGATCCGGTCACGCCCAGCAGAACCTGATCGCGTTCCTGGCCGCGGATCCCGTCGATCAGTTCGGCGATCGCGGTCGGCTGGTCTCCGGCCGGCTGATAGGCGCTGACCAGACGGAAATCGGCCGGCCCGTCCGGGCGGGTCGGCATCGGATCGGGTGACTGCCGGTCGGGCGTCAGAGCAGACAGGCTGCCGGGCATGATCTCGGAACTCCGGTACCGATGGGGGAGGCGTGCAACCCAATATAGTATCTTTTGCAGCTTTTTCAGCGGGTGTGTGAACCGCGCGAGGAGGGGCGCGTGAGGCCTTCGGTTGAGGGCTTTTCCGTTGAAAGGCCCGGGGGGCGGGAGTACGTTGCCGCCCGGATGTCCGCTTGCGGAATGTGGGCCGGTCAGCATGCTGACGGCACGCGCTTTTCTCCGATCGGCGGCGCATCGTTCGCCCGTTTTGTTTCCCAGCCGAAGAGCTGATCCAATGTCCGTGATCGCCGACCGCCTGTCCCGCATCAAGCCGTCGCCGACGCTTGCCGTCACCGCCAAGGCCGCCCAGCTCAAGGAAGCTGGTCGCGACATCATCGGCCTGGGCGCGGGCGAGCCCGATTTCGACACCCCCGACAACATCAAGGACGCCGCGATCAAGGCGATCCGCGATGGCCAGACCAAATACACCCCGGTGCAGGGCACCCGGGCGCTGGTCGAGGCGGTGCGGAACAAGTTCAAGCGCGAGAACGGCCTGGATTACGCGGCGAACCAGATCGTGGTCGGCACCGGCGGCAAGCAGGTGCTGTACAACGCGTTCATGGCCACGTTGAACCCGGGCGACGAGGTGATCATTCCGGCGCCGTACTGGGTGTCGTATCCCGATATGGCCTTGCTGGCCGAAGGCGTGCCGGTCTTCGTTGAAGCCGGCCGCGAGACCGGCTTCAAGATCCAGCCGGCCCAGCTTGAGGCGGCGATCACGCCCCGCACCAAGTGGTTGATCCTGAATTCGCCCAGCAACCCCAGCGGTGCCGCCTATTCGGCCGCCGAATTGCGGGCGCTGGCCGATGTTCTGGTCCGTCACCCGCATGTGCTGGTGCTGACCGACGACATGTACGAGCACATCCTGTATGACGGCTTCGAATTCGCCACCATCGCGCAGGTGGCGCCGGAGCTGTATGACCGCACCCTCACCGTGAACGGCGTCTCCAAGGCCTATTCGATGACCGGCTGGCGCATCGGCTATGCCGGCGGCCCCGCCAACATCATCAAGGCGATCACCGCCATTCAGTCGCAGTCGACCTCGAACCCGTCCTCGATCAGTCAGGCGGCCGCGGTCGAGGCGCTGAACGGCCCGCAGGATTTCATCGCCGAGCGCGCGCGCCGCTTCCAGGTCCGCCGCGATCTGGTGGTGCGGCTGCTGAACCAGGCCCCCGGGCTGGTCTGCCCGGTGCCCGAGGGCGCGTTCTATGTCTATCCGTCCTGCGAGGGCGTGCTGGGCAAGAAGACCCCGCAGGGGCAGGTGATCGGGTCGAGCGAGGATTTCGCCGGCTATCTGCTGGAGCATGTCGGCATCGCCGTCGTGCATGGCGCGGCCTTCGGTCTCGACCCCTATTTCCGCATCTCCTACGCCACCGCCGACGAGGTGCTGGAAGAAGCCTGCGGCCGCATCGCCCGGGCCTGCAACGACCTGATCTGAGCGGCTGACACCGCCATCCCGCGGCATCAGTGAACCCCCGGCAGCTTCGGCTGCCGGGGGTTTCGCATTTTCGCGGCCTCATCACGCCTGCGTGAGCGACGCGTCATCCCCTTTGATGTGGGGCGGTGGGGATCTAATCTCGATCTTGGGACGTAGCGTCTCAGAACCCACTGGACCTGTCAGGAGTCTGTTCGATGCGCATCATCCGTCGCCGCAGCTGGGATTTGCCGGAACGCGACGTCACGCCCGAGGCCGTGTGGCGCGATCGACGCTCGGTGTTGAAGGCCATGGGGCTTGGCGCCATGGGTGCCGCCATGGGGGGCGGTGTGGCGGGCGCACTGCTGGCGCCCGGCCGTGCCCATGCCTATCAGCCGGGCGACGCACCCAACGACAACCCGTGGACGGCGCTGTATCCGGTCGACCGCAACCCCGCCTATGCCGATGCCGGTCGGCCGTTGACGCCCGAGAAGATCGCCTCGTCCTATAACAATTTCTATGAATTCGGCACCCATAAGCGGATCTGGCCCGACGCCCAGAAGCTGACGCTTCAGCCCTGGACGGTCACGATCGACGGCATGGTCGACGACCCGCAGACCCTGGATGCCGATGCGCTGATCCGGAAGATGGCGCTGGAAGAGCGGGTCTATCGGTTCCGCTGTGTCGAGGCCTGGGCGATGGTGGTGCCGTGGAGCGGCTTTCCGCTGTCGGCGCTGGTGAAGATGGCCGGGCCCAAGGCCGGCGCGAAGTACCTGCGCATGGAGACTTTCGAGGACAGCGGCATGGCCCATGGCCAGCGCTCCATCTGGCTGCCCTGGCCTTATGTCGAGGGGCTGACGCTGGACGAGGCGACCAATGATCTGGCCTTCATCGCCACCGGCATCTATGGCAAGCCGCTGCCCCGGCAGCATGGCGCGCCGCTGCGACTGGTGACGCCGTGGAAATATGGCTTCAAGTCGATCAAGTCGATCGTGCGCTTCACCGTCACCGATGAACGACCGACCAGCTTCTGGGAACAGCTTGAAAGCCGGGAATATGGCTTCTGGGCCAATGTGAACCCCGAGGTCTCCCATCCACGCTGGAGCCAGGCCACCGAGAAGATGATCGACACCGGCGAGGACGTGCCGACCCTGAAGTGGAACGGCTATGGCGAGCAGGTCGCCAGCCTTTATGCCGGTGTCAACGACGGCGATCGCCTGTTCCGCTGACCGCCGCCATACGCGGTTTCCGTCACCTGCCATGCGTCCAGCGCACAACGGACTTGCGTGGATCGGCTGGCTGCGTCATATTGGCGCATCGTCAGACCGGACGAAAACATGGTCGCGACGGGCCGGCGGTGGAACTGGGGAGGGCTGCCGCCGACACGACGAACGGAACGGCCGATGGCAGCCGCGTTGCGCGCGATCGCGTTGCAGAGGCAGGCACCTGAGGCACACGACGACAGCTTCGGACGAGACATCCGGGGCACAGGCGCCCGCCCGGCAGTGACGCCGGTCGCAGAACGCCGCGATATCCGATGCCACGAGGGAGGGGAGGCCCTTCGGCATCACCGGTATCGTCCCGTCGGCCGCTCCGTTCTTCGCGCTCCTGTTAAAAGATGCCGGCTGGCGTCATCTTGCGTGAGGAAGCGCCCTTGATCCGCAGACCGTTGACGGGCTGGCCTCTATGGTCGCCGGTCCGTCTGCGGATCACTCGATTGTCATGCCTGCCGCCTGCGGTGGCGGGAGCCAAGGTGCCGGCAAAAAAAAGCCGGGCCTTGCGGCCCGGCTGAAGTCTGACAGGGAGGCTTCACGTCTGGGAGACGCGAAAAAGGTCAGGGAGACCTTTGCACCCGGGGGGAGACCCGGATGCGGAAACCGATGGGGGAGCCATCTGTTTCCGTGGCATCGGAGGATAACCTCGACGATGTTGCAGTGCATATAGGACGCCACGGCGCCGAGCGCCAGAGCCCCGAAGACAGTTCAGCCATGCACGTTGCGCATGGCTTTCTTTTTGCGCGCATTTGGGGTGCGATCAGGGCCGCTGTCATGACACCGCAACTCTCCTCTGGCATGAGGCATGGGCGCCCGTGGGCTGATGCGGGCCAGAGGACGGGAGGCTGAACGCCATGTATGTCTTCGCAATGATCCTGACCATCCTGGTGACGCTTGCCGGCACCATTCATCATCTGCCGGCCGCCGCGGCGGCCGAGCCGACGGTGGAGTCGCCGCTCACCGTGCTGGTCGGCGGCTATCAGTTTCCGCCGTATGTCGAGATGAACCGGTCGGACGGCAGCATCACCGGCCTGACGATCGAGACCATCGCGGCGTTGAACGCACGGCAGGATCGTTACCGTTTCGTGTTCGTGCCGACCACACCGACCCGCCGGTACCAGGATTTCGCCAATCGCCGTTTCGACATCATGCTGTTCGAGATGGCCGCCTGGGGATGGACGGATCAAGGGATCGCGGTCGACGCCTCCGGAACCATCGGCACCGATGGCGAGGTGTACATCGCCCAGGTGCTTCAGGATCGCGATCAGGCCTGGTTCGACACGGTCACCGGCCAGCGGATCGCCGCCATTCTTGGCTATCATTATCAGTTCGCGGGTTTCCAGAACGATCCGGTCCACTTGCGCAGCCGGTTCGACATCGTGCTGGTCAACGACAGCGAGGCGGTGATTGCGCTGGTGCTGCGCGGACGGGTGACGGCCGGCGTGGTGACCAGATCCTTTCTGGAACGCTATCTGAACCGGCACCCGCAGGATCGGGCGCGGATACTGATCTCGACCCGCCTCGATCAGCTTTATGATCTGCGCGTGCTGGCGCATCCCGACGCGACATTGTCGGCGGACGCGGTGCGCTGCCTGCTGGCGGATCTGGATGCCGCCGACCGGCTGGCGCCGCTCTGGCAGAGCCATGGCCTGGAGCCAGTCCCTCTGAGGCAGGTGTATTTGCCCCTGGTTCCACGCGCGTCCGGCGTGCCCGGCGGCGCCTGCCAGACCGGTACGGACACGCTCCCAACCCGCGAGCGGAGCAGGCCATCTCCTGAGAAATCAGGCCGCTAAACCACAAAGCCGCACCGCAACACCAATGGGAATCCGATCGGGATATTGCTAGGATGCGGCCCTGATCGGGGTGCCGTGCCGGATGGTCCGGCGGCCTCCGACCATGTCGTTTCGATGCCTGCACACGCGTGTCGGGCCGTCCGCAGCAGGAGACCGGAAAAGCGTGCGTCTGTTGGCCAGGTTCTTGGCGGTGATGCTGGTCGCTGTGTCTGGACATGTCGCATCCGCGCTGGCCGCGGATACCGTCGCCTCGCGTCGTGACGTGCCGATCGGCGGCTATCAGTTCCCGCCCTATGTCGAGATGGATATCGGTGGCGGGCCGGCCACCGGCCTGATCATCGACACCATCGCCGTCCTGAACGCCGCTCAGGATCGATGGAATTTCGTGTTCGTGCCGACCACGCCGGCGCGTCGCTATCAGGACTATGCGGCCGGACGGTTCGACCTGCTGCTGTTCGAGAAGATGGCCTGGGGCTGGTCGGCCGCGGGCATCGTGATGGAGACATCCCGGACGATCGCCGAGGATGGCGACGTCTATATCGCCCGCGCCGAGCCCGGCCGGGACGAAAGCTGGTTCGACGATATCGCCAGTCGCCGGATCGCGGCGATCCTGGGCTACAACTATCGCTTCGCCGATTTCCAGAACGATCCCACTGAATTGCGGAAGCGCTTCGATATCGCGCTGGTCAACGACACCGCGGCGGTGATCGCGCTGGTGCTGCGCGGCCGGGTGGACACCGGGGTCGTGACGAAGTCCCATCTGGAGCGGTATCTGCAGCAGTATCCGGATGATCGGGAACGCGTCCTGGTATCGGCCCGCTTCGACCAGACCAACGATCTCAAGGTTCTGGGGCGGCCAGGCACCACGCCTTCGGCTGACACCGTCTTTGGCCTGCTGGCCGATCTGCAGCGCCAGGGCAGACTGGCGCCGTTATGGCAGGCCTATGGTCTGGCGCCCATGCCGCTGGACAAGGGGGGGCAGACGCCAACACCCACGCCACCGGTCGTGCCGCCATCCCCTGCCGCGGCGCCGGCGCCGCGCTGATCTGAGGACGATCGATCATGCAACCCGTTGAGCGGCGCAATGTTGCGGCCCCCGCTGCCCCGGTCCCTTCCGGCGGTGATGCGGTAAACGGCGGCCGCCCCGCGCGGTCGCTGGCCGGCAAGCTGTTCCGCCGCACCCTGCCGGTGGTGGTGCTGGTGCTGCTGCTGATCCAGGGCGGCATTGCCTGGATCACCTGGACCGATCAGCGCAATGCCCTGACCCATCGCGCCCAGATCATGGTCGAGCTGACCGCCCGGGCGATCGCCACCCCGATCTGGTATCTGGACCGGACGGTGTTCGAACCGCAGGTGCAGGCCCTGGCCACCGATGACGGCTTCCGCTATGCCCGTGTCTTTGACGAGCTGGGCAAAGTGTTGTTCCAGACGGGGGATGCAGCGGCGCTGAACGCCACCGATACGATCGTGGTCAGCCGCGACATCGTGGAGCCCAAGGCCGATCTGACGGTGGGACGGATCGAACTGGTGATCGGCACCGACGAGTTGAACCGCACCGCGGCCCTGCTGGCGATGACGGCATTGCTTGCGGTGCTGGTGCTGGCGGCGGCGCTGTCGATCACGGTGCAGATCGTCATGCGCCGGCTGGTGGTGAAGCCGCTGGCGCGCATGCTGGCGGCCATGCGGCAGGTCGAGCGCAAATCCTGGGTGCAGCTCGATGATGTCGGCGATGACGAGCTGGGGCAGGCAGGTGCCGCCTTCAACCGCATGGTCGATGGCCTGCGCTCGGGTGATGACGCCAAGCGGCTGCTGGCGGCGCTGCAACGGGCGCAATCCGAGCTGGTCGACAAGAACCAGGCCCTGGAGGCGGCCAATCATCAGGTGATGGAGAGCATCCGCTATGCCCGCCGCATCCAGGAAGGCATTCTGCCCGATGCGACGGTGCTGGCCCCGGTGATGAACGAGATGGCGGTGCTGTGGGAACCGCTGGATCTGGTGGGCGGCGATTATTGCTGGATGGAGCGGCGCGATGGTCAGGCGCTTGTCCTGGTGGCCGACTGCACAGGCCATGGTGTGCCGGGCGCCTTCATGACCATGGTTGTGGCATCGGCGCTGCGGCGCATTCTGGACCGGCCGATCTTCCCGCAGCCGGATGTCATCCTGACCGAGCTTGACCGCATTGTCCGCCATCGTCTGCGCCAGGACGCGCCGGATCTGGCGACAGGGGCCGATGATGGCCGTGCGCCCTGGGACATGTCGGATGACGGGCTGGATGCGGGGGTGTGCATCTATGACGAGGCGACCGGGCTGCTGTATTTTGCCGGTGCCGGCCTGTCGCTGACGGTGATCGGCCCGGACGGCGTGATGTCGCATACCGGCGTCCGGCGCAGCCTGGGCTATCGGACGCTGCCGCCGCCGGGATCGGTGCCGGTGCATTGCCATCAGGTGCTGCCGGGTGAGCGGTTCTATCTGTGGACCGATGGCGTTTCCGACCATGTCGGCGGCCGGCCCAAGCGCATTTTCGGGCGCAGACGGGTGGCGGCGACCCTGGCGCGGCTGGCGCATCTGTCTCTGGAGGATCAGATCCAGGGGCTGTGCGCCGATCTGGACCGCTATCGCGGGGCCGAGGCCCGGCGTGACGACATGACCATGGTGGCGTTTCAGCCACGGCTACCCGACGATGTCCATTCCCGCGCCGGCACGAGCCCGGACGCGGTGACAGCCTGAGGAGCGGCGACGTGCTTGCACGAGAGCTTTTCGAATTCCGGTCGCAGATCCAGGCCCACAAGCTGATGCTGGTCTATAGCGGCATCATGTCCGAGGGCATCCTGTTTTCGTTGGGCGAGGCGTTGCGTCGCAAGCTTGAGCAGGACGACACCGATCGCAACCTTACCAGGCGCGTGTTCTCGGTGTTTGTCGAGCAGGTGCAGAACATCATCCGCTATTCCGGTGACGCCGAAGGATCGGCCGGCACGGCCGCCGGGGACGCGGGGGCGGGTGCAGGGGCAGGCGCGCTGCGCTCGGGCATCGTGACCGTCGGCAAGGATGGCGGCCGGTTCTTCGTGATCTGCGCCAACATGATCGACAGCGCCAAGGCGCCCCGGCTGCGCAGCCGGCTGGAGGAACTGGCGGCTCTGTCACCCGAAGAGCTGAAGGTGCTATACCGGCGCAAGCTGAAGGAAGAGCCCGAGGCCGAAAGCCAGGGCGCCACGCTGGGACTGATCGAGATTGCCCGCCGCGCCAGCAGCCCGATCGAGTTCGACTTCTTCGAGGTCGATGCGCAGACCACCTTCTATTGCATCAGGGTGTTCATATGACCGCTGTTTCGTCTGTCCTGTCCTCCGGCATCGATCTGCCGGCCACCGATCGGTCGCCGGCCGTGCGGTTCGATCCGGCGGCAGGCGCGCTGGCGCTCGCGGGTGAGTCCTATCCTGAGGATGCGGCGGCGTTCTTCGGCCCGATCCTGCATGGCTTGCGCGCCTTTCTTCAGATGGAGGGGCCCAGCGTCACAGTGGATATTGCGCTGATCTACTTCAATTCTTCCAGTGCCAAGGCGCTGATGAACATCTTTCAGATGCTGGAAGAGGCGGCCGCGAATGGTCGGGCGGTCACGGTGAACTGGCACTTTGCGCCCGATGATGAGACCATGGAAGAATTCGGAGAAGACTTTGCGTCGGACCTCGACGCAATCGACTTCGTGATGTGCGCGGACGAGGAGCCTTCCGGATGACGAGGACCAGACGGCCGCTGGATACGACCAACAGCGATTTCTCGCTCTTCGATCAGGAAGAGGCGATGATCGCCGAAGGCGAGCAGATGATCCGGAAACTGGAGGAGGTTTCCGACGGCGTCCGCAGCCTGATGCGCGCCTATCGTCAGGGGTATCGTGAACAGCGCCGGCTGGTGCGGTTGTCCGACCGGATGCAGGACGAATTGCGGCGTTTGAACCAGCGGCTGGAGGCCGAGGTTCGGGCACGGGAGGCGCTGACCCGGCGGCTGGAGGCGCTGGCCGCGGTCGACGAACTGACCGGTGCCGCCACCCGTCGCCACTTCATGGAGGTTGCCGGGACCCTCAGCCAGCGCTGGCAGCAGGATGGCATATCATCCGGGGTGATGATGGCCGATATCGACCAGTTCAAGACCATCAATGATCGCTTCGGCCATGCCGCGGGCGATGAGGCGTTGCGCCTGTTCGTGGGGCGTCTGTCCGAGGCACTGCGTGAGACTGATGTCGTGGGCCGGCTGGGCGGCGAGGAATTCGCGGTGCTGCTGCCCGATATCGATGCGGGCGAGCTGGATCAGATCGCCGAACGGCTGCGGAGCACTATTGCCGCCATCCGCCTGCCGTGGAAAGAGGATGAAATCCGCCTGACCGCCAGCTTCGGCGTCGCCCGGTTCTCGGCGCCGGGCGACGATATCGACCGCGTGCTGTCGCGGGCGGACAAGGCGCTGTATGCGGCCAAACGTGCCGGCCGCAACCGGGTTGCCACGAGCGATGCCGGTGGTGGAGACGGCGAAGGCGACAGCGCGGGCATCTGATCGCCCGATCCCGTTCTGCCCGCGGCCACGCTCCGCCACCGCCATAGCCCGGTCAGCGAAGGCTCTGTTCGATCTCGCGGATCAGGAAGTCGCGGAACACCGCGATGCGCTTGGAATGGCGCAATTCCTCGTGATAGACGAAATAGACCTCCGATTGCGGGCCTTCCAGTTCCGGCAGCACCTGCACGACATTGCCGTTCTCGCGCACCATGTAATCGGGGATCGAGGCGATGCCGAGCCCGCTTTCAACGGCACGCAGGATGCCATAGATGTTGTTGACCTTCAGGATCGGCCGTCGCGGCTTGCCGGCCGTGGCGCCCACATCCAGGATCCAGTTGGCGTTGGCGACCGGGGCCGCCGTGTCCTCGCCGAACACGATCAGCTTGTGATCATCCAGTTCCGCCGGTGATTTGGGCATGCCTGACCGGTTGATGTAATCCGGCGAGGCATAGATGCCGTGGCGGATGGTCATCAGCTTGCGTTTCACCAGATCCGGCTGGCGGGGCGGCGACATCCGGATCGCGATATCCGCCTCGCGCATCCCCAGATCCAGCTCGCTGTCGTCGAGCAGCAGGGTGATGGTGACGTCCGGATGCAGGGTGACGAAGCCGTGGATGCGCGGCGTCAGCCAGACCGAACCGAAGGCGACCGTGGTTGTCACCTTCAGCGGTCCTTTCGGCCGTTCGCGGCTTTCGGTCAGCATCGCCTCGGCCATCGACAGTTTGGCGAAGACGTCGCGCGCGGTGTTGCGCAGCAACTCGCCTTGCTCAGTCAGAATCAGGCCGCGGGCGTGGCGATGGAACAGCGGTACGCCGAGGCTCTCCTCCAACGCGCTGATCTGCCGGCTGATGGCCGACTGGCTGAGGTTCAGCAACTCGCTTGCATGCGTGAAGCTGCCGGCCTCGGCGACGGTGTGGAAGATCTTGACCCGGTCCCAGTCCATATCAGGCTCGCGAGGCTCCGCTGAAGCAGTGGGCGTACGAACGTCTGGCCGCCGCACCCCATGTCATTTGTCTTTTTCCCGATCTTACGGTGCCGGGCGCCGGTCTTCAAAGGAAGTGTTGGAACAATGATCGACAGGTCGACGATCCGGGCCCCACGGGCGCGATATCGCCGACCGTCGACCGGGCCGGACCCGTCTATTCGGCCGCGACTTCCACGCCGTGATGCGCCGTGCCGGCCAGGAAGCGTTCGGCTTCCAGGGCGGCCATGCAGCCGGTGCCGGCCGCAGTCACCGCCTGCCGGAAGATCTTGTCCTGAACGTCGCCGGCGGCGAACACGCCGGGCACGCCGGTGCGGGTGCTGTCGGCCTGTGTGATCAGATAGCCGTCATTGTCCAACTCCAGCTTGCCCGCGAACAGGCTGGTCGCCGGGGCATGGCCGATGGCGATGAACACGCCGTCGACCAGCAGGTCGGTCAGGCCGCCGTCATTGGTATCCTTCAGCCGCACGCCGGTCACCGAGGCCGGGCCGCCATGCGCGCTTTCCGACAGATAGCTGTCGATGGTGGCGTTCCACACCATTTCGATCTTCGGGTTGGCGAACAACCGTTCCTGAAGCATCTTCTCGGCGCGCAACTCGTCCCGGCGGTGGATCAGATAGACCTTGTCGGCGTGGTTGGTCAGGTACAGGGCCTCTTCGACGGCGGTGTTGCCGCCGCCGACCACCGCGACCTTGCGGTTGCGATAGAAGAACCCGTCGCAGGTGGCGCAGGCCGACAGGCCGAAACCCTTCAGGGTTTCTTCGCCCTCAAGCCCCAGCCATTTTGCCTGGGCGCCGGTGGAGATGATGACCGTGTCGCCGGTATAGATGTCGCCGCTGTCGCCGCGGGCCACGAACGGCCGCTGGCTGAAATCGATGTCGACGATGATGTCGTGATGGAAGCGGGTGCCGACATGCTCGGCCTGACGCTGCATCTGTTCCATCAGCCAGGGGCCCTGGATGACGTCGGGGAAGCCTGGAAAATTCTCGACATCGGTGGTGATCGTCATCTGGCCGCCGGGCTGCAGGCCGTGCACCAGGATCGGTTCCAGCATCGCGCGGGCGGCATAGATCGCGGCGGTCAGGCCGGCGGGGCCGGATCCCAGGATCAGAACCTTGCTGTGATGGGTGGCGCTCATGACGATCGGCTTTCCTGGCTGGCGAACGCTGGACGCAGGCCTTCGGGCGTTGCGCCCTGCGGCTTGCGGTCCCTGGCGGATGGACAGGTGGCGCCCCTGGCATCTGCCCGTCGCAGACTGTGGCAGGGGGCACGGACACTAGCGGGATCGGGCGTATTGGGCCAGCTTTTTGCGCAAGGGCCAGCTTTTTGCGCAAGGGTCGGCTTTTGCGCAAGGGCCGGGCAATACGCCGCAGTTGGGGTTAACGGGGCGCGGACCGCGCGACCAGCCGGCGAACCGCCGTGGCCACCACCGCCGCATCCTGCAACGGGGTATAGCGCCACATTGTTTCACCCGCGGCCATGAAATCCGCGTTCAGCGGCCGTGCGGCACCGTGTGCATAAAGCGCCCGGTGCAGCCGTGCCTCTTTCGATGTGCCGCCGCCGGGCGCGAAGATCGCGACCGGCCGACCGGTGCTGGCGGCTTCAGATGCCATCGACATGCTGTCGCCGGTGACGACGATCAGGTCCGCCAGCCCCAGAATGCCGAAATAGGGATTGTCACCGCCCTTTGCCACATCATGCAGCCAGTATCGGCAGGGGGCCAGGCTTGCGCCAAGCGCCGCGGTAACGGCATCGCCGGTGCGGCGGCTGTTGGTCGCGACCACCGAACCGCCGGTCCGCCGGGCCAGTTCCGCGACCATGCCGCCCAATTGCCGGGCATCCTCGGGGATGAACGGCGCGCGCTTGGTGCTGCCGCCGACCAGCAGGCCGATCCGTGGCCCCGCGCCGGCGCCGGCGCCGGCGGCGGCGAAACGCCGGGCCCAGTCGGCGGCGGCGGCCTGAAGCTTTGCCGGCGTCACGCGATTGGGTGCGCCCAGGGTGACGATCACGCGTGGGTCGGCCGGGTGGGCGCCGGGGGCGCTGCCGCCGGCCGCGCGGTCATGCGCCGGCACCGCGATCAGATCGAGCCCGCCGGTCGGCGCGCCCGGCCACATGATCTGGAGTGCCACCATCTGCGGATGGCGCTGTTTCAACCGCCGCAGCGCCGGGGTGGCGCGGCGGCCGGCGGCGATCGCGACATCGGGTACGGCGCCGCCATCCAGTGCCGCCGCCGCGGCGGCGGTCAGCCCCAGCGTGGACCGGCCCCGCAGCCAGTTGGGCAGGCGCACCAGCCGGTCATAGCCGAGCCGGGTTTCCTCCATCGGCCAGGTCAGGGCCTCGGCCACGCCCAGCACCTGGGCGTTGTTGCCGGCACGGTCGTCGGTGAGCACACGGATCAGTGGCGGCGTGCTGTGGCGGGACGGATGGCCGGGGGGGAAGGGCGGGCTCAGGGACATGGGTGCTTTCGCGAATGGCGGGGCGTTTTCGGGCGGCCGGGGTATGTCATTGCCCGCAAGCCGCCGTGAAAGATCGTTTCGTGCTTGAGAGGGCCTGGGCGGGACTATAAAGTCCGCGGCGCCGGAACGGAACCGCTTCGCCGCGCTGGCCGCCACACGCGGCCGCGCCCGCAACCGCTGCTGGTTCCGGCCGGGTGAAGAACATCGCATGGCTCATGAAGCGCGACAGAACCGAAAACTGTTGCTATGGGTCCGGGTAATATTGCTATAGACTGCCCAGCGATCGCGGGTGCCGGCCGCGCACCGGCCCGTGACGGGGGAAGGGAGTCAGCGAGACCATGCCGCGGGTAAAACTCGATACAATCGACCGGAAGATCCTGGCGGATCTTCAGTCGGACGGCCGGATCACCAATGTAGAACTGGCCCGCCGGGCCGGGATCTCGGCGCCGCCCTGCCTGAGGCGCGTCAGGGCCCTTGAAGAAGCAGGCTATGTGCGCGGCTATCGCGCGGAGCTCGATCCTGAGCATCTGGGTTTTTCGGTCACGGTCTTCGCCCGGGTCGGCCTTGAGAGCCAGGCCGATCTGGACCTGAAGAAGTTCGAGGCGCTGGTCGGTAGCTGGCCGGAAGTCCGTGAATGCTACATGCTGGCGGGTGAGACCGATTTCCTGCTCAAGATCGTGTCGAAAGACTGGGACGCCTATCAGCGCTTCCTGACCACCAAGCTGACGGCGGCGCCGCCGGTGCGTCATGTCCGCACCTCGCTGACCATCCGCACCTCGAAATACGAGCCGGGTGTGCCGATCGAGTTGCTGGAAGCCGTGGACCCGTCCGACCACGACGACGACTGAGCGGCACGGCTGAGCGGCACGGCGCGGTGCCGCTTGCGCCGGTGCTCTGCAAAATCCGCACACCCCTGGGGGCGGGGGCGGCGGTTGTGGAGCCACCGGGAATATGGTTCGGTGCATTGAACCGATGCGGCCGCTTTCGGGTGAAAGCGGCCGTTTTCAGTTCACGGTTCCACCTTGCCTTGAATCGTGCCGCTCCGGGCCACAAGAGCCGCTTCTGGCCGCTGCCGGACGACACCGTCTTCCGGATGCGTGCCCCGTGCCTCAAGCCCCCGTGCCTCAAGCCCCCGTGCCTCAAGCCCCTGTGTCTCAATTCCCTGTGCCTCAACTACGTCGCCTGCGTCATACCCGACCGCTCATCCGACACCGGATACCGTCGCCGCCCGCCCGGCATCCGGTATCGGATGCGCGGCCATGATCCGGATGCTGCGCTGGCTGCTGCTGCCGGCAGCCTCGGTGCCGGTCACGGCGGCCATGTTCGCCGTCGACCTGCCGGCCGCCCTGCTGCTGGGGCCGATGGTCGCCGGCATCGTGCTCGCCCTGGGCGGTCTCGGCCTGAAGATGCCACGCATCGGCTTTCTTGCCGCGCAATCGGTGCTGGGCTGCATGATCGCGGGCTCCGTCACCCCCGATATCCTGGTAACCTTCATCCACGACTGGCCGCTGTTTCTGGGCGTGGTGATCTCGACCATCCTGCTCAGTGGCGCCATCGGCTGGCTGATCGCGCGCAATCACATCCTGCCGGGCACCACGGGGGTCTGGGGATCATCGGCCGGCGCCGCCTCGGCGATGGTGGTCATGGCGGAAGCTTTCGGCGCCGATGCCCGGCTGGTGGCGTTCATGCAGTATCTGCGGGTGCTGTGCGTGGCCTTCGCGGCCGCCATGCTGGCGCATTTCTGGCTGCAGACCACCGGTGATGGCAATGTCCATCCGCCGATCGTCTGGTTTCCCGCGATCGACCCCACGGCCTTTGCCGAAACGCTGGCCCTGGTGCTGGCCGGGGTTGTGGCGGGGCGGCTGATCCCGCTGCCGGCGGCCGGCCTGCTGGTGCCGATGCTGGGCGGCGCGGTGCTGTCGTCGGCGGGTATCATCACCCTGCAACTGCCGGAATGGCTGCTGGCATCCAGCTATGCGGTGCTGGCCTGGAGCGTCGGCCTGGGCTTCACGCGCGGGGTGCTGCTGCATGCCTTGCGCGCCCTGCCGACCATCCTGGCATCCATCGCGGTGCTGATCGGCTTCTGCGCCGGGCTCGCCTGGATGCTGACGGCGGTGCTGGGCATCGACCCGCTGACCGCCTATCTCGCCACCAGCCCCGGCGGGCTCGATACGGTCGCGATCATCGCCGCCTCCAGCCGCGGGGTGGATCTGTCATTCGTGATGGCGTTGCAGACCCTGCGCTTCTTCCTGGTCGTGCTGTTGGGGCCGCCGATGGCCCGCTTCGTGGCCCGGCGCCTGGGGCCCGATCAGCCGGATGTGCCGGCCTGAGCGCCGGCCCCACATACGACAGACACCACATACGACAGACGAAAGCGGCCGGCGGATCACGATGATCCGCCGGCCGCTTTCAATGGTGGTCTTCCGCGTTAATGCCCGGACCGGTCAGAAACGCACGGCCAGGATTTCATAGGACCGGCGCCCCTTCGGAGTGGCGACCTCGACGGTTTCGCCGGCAGCCTTGTTGATCAGGGCGCGGGCCATCGGCGAGGTCACGGAAATCCGGCCGATCTTCAGGTCGGCTTCATCGACGCCGACGATCTGATAGCTGGTTTCCTCGTCGGTCTCTTCGTCGACCACCTTCACGGTGGCCCCGAACTTGACCCGGTCGCCCGAAAGCTTGCTGGGATCGATGACCTCCGACCGCGAAAGCTTGTCCTCAAGCTCGCCGATCCGGCCTTCGATAAAACTCTGGCGGTCACGTGCGGCGTGATATTCCGCATTCTCGGACAGATCGCCATGCGCGCGGGCTTCGGCGATCGCATTGATCACGTCCGGCCGCGCCACCGTCTTCAGATGCTTGAGTTCGGCAGTCAGTCGGTCGAAGCCTTCCAACGTCATGGGAACTTTTTCCATAGGTATGACGCTTTCCACGTTGGTCGTCGGACGGGCGGCGATCGTCGAGGGGAATGCCGTTCCGCGATAGGTTCTGGACTGTGCGGCACCATCCGGCCTTGGGCCCGCGACGGATCATCGCGACACCGGATGCCGGGTATGTTGCAGCACGACAATAGGAACACATGCGGGGCCGATTTTCATCGGCCCCGCATGTCATCAGCCGTTTTTCAGCGACCGTCCTAGGCAGAATAGGATTGCAGGGATCGGACTTCAAGCGTGCCGGCCCGGATTGCCGCAATTGCGAGAACCACCGCCCGACAACCCGCCACCGTGGTGAAGTAGGGAACCTTGTTCATCAGGGTTTCGCGGCGCAGCGAATAGCTGTCGGAAATCGCCTGCGATCCGGCTGTGGTGTTGAACACCATGTCGATCCGCCGGTCCTTGATCTGGTCGATGATGTTCGGCCGGCCCTCATGGGCCTTTTTGGCGATCTCGACCGCGATGCCGGCATCGGTCAGCACCCTGGCGGTGCCGCGCGAGGCCACGATGTCGAAGCCCTGCGCCTTCAGGCCGCGGGCGATCTCGACCATGGCCGCCTTGTCGTCGTCACGCACCGACACGAACACCCGGCCCGCGGTCGGCAGGCGCACGCCCGCCGCCAACTGTGCCTTGGCGAAGCTGCGGCCGAAATCGGTGTCGAGGCCCATGACCTCGCCGGTCGACTTCATCTCGGGGCCCAGCAGGATGTCGACACCGGGGAAGCGGGCGAAGGGGAAGACCGCTTCCTTGATGGCGATATGCCCGCGCGAGCGCTGGGTCAGGTCGAAGGCATCGAGCTTTTCGCCCGCCATCACCCGTGCCGCGATCTTGGCGATCGGATGACCGATGGCCTTGGCGACGAAGGGCACCGTGCGGCTGGCGCGCGGATTGACCTCAAGGATATAGATCTCGCGGTCCTTGACGGCGAACTGCACGTTCATCAACCCGATCACGCCCAGCTTCAGCGCCATGGCTTCGGTCTGGCGGCCGATCTCGGCGATGATCTCGTCACTCAGCGAATAGGGCGGCAGGGTGCAGGCGCTGTCGCCGGAATGGACGCCGGCTTCCTCGATATGTTCCATGATGCCGGCGACCACGACCCGCTCGCCATCGCAGAGCGCGTCGACATCCACCTCGATCGCATCGGTCAGGAAGCGGTCGAGCAGCACCGGCTTGTTGCCGAATTCCCGCACCGTCCGGCGCATATACGACGACAGGCCGGCCATGTCGTGGACGATTTCCATCGCCCGGCCGCCCAGCACGTAAGACGGCCGCGCGACCAGCGGGAAGCCGATGCGCTGGGCGATCGCCAGGGCCTCGTCCTCGCTGTGACAGGTGTCGTTGGCCGGCTGCTTCAGGCCAAGATCGTTCAGCAGTTTCTGGAAGCGGCGACGGTCTTCGGCCAGATCGATCGCATCGGGCGAGGTGCCCAGGATCGGCACCTGGGCCTTTTCCAGCGGCTCGGCCAGCTTCAGCGGTGTCTGACCGCCATACTGCACGATCACGCCCTTGAGCGTGCCGTTACGGGTCTCCACCCGCACCAGTTCCAGCACGTCCTCGACCGTCAGCGGCTCGAAATACAGCCGGTCGGAGGTGTCGTAATCGGTCGACACCGTCTCGGGGTTGCAGTTGACCATGATCGTCTCATAGCCGGCCTCGCTGAGCGCATAGGCGGCATGGACGCAGCAATAGTCGAACTCGATCCCCTGGCCGATCCGGTTCGGTCCGCCACCCAGCACGATGATCTTGGTGCGGTCGGTGGGCTGGGCCTCGCATTCGACGGTGCCGTCGAAGGCCGGCAGTTCATAGGTCGAATACATATAGGGCGTGCGGGCCTCGAACTCGGCGGCGCAGGTATCCACCCGCTTGAACACCGGATGCACGCCCGCCTTCCAGCGCCGGGCCCGGACGATCTCCTCGTCGAGGCCGGCCAGCTTCGCCAGCCTGGCATCCGAAAAGCCCAGAGATTTCAGACGGCGCCAGCCGGCGGCATCCGACGGCAGGCCGTCCTCGCGCACCTCGGCCTCGACCGCGACCAGACCGGCCAGACGCTCGATGAACCACGGATCGTAATCGGATGCCTCGTGGATCTCCTCGGTCGTCAGGCCCGCGCGCAGCGCCTGGGCGATGACCAGCAGCCGGTCGGGGGTCGGCATCGCCAGGGCGGAGCGGACGGCCTCGACCTCGCTGGTGCCGGCGCCGCCGGCGATCTCGATCTCGTCGAGACCGGTCAGGCCGGTCTCCATCGAGCGCAGCGCCTTCTGCAGCGACTCCTCGAAGCAGCGGCCGATCGCCATCACCTCGCCCACCGCCTTCATCGAGGTGGAGAGCAGGCGCGCGGTGCCCGGGAACTTCTCGAAGGCGAAGCGCGGGATTTTGGTCACGACATAGTCGATGGTCGGCTCGAACGATGCCGGCGTCACGCCGGTGATGTCGTTCTGGACCTCGTCGAGCGTATAGCCCACCGCCAGCTTGGCCGCGACCTTGGCGATCGGGAAGCCGGTGGCCTTCGAGGCCAGCGCCGACGACCGCGACACCCGGGGGTTCATCTCGATCACGACCATGCGGCCGGTTTCGGGGTCGATCGCGAACTGCACGTTCGACCCGCCGGTGTCGACGCCGATCTCGCGGAGAACCGCGAGCGAGGCGTCACGCATGATCTGGTATTCCTTGTCGGTCAGCGTCAGCGCCGGCGCCACAGTGATGCTGTCGCCGGTATGCACGCCCATCGGGTCGATATTCTCGATCGAGCAGATGATGATGCAGTTGTCCGCATGGTCGCGGACCACCTCCATCTCGAATTCCTTCCAGCCGAGGACCGACTCCTCGACCAGCACCTCGTTCACCGGCGAGGCATCGAGGCCGCTGGCCACGATTTCTTCAAATTCCTGCCGGTTATAGGCAATGCCGCCACCGGTGCCGCCCAGCGTATAGGACGGGCGGATGATCGCCGGCAGGCCCACATACTCCATCGCCTCACGCGCCGCCTGCATGGTGCGGACCACGTGGCTGCGCGGGGTGGCCAGGCCGATGCGGTCCATGGCGTCGCGGAACAGCAGCCGGTCTTCGGCCTTCTCGATCGCCGCCTCATTGGCGCCGATCAGCTCGACGCCGTATTTCTTCAGCGTGCCGTCGCGCGACAGGGCAAGGGCCGTGTTCAGCGCGGTCTGCCCGCCCATGGTCGGCAGCAGGGCATCGGGGCGCTCGGCCTCGATCACCTTGGCCACGATTTCGGGCGTGATCGGCTCGACATAGGTCGCATCGGCCAGCCCCGGATCGGTCATGATCGTGGCCGGGTTCGAATTGACCAGGATGATCCGGTAGCCTTCTTCCTTCAGCGCCTTGCAGGCCTGGGTGCCCGAATAGTCGAATTCGCAGGCCTGACCGATGACGATGGGGCCGGCGCCGATCACCAGGATCGACTTGATATCGGTACGCTTAGGCATCGGTCTTGGTCTTCTCGATGAGGCGCGCGAAACGGTCGAAGAGGTAGTGGCTGTCCTTCGGTCCCGGCGAGGCTTCGGGATGGTACTGCACGGCGAAGACCGGCTTGTCGGTCAGTCGGAAGCCTTCAAGCGTGTCGTCGAACAGCGAGACATGGGTCACCTCGGCGCCCTTAGGCAGCGAGGAGGACACCACCCGGAAGCCATGGTTCTGCGAGGTGATCTCCACCTTGCCGGTGGTCAGATCCTTGACCGGCTGGTTGGCGCCGCGATGGCCGCGGGCCATCTTCTCGGTCCGCGCACCCACCGCCAGGGCCAGCAACTGGTGACCAAGGCAGATGCCGAAGGTCGGCTTGCCGGTCTCGATCAACTGCCGGATCACCGGCACCGCGTATTCGCCGGTCGCCGCCGGATCGCCCGGGCCGTTCGACAGGAAGATGCCATCGGGGTTGTGGGCGAGGATGTCCTCGGCGGTCGCCGTCGCCGGCACCACCACCACCTCGGCACCGGTCCCGGCCAGGCAGCGCAGGATGTTGCGCTTGGCGCCGTAATCGACCGCCACCACCTTGAAGCGCGGGGCCTCCTGGCGGCCGAAGCCCTGGCCCAGAACCCAGGGGGTTTCCGCCCAGGCATAGCTCTGCCGGCAGCTGACGGTGATGGCCAGGTCCAGGCCTTCCAGGCTCGGTGCGGCCTTCGCCGCCGCCTTCAGCGCTTCCAGATCCGCCGTGCCGGCATCGCCATGCCAGACCACCGCATTCTGCGGCCCCTGATCGCGCAGATGGCGGGTGACGCGGCGGGTATCGACGCCGGCGATGCCGATCAGCCCGTGCGAGGCGGTCCAGTCCTGGAGCCTGCGGGTCGAGCGGAAATTCGACGGTTCGGTCGGCAGGCTGCGGAGCACGAAGCCACGCGCCGCCGGCGTCGTGGTCTCAAGATCCTCGTCATTGGTGCCGACATTGCCGATATGCGGGAAGGTGAAGGTGATGATCTGACCGGCATAGGACGGATCGGTCAGGATCTCCTGATAGCCGGTGATCGAGGTGTTGAAGCACAGCTCGCCCTCGGCGATGCCTCGTGCGCCGACGCCCTGGCCCCAGAAAACCGTGCCGTCTGCCAGAACGAGGGCGGCCGTGGCCGCCTGGGCGGGCGAGTTCGACGCCTCTTGCATGATGCGAGCCCCCAGGATGATGCGACGCGGCCGCCCGGAATGACCCAGGGCGGCCGATGTTGAGCAAAACTCGTGGTCCATCCGGAGCAGCAGTGCCGGTTCCGCGGGGCCCGATCTGCATCATCATCCAGCCTTTGGCGGCTGATGCGTCCCGACGATCCGGGGCGGGCAGGCAGGTCACAGGCGCAGGGGTTTGAAGACAAGTCCTGCGGCAGCGGTATCGGCGCGTGCAAAGACGCCCGGCGTGTGGGCGCCGGATCGACCGGACGGACCATACGCAAAGCCCCGGTGTGGGTCAAGCCGCGAGCCGGCTGCATCATGGCAACCCTCCCCAGCGGTCAGCAGGCATTGAATACCAGCCCGGTGCAACGCAATATGAAGGCTTGTCACCTGACCCGACCTGCGTTGAGTCATGCCCGTGAATGACCCGCAGTTCCGACCCCGTACCATTTCGACCCGCACCGTCGCCGCCGATGCGTGCCTTCAAGGGATCGACACCATGATACGTGCGCGCCTCAAGGATGCGCTCAAACAGACGGAAGCCCAGGGTCGCGATGACGAACTCGCCGTGTTGCGGCTGATCCGGACCGCGATCCGCGATCGCGATGCGGCCGCCCATCTGAAGGGGCGCAACGGCATCGACGACAACGAAATCCTCGACATGCTCCGCACCATGCTGCGCCAGCGCGACGAGAGCATCCGCGCCTATGAGCAGAGCGGCCGCATCGAACTGGTCGAGCAGGAACTGCACGAGCAGGACGTGATCCGTGGCTTTCTGCCGCCGCAGATGTCGGAAGATGAAATCGATGCCGCCGTGCGCGCCACGGTCGCCGCCTGCTGTGCCAAGGGCCTGAAGGATATGGGCCGGACACTGGATGCCCTGCGGTCGGCCTATGGGCCGGAAATGGATCTCTCCTGCGCCAGCGCCAAGGTCAAGCGGATGCTGCGCGGGTGCTGATGCCGCATGGCCGCCACGGAGCATTGATCTGAGATGGCCCTGCCTCCGGGATTCCTGGAAGAACTGCGCGCCCGCATCCGCCTGTCGGATGTCGTTGGCCGGCGGGTCCGGCTGGTCCGGCGCGGCCGTGAGCACACCGGTCTGTGCCCGTTCCACAACGAGAAGACCCCGAGCTTCACCGTCAGCGATGACAAGGGCTTCTATTATTGCTTCGGCTGTGGCGCCAAGGGCGACGCGATCGATTTCGAGATGAAGCTGGGCGGATTCGATTTCCGCGAGACCGTCGAGCGGCTGGCCGGCGAGGCGGGGCTGGCGGTTCCGGCCGAGGATCCCGATGCCAGGCGCAAGGCGGAGCGGCGCGAAGGCCTGGTCGACGTCATCGAGGAGGCCTGCCGCTGGTTCGAAAGCCGGCTGGGAACCGACGAGGCGGCGCCGGCGCGCGACTATCTCCGCCGGCGCGGTTTCGGCCCGGAGAGCTGGCAGCGGTTCCGCTTCGGCTATGCCCCCGACCGGCGCGACATGCTGATCCGCACCTTCGAGCAGCGCGGCGTCAAGCTGCCGCAGTTGCTGGAGGTCGGCCTGGCCCGCCAGCGCGAGGACCGCTCCGCCTTCGATTATTTCCGCGGCCGCCTGATCATCCCGATCGCCGATCGCCGCGGCCGGATCATCGCTTTCGGTGGCCGGGTGCTGGGCGATGGCGAGCCGAAATACCTGAACAGCCCCGACACGCCGCTGTTCGAAAAAGGCCGTGTGCTCTATGGCTGGCCGGTTGCGCGAGAGGCGGCGCGGCGCGCCGGCACGGTGCTGGTCGCCGAAGGCTATCTGGATGTGGCGGCGCTGGTGATGGCCGGCCGGCCGCATGCGGTGGCACCGCTCGGCACCGCCCTGACCGAGATGCAGATCGAGGAATTGTGGCGGATGGCGCCTGAGCCGATCCTGTGTCTGGATGGCGACAGCGCCGGTATCCGGGCGGCCCGGCGCGCGGCCGAACGGGCGCTGCCTTTGTTGCGGCCGGGGTTGAGCCTGCGCTTCGCGCGTCTGCCCGGTGGCCACGACCCCGACAGCCTGATCCGGACCGAAGGGGTTGCCGCCTTCGATCGGGCGATCGCTCAGCCGCAGCCGATGGTGGATCTGTTGTGGCAGTCGATGCTGGAAAGCCACACCACCGATACGCCGGAACGCATGGCGGCGCTGGAAGCCGATCTGATGACGCTGGCCGATACGATCCGCGAACCCCTGGTGCGGGATCTCTATCGCCGGGATTTCCGCGACCGGGTCTGGCAGTTGCGCCGCAACCGGCGCAGTCCGTCGGGCGGGCCGCAGCAATCGGGACAGTCTGGCTATGGCCAGGGGGCGGGCTTCGGCAAGGGCGGCGGCTATGCCAAGGGCCGCGGCGGCAAGCCGCCCAGGCCCGGCGATCTGACCGACGATCCGTCGCCGATCGCGGCACCGGCTCTGGGCACCGGCCGCGACGGTCAGGCGACGCGGCGGGAAGCGGCGCTGCTGGCGGGCGTTCTGCTGCATCCGCAATTGCTTGACGTGGTCGAGAACGAGGTGGCAAATCTGCCGATTGCGACCCCGTCACTTGACATGTTGCGTGCGGCAATCGTAGATACGCACGCATCGGAGTCCGGGCTTGACAGTGATCGGCTGCGAGACCATCTGAGACTTCGAGGGTTTGCGGACCTGGTTGAACGGCTGATGGCACCGGCGCATACGGGCCGGGTGCCCTTCTTCACACCGGGCGCTGCATTCGACAGGGTTCTGGCCGGATGGCGCAATGTGCTGGCCGTACATCGGCACGCGCAACTGGTCGACGAATTGAAAGCCGCAGAGCGGGAGCTTGTCGAGAGCATGACGGAAGAGGCATTGCAACGCTTCGTCGCGCTCAAGAGGCTCGTTGACGAGAACGAACGGGCGCTGGCGGCTTTCGACCAGAGCGACGGTTTCGACCTTTGACGGTCGGGGCAGGTTCGGCGATGACGCGGGGCGTCGTCGCCGCAGCGGCAGGTATTGCCGTTGCGGGGGCGGCGCCTCACGGCCGTTGAAGGACGGAGCATCGACCGTTGAACAAGCATCGGAATCAAGGCGCAGCGTGCGTTTCTGAGCGGGGGAACGACGAATAATGGCGAAAAAAGCGACCACGGCTGTTGAAGCCGGCGAAGGGCGGGATGACGCGCCCGATGGACCGCTGGTCGATTCGCTGGAAGTCACCGTCAAGAAGATGGTGGCCCGCGCCAAGGAGCGCGGCTACATCTCCTATGACGAACTGAACAAGGCGTTGCCCCAGGATCAGCTTTCGTCCGAGCAGATCGAAGACGTAATGGCCATGCTCTCTGAGATGGGCATCAACGTCGTCGAGAACGAGGAAGAAGGCGAGGAACTGGGCGAGAACCAGGCGCGCGGCGAGGACGAGGAAGAAGAAGGCTTCGGCGCTTCCCACGCGACCTCGGTGGAAGAAGAGGAACTGGGCCGCACCGACGACCCCGTGCGGATGTATCTGCGCGAGATGGGGTCGATCGAGCTGCTGTCGCGTGAAGGCGAGATCCTGCTGGCCAAGCGGATCGAAGCCGGTCGCAACACCATGATCGGCGCGATCTGCGAGAGCCCGCTGACCTTCCGGGCGATCGTGCGCTGGCGCGACATGCTGGCGGGCGGCGAGGTGATGCTGCGCGACATCATCGATCTGGAAGCCAGCTATGGCACCGATCAGCCCCCGATCGGCGACGAGGCCGAGGTCGAGGCGGCGATGCTGGCCGGCACGATCGTGCCGGTGGTGAACGGCAACGGCGCCGGCCCCAACGGCGCCGGCCCCAATGGTGCGGCGGCCGCGAACGGTGCGGCGGTCGTGGCCGGTGGTGTCGCGGCAGCGGCCCGGCCGGCAGCGGTTGCGGACGATGCTGAGGCACCGCGCAAGGCGGCCGGTGAAGACGACGACGAGGAAGAGGTCGTCCGCCCGGCCGAGACGGATGACGAGGAAGACGAAGAGGGCGACGGCGCCGCCGTGTCGATCTCGGTGATGGAAGCCGAGCTGACCCCGGTGATCCTTGAGAGCTTCGACAAGATCGTCGAGGCCTGGCAGAAGCTTGAAAAGCTTCAGGCCAAGCGCCTGGAAGCAGCACTCAAGGGCGAGGACCAGACCGCACAGGCGCGCGGGCGGTTCGAGAACGCCAAGGCCGACGTGATCGAGATGGTCCGGGGCCTGAACTTCGCCCAGGGCCGGATCGACAATCTGGTCGAGGAACTGTATCTGCTGAACCGCAGCCTGATGTCGCTGGAAGGCCAGTTGATGCGTCTGGCGGTGGGCTGCCGGGTGAAGCGCGAGGACTTCCTGCGCCTGTACAGCGGCCAGGAACTGGCGCCGAACTGGTTCACGGTGATCGGTGCCCAGAACGGCAAGGCCTGGAAGACCTTCCTTGAGCGCCATGGCGGCGAGGCGGCGGATATCCGCGAGGGCATCTCGCGGCTGGCGCGCGAAGTCGGTCTGCCGGTGACCGAGTTCAAGCGGCTGGTCAACAATGTCCAGCGCGGTGAGCGCGAGGCGAGTCAGGCCAAGAAGGAAATGGTCGAGGCGAACCTGCGTCTGGTGATCTCGATCGCCAAGAAGTACACCAACCGCGGCCTTCAGTTCCTGGATCTGATTCAGGAAGGCAATATCGGGCTGATGAAGGCGGTGGATAAGTTCGAATACCGCCGTGGCTATAAGTTCTCGACCTATGCCACCTGGTGGATCCGTCAGGCCATCACCCGGTCGATCGCCGACCAGGCCCGGACGATCCGGATTCCGGTACACATGATCGAGACCATCAACAAGCTGGTCCGCACCTCGCGGCAGATGCTCCACGAGATCGGCCGCGAGCCGACCCCGGAAGAGCTGGCCGAGAAGCTGCAGATGCCGCTTGAGAAGGTCCGCAAGGTTCTGAAGATCGCCAAGGAACCGATCAGCCTTGAAACGCCGATCGGCGACGAGGAAGACAGCCATCTGGGTGATTTCATCGAGGACAAGAATGCGATCCTGCCGGTCGATGCGGCGATCCATTCCAATCTGAAGGAAACCACCACCCGGGTGCTTGCCAGCCTGACGGCGCGCGAGGAACGGGTGCTGCGGATGCGCTTCGGCATCGGCATGAACACCGACCACACCCTTGAAGAGGTGGGGCAGCAGTTCTCGGTCACCCGCGAACGCATCCGCCAGATCGAGGCCAAGGCCCTGCGCAAGCTGAAGCATCCCAGCCGGTCGCGCAAGCTGCGCAGCTTCCTCGACCACTAGGCGTTATGGCCCCAGGGGCATCGCACGCCTGCACGACCATCTGTGAAAACGCGGCCGGAAAGCATTTTCCGGCCGCGTTTTTTTACAGGTCGCCTTGGGCGTCAGACGCGCCTGCTCTTGACTGATCATGCAGAACTGGACAAGGTGTGCGCCCGGTAACCGCTGGTGTCGATGACGTGGCGACACGTTGCGTGGCATCGGCCGGGTGCCGGTCGGTCGTGGGGGCCTGTAGTTCAGCGGTTAGAACCCGCCGCTCATAACGGTGTTGTCGCAGGTTCGAATCCTGCCGGGCCCACCACCGCCATCGCGCGCGAGCATCCACATCCGGGCGATCGACGATTTCGACCTGTTTCTTCCGTTCGATACGACGCCGGCGCGCGACCGGTTCACCAGCGCAGACTGACAACATGCCACAGCCGCCATCGGCAGATGCGGGCACCTGCTGAGAATTGCGTTGCCCCCCGGGCGGTGATAGCCTGATGTCCATGACGATCCCGCACACATCCATCTGCCCCATGCAGACCCGCCGCTGGTGGCCCGCGTAAGCGGGCGGTTTCACCGGCAGTCGTCATGCCCTGTGGAAAGCCGCTCACCTTGGAGAGCGGCTTTTGTTCTGTCCCGGGATCGGACGGCGGGAGCGGGGTTCCGGGGTGCGGCCTTCCGTGAGAACACAGCTCCGGAGGTCTTTTCCGATGACATCGCCTGACACGGCCCATCTTCGCCCCAACAGCCTGCGCAACGGCCCCGACGACCAGGGCCGTTTCGGCATCTTCGGCGGCCGGTTCGTGGCCGAAACCCTGATGCCCAATCTTCTGGAGCTGGAAGCGGCCTATGCGGCGGCGCGCGCCGATCCGGCATTTCAGGCCGAGATGGCCGGGTTGCGGGCCCATTATATCGGCCGGCCCAGCCCGCTCTATTTTGCCGAACGGCTGACGGCCCATCTGGGCGGCGCCAGGATCTATCTGAAGCGCGAGGATCTGAATCACACCGGCTCGCACAAGGTGAACAACGTGCTGGGGCAGATCCTGCTGGCCCGGCGGATGGGCAAGCGGCGGATCATCGCCGAAACCGGCGCCGGCCAGCACGGTGTGGCCACCGCCACGCTCTGTGCCCGTTTCGGGCTGGATTGCGTGGTCTATATGGGGGCGGTCGATATCGAGCGACAGATGCCCAATGTCATCCGGATGGAGATGCTGGGCGCCCGGGTCGTGCCGGCCCTGTCGGGCGCCCGGACCCTGAAGGATGCGATGAACGAGGCGTTGCGCGACTGGGTGACCAACGTCGCCGACACCTTCTACTGCATCGGCACCGTGGCCGGGCCGCATCCCTATCCGATGATGGTGCGCGATTTCCAGACCGTGATCGGCGACGAAGTCCGCACCCAGCTTCATCAGGCCGAGGGCAGGCTGCCCGACAGCCTCATTGCCTGCATCGGCGGCGGTTCGAATGCCCTGGGTCTGTTTCATCCGTTTCTGGACGAGCCGTCGGTTGCGATCTATGGCGTGGAAGCCGCAGGCTGCGGGTTGGCGAGCGGCCGCCATGCCGCCTCGCTGACCGGCGGCCGCCCGGGCGTGCTGCACGGCAACCGCACCTTCCTGCTGATGGATGATGACGGGCAGATCACCGAGGCCCATTCGATTTCGGCCGGGCTCGACTATCCCGGCATCGGCCCCGAACATGCCTGGCTGCATCAGATCGGACGGGTGCGCTATCTGTCGGCGACCGACGATCAGGCGGTGGCGGCCTTCCATCTGCTGTCACGGCTGGAGGGGATCATTCCGGCGCTGGAATCCGCCCATGCGCTGGCGCAGGTGGCGCTGCTGGCCCCGGCATTCCCCGCCGATCACGTGATGGTGGTATCTGTATCGGGACGTGGCGACAAGGACGTGCCGCAGGTCGCCGCGCTGGCGAGACCCTGATGGAGCAGCGGGGGGCGCCCCCCGATCGCGACGCGTGACGTGTCGTTGCTGTGTGCGTCTCGATGACACGGAACAAAATATGTGCGGCCGATGGCCGGCATCTGAAACGCCGAACGGGCGGCCGGATGATCCGGCCGCCCGTTCGGATTGTCGGGGGCATTCAGGGGGTGACTGAGCGACTACCGGCCCCGTCGCAGCAGCCCGGCAACCAGGGCGATCACAAAGATCACGATCGCAACCCAGAACAGAATCTTGGCCCCCGCCATCGCGGTGCCGGCAACGCCGCCAAAGCCAAGCAGGGCGGCAACCAGCGCCACGATAAGGAAGACGATTGCCCAATGAAGAAGACTGCCCATGACGTAACTCTCCTTGTTTCTGGGGCGTGTCGGGAACGGTGTGCCATGTGCATCCATCCTGATCTACCAGGTCGCACTGGTCGCGGGCAGGATACGCCGCCCGATATTCATGTCACCGTCTGTCGACTTGCCCATTCAGAGTGGTTGTCCGGAAATATCCGGCCGATGATCCGTGGGTGCGAAAATCGAAACTCTGTTGCCAGAGCCGGTCTTCACTGTGCTGCGACAAGAGAAATCTATCACCTCTCATATTCGATTGGTGCGGGCATTAACGTGACCGCTTTTGGTCCGTCGCATCTCGTGTTGGGTCATTTCGAGGCGGACGTGGCGTGCCGCGCATGGCCCGCGCTCGGGCGCGCTTCAGGGCTCTGTCGTCTCGCCGCAGGGGTATATAAGCGGCGAGGCGGTGCTATCATGCGGACAGTCGGGATCAAGGAGCGTGGGCATGTCCGAGCGGTCGGAACAGGATCCGTCATCGCCGTCGCCATCCCCTGAGACGGAGGGGGGCGTCATCGCCGATGACGGCGCCGGTTTTCATGCCGGCGAGCGGGCCGTGCAGGATCTGTACGGGCTGGGCGCGCGGATGGCCGCCATCGGTCCGCAGGTGCTGCGCGATCATATGCCGGACCAGCATCGCCTGTTCTTCATGGCGCTGCCTTTCGTGCTGGTTGGATCGGTCGATGCCGGCGGGCTGCCCTGGGCGTCGCTGCTGGCCGGGCCGGCGGGGTTTATCCAGGCGCCGGACCCGCGGGTGTTGAGCATCACAGCGACCATCCCCGCGGGCGACCCGCTGGCGGATCATCTGGTGCCGGGCGCGGCGCTGGGGCTGCTGGGCATCGTGCCGGAAACCCGGCGGCGCAACCGGCTGAACGGTCGCGTGCTGCGGGTGCGCAGCCCGGCCGAGATGGAAGCCGAGGGGGCTGCGCCGGCTGCCATCGATCCGACGGCGCTGTGCATCGATATCCTGGTCGATCAGTGTTTCGGCAATTGCCCGCGTTTCATCAGGCCGCGTGTGGCAGCGCCGGGGCGGGGTGGCATGACGCAGACCCCGCCGGTGGCCGTGGCCGACCGGCTGAGCCCGGCGGCACGGGAGATGATCGCCGCCGCCGACACCCTGTTCGTCGCCAGCGCCGCCGACAGCCGCGCCAGCGGCCGTGCGGCGGGCGTGGATGTGTCGCATCGCGGCGGCCCGCGGGGCTTTGCGGTGGTGGAGGCCGACGGTGCCGTCACCGTGCCCGATTATGCCGGCAACCGCTATTTCAACACGCTCGGCAACATGGTGCTGCGTCCCGCCGCCGGGATTCTGGTGCCGGATTTCCTGACCGGTGACCTGTTGAGCCTGTCGGGGGATGTCGAGATCATCTGGCAGGGGCCGGAACTGCGCCGTCACCCGGGCGCCGAACGGCTGTGGCGGCTGCGCCCGCGCCGGGTGATCCATATGGCTGGCGCCTGGGGCGCGCGGCTGCGCGAGACCGATGGCCGGGTTATGGGCATCGGCGTGGATGGCGTGCCGGCCTGAGCGGCGGCACGCGCCGAACAGCGTTCAGAGCCGACCAGCGTTCAGAGCGTGGCAATCACCCCGACGCAGATCACCACGCCCCACATGACCAGCGCCACGCCGCCGAAAACGGTCGCATGGTCGAAATAGATCCGCTGCAACGTGCTGTTGATCAACTGCCGGGCCTGCTCGGCGGGCAGCTTCAGATCCGCCTTGACGGCGTGCCAGACCTCGGTGCGGCGGTGGTCCTGATGCGGCGCGCGATAGGCCTTGAGGGTGAGGATCGCCCCCACCATCGTCACCAGGATCGCCCCCGATCTCAGGCTCATCAACGGGTCGTAGACCAGCGCCATCATGATCACCCAGATGGCGAGGAGAGAAAACGCGCAGGCGCGGCGCACCGAAACGGTGGCGGCTTGTTCCAGAAGGTCGATCGGCATATCGCAAGACGCTTTGCGGCAGACGGGACAACACGACGGGCAGGCATCACGGGCCGATGCCGGCCGGCACACGAACCGGGGCGCGGACAGGAAGATATATAAGGGGTGCGATGAACGCCCGGGACGCCCGGGCGCCCATTAAAGATGGCGCGGCCCCGTTCTGCCTGCCAGTGCCAAAATTGTGGTCGGTGTCGATGGTTCCGCGATCGTCTGCAAGACTGGGGGCGGTGTCAGCCCATCTGGTCTGCAAGCCGGGGCGCCAGGCCCAGATTGTACATGATGAGCCAGAATATCAGCCGCAGGATCCACAGATAGCCGGCCGCCACGATCGGCCGCAGCCCGCTGACCACGAAGCGCGGGGTCAGTGGATTGGTGATCTTCAGCACCGGGTCGGTGATCCGGCAGAAAAATCGCCAGATATAGTTGGGATTGTCGGGCTGCACGAACGCCGACAGCAGCGCCCGTCCGATCAGCGTATAGACCAGCAGCGACAGAATGTAGTTGGGAATATGGAAATACCAGTGATTCCAGAAGAACGGATCGAACTGCATGGCGGAGTGTCTGTCTCCCCTCTTTGGTTGCGCGTGCCGGCGCACCGAAGCCCGACGGTGTCATTGCAGCCGCCGCCAGGCAAGCCCGGACATGCCGACGGCGCCAGGGCGCGATGCCCTGGCGCCGCCGGCGCGCGGATGTCGGCTCAGGCCTTCAGGCCCTGCGCATAAGGGTTGCTTTCCGCCAGCCTGGCGCTGGGAACGCGGACGAATTCGACGAAATCCTGCATGTCCTGCGAGGGCTCGCGGGTCATGAGGCTGACGACGTAGGTTACGGCAAAGCCCACCGGAATGCCGAACAATCCGGCCGAGATGTTCTTCACCCCGAACCACAGCCCCATACCGTACCACTGGGTGCCGGCAAGATAGAGCAGGCAGACGCCCAGGCCGGCAAGCATGCCGGCGCAGGCACCCACCTTGGTGGTGCGTTTCCACCACACCCCCATCACCAGGGCCGGGAACAGGCCGGACGCGGCAATGGAGAATGCCCAGGCCACCATCGACAGGATGCCTGCGGGCTTGAACGAGGCGACATAGGCCGCGAACCCTGCCACCACGACCAGCAGAACCCGTGCCACGATCAGCCGGCGCGACGAACTCGCCTTGGGATCGATCATCTTATAGTAGACGTCGTGACTGAGCGCATTGGCGATGGCGAGCAGCAGGCCGTCGGCGGTCGACAGCGCCGCGGCCAGGCCACCTGCCGAGACCAGGCCGGCGATGACATAGGGCAGACCGGCGATTTCCGGCGTGGCCAGCACGATGGCGTCGTTGTTGATGGTGAATTCGGCCAGTTGAAGCAGGCCGTCGCCATTGAGATCCTTGATGGAAAGCAGGCCGATCTCGGACCAGATGCTCACCCATTCCGGCAGGCTGGCGATGGGCTGGCCGATGACGTTGGTGTAGACCTCCAGCTTGGCGAAGGCGGCATAGGCCGGCGCGCTGAAATAGAGCAGGAAGATGAACAGCAGGCTCCAGCCCACCGATGACCGTGCCTCACGCACGCTGGGCGTGGTGAAGAACCGCATCAGCACATGCGGCAATGCCGCGGTGCCGACCATCAGGCACAGCACCAGGCTGAAGAAGTTCAGCATGTCGCCATCACGCGCGAAGGCCGTGACATGGCCGACCGTGACGCCCAGGCTGGGCTCGATCTGTTCGATATCCTGCAGCGCATAGCCGTACATCAACTGCGGGATCGGCACCCCGGTCAACTGCGCCGACATCAGCACGATCGGGATCAGATAGGCGATGATCAGGATGATGTACTGCGCCACCTGGGTCCAGGTCACCGCCCGCATGCCACCCAGCATCGAGCACACCAGGATGCCGAGCAGGCCCACGAAGATGCCGATCTCGAACGGGATCGCCAGGAAGCGCGACGCGATGATGCCGGCGCCGGTGACCTGTGCCACCACATAGGTGAACGAGCACATCATCAGCACCACGATGCCGATCAGCCGTGGCGTATGACCGTCATAGCGGGTGCCGAGGAAGTCGGGCACCGTGAACTGGCCGAATTTGCGCAGGTAAGGCGCCAGCAGCACCGCCACCAGCACATAGCCGCCGGTCCACCCCAGCACGAAGGCGAGCCCGTTATAGCCGGATGCATAGAGCGTGCCGGCCATGCCGATGAAGGACGCGGCACTCATCCAGTCGGCGGCGGTCGCCATGCCGTTGTACAGCGCCGGCACGCGCCGGCCCGCCACATAATATTCCGAGACCTGAACCGTCCGGCTCAGGATGCCGATCATCGCATAGACGCCGATCGTTACCGCGACGAAGGCATAGCCGATGATCCGGTCGGGCACCCCCATCTGCTCCAGGATCGCCAGGATGATCGTGAAGCCGATGAAGCCGCCGGTATAGATGCCGTAGACCTTGCCCAGGTTCTGGGTGAAGTCGCCCTTGGTTGCCATTGGTCGTGTCCCCTTGGGTTCAGTCTTCGGACACGCCGAATTCGTCGTCGATCCGGTTCTGGCGATTGACGTACCAGAAGATCAACCATACGAAGATGATCAGTGACCCTTGGGCCGCCATGTAGAAGCCCAGCGGAAAGCCCAGGATCCGGATCTGATTCAGAGCTGGCGCAAACGCGTGGACCACGAAGCCGGACAGGAACCAGATGACAAGCACCACCCACATGAGGTTCTTGGTTCTCTGCCAGTATTCCTGCGCCTTCTGGGGCGTCAGGACTTTGGTGTCGGACATGTCTCTCCCCCAAATGCATTGATGTGTCGCTGTGTGCCTTCTGAGCCGGCTCTGGAACCGGCGGCACTTGTTGTGCGACATATTCGCACGCGGCGATATGTCGCACCCTGCCGACGCGACATGTCCGGATCCGGCAGGTGATCCGGTACAATCCGTTCAGCGGCTCCCTCAACCGCTGCGCGGATAATGATCTTCTACAGATTTCCCGTCGAAACTGCTAATCTTGTCAACAAAGAAGATTATGAGCGCAGATCAGCGACTTGCGCAATATGAGACACCGGGGATGGCAGGAACGCCCATGATTCAGCGGATGATGCGCCTTTGGCGCGAGAAGCCACGTGGCCGCGACCGTGCGGCTCTGGACAGGTTCCTTGAAGCCCATGCGGCCTTTGTGGGGCAGCGGATGACCATCGGCTATTGCGAGATCAAGGCCGGGCCGCTGCGTCACAGTCTGTTCCGCGAAGAGGGCTTCAAGGTGATGATGGAACGGGCGCGGTGGGAGGCCTTCGCCGCCGTGCGCGCCGACATGGCCGTTGTCGCCCAGGCGCGGCTTCGGTCACATGTCGACGATGCGGCGGCGCTCGATGCACCGCTGGTTGATGGATTCGCCACATCGCTTGCGGCGGCGCCCTATTTCACCGACCGGCCCGACGGTTTCGCGGCCGAGACGGCGGTGCTGGCCGATCGTCTGGCCCAGGCGCGGCTGGCGGCACCAGTGCCGCCGGCGCGGGTGTTCGCGGTGGGCGGCGCCCGGGTCTTCGATTGCCTGCCCATCCACACCAGCCTGCGTGCGCATGAGCGCGAGATGATCGTGAACGGTGTCTGCTTCCATGCCATGGGGGCGCTGGCCAAGGGCGATATCCAGCTCGACTGGCCGGCCATCGCCCGCGATCTCGTCTCTCAGGCGCAGGTGGCGGCCTGAACGGGTCGGCAGCGGCGGCCAGCGACCTGAAGGCGATGGCGATGGATATACGCAGGCCCGTGCGCGATGACGGGCGCCTGGCGCTGACCCTTGGTGCTGCCGCCATTCTGGCCGGGTTGGCCCTGCTGGTGGTGGCGGCACTGCTGGCCGATGCAGCGCCGGCGCTGTTGATGGGCGGCACCGCCCTGGCAGTGGGCGGGCTTTCGCTTGCGGCCGCGGTCGTCCGGCGCCGGCGGGTCGGGGATGCGCGGCTGCGCGGCGATCTGGCCCAGGCGCTGAGGGCGGTCGACGACAACACGCTGCCGCTGCCGGATTTTGCCGGTGACGACGATCCCGGCCACGATGCCCGGCTGCTGGGGCTGGCCCGCGCGCTGGCCGAGCGGGCGCGGGCGGCAAGCGGGCGTGGCGATCACCGGCTGGCGGCCCTGGTCGCGGCCCTGCCGGTGCCGGTGCTGGGCCTGTCGCCCACCGGGCTGGTGACGCTCGCGAACCCGATGGCGCTGGATCTTCTGGGCGCGGATGCCGTGGCCGCGGGCACCTCGGTCTATGCCGCACTCGCCCGTGAAAGCCTGGATCCGCTGCTGGCGGCGGCCGTGTCGCGGACGGTCGCCTCAGGGCCGGTTCATCATGTCGATGGCCGGATGATCGGCCTGCGCGCCGCATCGGTCGGCGGCGGCTGGGTTCTGGTGGCCGAGCCCGACCGGATGCGTTCGGCCGTCGTGGCGACCGTGCCGGCGGCGCCGATGCCGATGGCACTGGCCCTGCACGATCTGCCACCCGACCTGCCACCGGCCGCCGATGCCACGCCGCTGGACCAGTTGCCCGGCCTGTCGCTGGATCTTGAAACCACAGGGCTGAACGTGGCGGCGGACCGCATGCTGTCGCTGGGGGCGGTGCGCCTGGTCGGCGGGCGGTTGTTCGTGGCTGCGGCGCTGGACATGCTGGTCGATCCGGGGGTGGCGATACCGGCCTCAGCCACCCGCATTCATGGCATCGACGCCGCCATGATCGCCGGCGCGCCGCCACCGGCTGTCGCGCTGGAACGCCTGCGGCATCTGGCCGCGGGCACGGTGCTGATCGGCCACAATATCGGTTTCGATCTGGCGATCCTGAAGGCCGAGGCCGAACGGCTGGGCGGGGCTGCGCGCCCCTGGCCGGATGGTGACCACGCCGCCCTGGACACGCTGGCATTATACGCCCGGCTTGAACCCGATCAGGCGATGCTGGACCTTGAACATATCGCCGAGCGGCTGGGGATCGCCGTGTCCGGCCGTCACACGGCGCTGGGCGATGCCCTGCTGGCGGGGCGGGTTTTCGCGGCTCTGGTGCCCCGGCTGGCGGAACGCGGGGTGATCACTCTGGGCGATGCCCGCGATTTTGCCGCGGGTGCGGTGGCGGTGATCACAGCCCAGCGCCGGGCCGGCTGGTAGGCTCTGCGTCAAGATGGGTGCGGCCATGGGTGGCATCGCGCCCGCGGGCGTGAAATGATCTGTCGGGACAATCGATCTGACGGCGCATGGCGCCTTGAGGATTTGACGGCGCTCGGCGCCCCGATCGCGACCAGAAGGGAGCCTGCGGCCGATGGAGCCCTCGCAAGCTGAAGCCTTGTTCCGGCTCGACAGCTATCCGTATCGCCATCGGGCGGGCGATGTCGCCAACCGGCCGCTGGTGACGGCGGCGCCGGCGATCAGCCTTCGCGCGGCCGCGGCGGTGATGGCCGATGCCGGCGTGTCGGCGCTGGTCGCAACCGATGTGCTGGGCCGGCCGGAAGGCATTCTGACGGAACGCGATCTGGTGCGCGCCATGGCCCGCGACGGTGCTGCTGCCGCCGATGCCGATGCCGCCGCGCTGATGAGCCGGCCGGTGCAGACCATCGAGGAAGGGGCCTTCGTGTATGTCGCGATCGGCCGCATGCGCCGGTTTCGCATCCGCCATCTGGTGGTGGTCGACCAGATGGGCCGGGCGGTGGGCATGATCACCCGCCGGTCGCTGCTGCGCTTGCGGGCCGGTGACGCGCTGGCGATGGGCGATCGCGCCGCCGCAGCCGAAGATGCCGCCGGGCTTGCGTCGGTGCGGGCCGATCTGGCGCCGCTGGCCGGCAGTCTGCTGGATCAGGCGGTCGATGCCCGCGCGATCGCGGCGGTGATCAGCGCCGTGACCCGGGATCTGACCGCGCGGGCCGCCGGCATCGCCGAGGCGTCGATGCTGGCCGATGGCGCGGGGCCGGCGCCGGCCGCCTATACCGTGCTGGTGCTGGGATCGGCGGGGCGGGGCGAAGCCCTGCTGGTGCCGGACCAGGACAATGCGCTGATCCATGCCGGCCGCGAAAGCGACGACCCATGGTTCGCCGAACTGGGCCGCCGGATGTGCCGGCTGCTGAACGATGCCGGCATTCCGTTCTGCCAGGGCGGCGTGATGGCATCGAACGCAGCCTGGCGGCATGCGGCCGAGGACTGGCGCGACCGGGTGCGCGACTGGATCGCGCATCCCGAAGGCGACAACATGCTGAATGCCGATATCTTCTTCGACATGATGCCGGTGTTCGGCGACAAGGTGCTCGGCGTCGACCTGAAGGCCTTCGCGTTGAACCATGCCCGGCACGCTCCCCATTTCCTGCACGCGATGACCCGCGACCTCGACGACATGCATGCCCCGATCGGGCTGTTCGGCGATATCCGCACCGATGGCCGCGGCAAGCTGGACCTGAAGCGCCATGGCCTGCTGCCGCTGACCCTGGCGGCCCGCGCGCTGGCCTTGCGCCAGGGCATCGCCCTGACCGGCACGGCCGAAAGGCTGGCGGCGCTGGGGCAGGCCGGTCTGCTGAACCCCACCGATGCCCGCCAGATCGACGAGGCGCATGCTCTGGTGATGGCGCTGATGCTGGATGCCCAGGTGGCGCGGATCAAGGCCGGCAAGGTGCCTGAGACATCTGTGGTGGTCTCGGGGCTGGACCCGCATCGCCGGGGTCTGCTGAAAACCGCCCTGAAGCGCATCGATGCCATGGTCTGGGTGATGCGCAGTTCGGTGACGGCCTGATGCCGGCCTTGCCGCCCTTCGGGTGCCCTGTGATCCAGCCGGGAGCGACCGGACCATCATGACCAGCTTCGACGCGGCCGTGGCCGCACGCGCCGCCATGGAAACTGCCGGGGTGCCGCCGGCGCCGCCGGGGCCGGCACCCGACGTGACAGGCACTGTCCTCGGCCCCGACGGCATCGCGATCCGCCATGCGCTGTGGCACGCCGCACCGGGTCGGACGCAGACCGGCAGTGTGCTGCTGCTTCAGGGCCGGGGCGAGTTCGTCGAGAAATATGCCGAGGTGGCCGGCCGCCTGACCGCCATGGGGCGCGATGTCCTGGCGATCGACTGGCGCGGTCAGGGCCGGTCGGGCCGGATGCTGGCCGACCCGACCATCGGCCATGTCGACGATTTCGACCGCTATCTGGATGATCTGGACGCGGTGATGGCCGGGCCGGGCGCCAGCCTGCCGCGGCCGCTGGCGGTGCTTGGCCATTCCATGGGCGGACATCTGGGCTTGCGCTGGGTGGTGGAGCGGGCGTCGGCAGGTGGTGCCGGCGGGCCGGCGGCGGTGATCGCGCCCGACCGGCTGATCATGACCGCGCCGATGATCGGCATCCGGATGGTGCCGCCGATGGGCACCATGGTGCCGGCGCTGGCGCGGATCATGTGCCGCCGCGGCCTGTCGGAACGCTTCGCCGCCGGGCAGGGGCCGGACCGCGCCGGCAACGGGCGTTTCCAGGGCAATATCCTCACCCACGACCCGGCGCGCTGGGCCCGCGAGCGCGCCTTGATCGCGGCCGATCCGTCCCTGCATCTGGGCGGGACAAGCTGGGGCTGGCTGGCTGCGGCCTTCCGATCGATCACCGCCGCCCGTCGGGCGGTGGCGGCGCGTGGCCGCGACATCCGGCTGCCGGTCACGATCATGTCGGCCGGCGCCGAACGCGTGGTCGACAACCGCGCGCATCTGTGGCTGGCCGGGCAGTTGCCATCGGCCGAGGTGATCATCGCCCCCGGCGCCTTCCATGAGATCCTGATGGAAACCGACCATCTGGCGGAGCCGGTCTGGTCGGCGCTGGCGGCACGGCTGAGCGGCTGATCACTGCCTGCCAGCCCCTCTATTGCGCCAGAAAGCCACCATCGACACACAGGTTATGGCCGGCCACGAACCCGGCGGCATCCGAGGCCAGCCACAGCACCGCGGCTGCAACCTCGTGCGGCTGGCCCAGCCGGCGCAGCGGCAGGCCGGCGGCGATGGTCGCGGCATCGGCGACGCCTGATCCCCTCATGATCGGCCCCATCAGCATCGGCGTCTCCACCCGTCCGGGCGAGATCGCGTTGATCCGGATGCCCAGCGGCCCGTATTCCATCGCCGCCGAGCGCGTCAGCGAGATCACCGCCGCCTTGGACGCCGAATAGACCGCCACCCCCGGATAGGCATTGCGCACGCCGCTGGCCGAGGCGTTGTTGATGATGACACCGCCCCGGGGCAGCATGGCCCGGATCTGCGCCTGCATCGCCTCGACCAGACCAAGCAGGTTGGTCGCCACCACCCGGGCCACCATCTCTGCGGGCTGGTCGGCGAGCAGGGCGCGCGGTTCCTGGATCGCGGCATTGTTGAAGGCGATGTCGAGGCGGCCGAAGCGGTCGATCGCGGCGTCGACCAGCCTGCCGGCAGCCCCGGGCGCGGCCAGATCCCCCGCGACGAATGCGGCCTCGGCGCCCGCGTCCTGGCAGGCATGAAGCACCGACTGCCCACGCTCGGCATCGCGGCCGCCCAGCATCAACCGTGCGCCCTGGCGCGCGAAGGCGAGGGCGGTGGCGCGGCCGATGCCCGAGGTGGCGCCCGAGATCAGGATGACGGGCATTTCAGTTGGTGTCGACGCGGATGGGATTGACATGAACGGCGGTCTCCGGCTGCGGGATCTTGTGCCGAGCATGATGCCGGCCGGTGCCGGTCGTATTGGAGGATCCTGGCATTGCTCAGCCAAGGCCCGCGACATAGCGGCCGGGGGTGATGCCATAGCTGCGCTTGAAATGGCGGGTCAGATGGCTCTGATCGTAAAATCCGGCGGCGAGGGCGGCATCCGCGAGGCCTGCACCGCGCGCCAGCGCGTCGCGGGCCAGGTTCAGGCGGATCTGGGTCAGATACAGATGCGGTGTCAGGCCGGTTTCCCTGCGGAAGGCCCGACAGAAATGGAACGGGCTCATCCCGGCCGTGTCTGCAAGCTCCGCCAGCGACCAGTCATGGGCGGGCGCATCGCGCATCAGGGATACCACCTTCCGTATCGGTCGCCGCTCGCGTCCCGGCCGGCTCTGCGGCGGCGCCGGATTGCCATGGCGGCCGAACAGTCCGGCCAGCGCGCCCAGCAACAGCGTCTCGCGGATCAGCCTGGCCTCGCGCAGTTCCAGCGCCTGATGGGCCCGCACCACCAGCGCCGCCAGATCCGGGTCGGAAACCACGCTGTCGCGGAAATAGGGCAGGGTGATGCGGCGGCCGAACAGCCGGTCGCGGGCAGGCTCCAGCAGCCCGGCGCCGACATACAGGCTGCGATAATGCCAGCCCTGAGCGCCGGCAACGCCGCCTTCATGTGGCTCGCCGGGATTGAACACCATCACCGTCTGCGGCGTGCCGACCGCCGAAACCCCGCGGGTGACGCAGCGCCCGGCGCCCTGCTCGGTGATCGCGATCACCAGTTCCTCGTGGACATGGGGCGCGAAGACCAGGGTGCTGAAGGCGGCGGTCAGCAGGCCCACACCGGCGATCTGCCGGTCGGTGCGATAGATCGCCTGATTGCGCGGATCGTGTTTCGCCATCGCCGCCACCTCTCCACGCCTGGCTTTCGCCGCATCATGGCACCGTCCGGGCCTACCGTATTGGACGCGATTGCGGCGTCAGTCGCGCAGCGACACGCTGGCATAGGCATCCTTCACGATCATGATATGGTCGCGCATCACCTCGGTCGCGGTCTGGCGGTCGCCGCGCATGATCGCCTGCACCACCGCTTCATGCTCGCGGTTCGATTGGGCCAGGCGGCCGCGGGCGCGGAACTGCGCGCGGCGGAAGGGAGAGACCCGCACCCGGGTCGCCAGCGCCATCTCGGCCAGATAGCTGTTGCCGGTGCCGGTATAGATCAGCCCATGGAAGACATCGTTGGCGGCGGCATACTGGTCGCGCAGGCCGTCGCGCATCATCTGGCCCATGCGCTCATGAAGGGCCTGCAACTGCCGCCGGTCCTCAGGCGTCATCTCGACGGCACAGAGGCCGGCGCACAGCGCCTCCAGCTCGGCCATGGCGCGAAACATGTCGTCGAGCTCGCGCGGGGTGGGCAGGGCGACCACCGCGCCGCGATGCGCCCGCGACATCACCAGCCCCGATGCCGCAAGCTGCCGGATGGCCTCGCGCACGGGGGTGCGCGAGACGCCGAACCGCCGGGCCAGCTCGTTCTCGTCCAGCGGCGTGCCGGGCTCCAGCGCGCCGGAGACGATCTCGTCGGCGAGTTGCTGGCGCAGGGCCTCGGTGCGGGTGCGGGGCAAGGGGCGTTTGGGGGCCGGGGCTGCGAACGCAAGAGGATCGGTCATGTCGGTCCAGTGGGCGGTTGTGGCGATGCGGGGGCGGCGTCGGATATCAGAGTGGCGGATGGGGAATGGCAGACAGCAGGTCGCGGGTATAGTCGCTGGTCGGGGTGTTCAGCACCGTATCTGTCGGCCCCTGTTCGACGATCCGGCCGCCGCGCATCACGATCACCCGGTCGCACAGCAGCCGTACCACGTTCAGGTCGTGGCTGACGAAGATATAGCTCATGCTCAGCCGCTGTTTGAGATCTTGCAACAGATTGAGCACCACGGCCTGCACCGAAACGTCGAGCGCCGCGGTCGGTTCATCCAGAATGACCAGATCGGGGTTGAGCGCGATCGCCCGCGCAATGCCGACCCGCGCCTTCTGACCGCCTGAAAGCTGGTGGGGAAAGCGGTCGAGCAGATGCACCGGCAGGCCGACCAGATCGGCGAGTTCGGCGCAGCGCGCCCGCAATGCCGCGGCCGGCTGCGGCGGGCCCAGCCGGAGCAGCGGGTCCATGATCGCGCGCGCCGCCGTATAGCGGGGGTTGAGGCTGTCGGTCGGATCCTGGAACACCATCTGGATGCGGCGGCGCAGATCCATGCGGGCGAAGCGGGTCGCGGGAATGGCGCCGATGTCGGTGCCGTCGAAGATGATGCTGCCCGATGTGATGTCGGCGAGCCGGGTGATCATCATCGAGGTGGTGGATTTGCCGCAGCCGCTTTCCCCCACCAGCCCCAGCGTCTCGCCGCGCCCGACCGTGAACGAGATGCCGTCGACCGCCCGGAACGGGCTGGCGTCTTGCGGGACAGTGTCGCGTCGCAACAGCCGGCGCACCATGTCCGAAGACCCGCCCTTGCGCGGATAGGCCTTCACCAGATCGCGCACCACCATCAGATCACCGCCAGACGGCGGATTGCCGGGCATGGCCTCATCGGCTTTGCCGCTCCCTTCGGGCAGCAGGGCCCGCAAGCTGCCGCCGGGCCGTGGCGTCGCCCGCATCAGCTTGCGGGTGTAGGGGTGGGTGGGTTCTGAGAAGATCGTGGCCGCGCTGGCGGTTTCCACCACCCGGCCCTTCTCCATCACCACCACCCGGTCGCAATAGGCGGCGGCAAGGCCCAGATCATGGGTGATCAGGATGGTCGACATGCCGCGTTCCCGGGTCAGGTCGACGATCAGGTCCATCACCGTCTTCTGGGTGGTGACGTCCAGCCCGGTGGTGGGCTCGTCGGCGATCAGTAATTGCGGCTGGCAGGCGATGGCCATGGCGATCACCACCCGCTGGCACATGCCGCCCGACAATTCGAACGGATAGGCGTGATAGCGCCGCTCCGGATCGCCGATGCGCACCTTGCGCAGGGCATCGATGGCCCGGGCGCGCGCGTTGCCGCGATCGGCCTGAAGATGTTCCAGCAGAACGTCTTCGATCTGCCGGCCGATCGGCCGGATCGGGTTCAGCGCCGCGCGCGGGTTCTGGAAGATCATCGACATCTCGCGTCCGCGCAGTTCGCGGACCACGGATTCCGGCGCCGCGCGCAGGTCGATGCCGCCGAAGCTGACCGCGCCGTCGGCGATCCGCCCGGCGCGGTCCAGGATGCGCATCACCGCATAAGAGGTGACCGATTTGCCGGAGCCGCTTTCGCCGACGATGCCGATGGTCTCGCCCCTGGCGACGCTGATGTCGATCGACGTCACGGCCTGGACGGTGCCGTTGCGGGTGGCGAATTCCACCGTCAACCCGCGGATGTCGAGCAGGGGCGGGTTCTGGTTCTGGGTGGCGGCGATGGCGGGCTGGCCGGTGGTCGTGGTCGTGATTGTGTCTGCGGTCATGACAGCCATCCCCCGTCAGGTGCGGCGCTGCGGGTCGATCAGGTCGCGCAGACCGTCGCCCAGAAGATTGAAGCAGAACACCGCCAGCATCAGGGCAAGCCCCGGAAACAGCGCGATCCACCATTCACCCGACACGATGAACGAGGCGCCTTCCGCGACCATGATGCCCCATTCGGCCGTGGGCGGCCGCACCCCCAGCCCGATGAACGACAGCCCGGCCGCGTTCAGGATGGCGTAGCCCATGGTCAGCGACATCTGCACCATCATGATCGGCATGATATTGGGCAGAATCTGGCCCAGCACGATCCGCGCCTCGCTGTTGCCCGACAGCCGTGCCGCCTGCACGAAGCCGGCATTGCGGCGGATATTGGCTTCGGACCGCGCCACCCTTGCATAGAGCGGGAAATTGATGATCGCGGTGGCGATGACGATGTTGGTGATGGTGTTGCCGAGTGCTGCAACGATGCCCATGGCCAGCACGAACAGCGGGAAGGCCATGATCGTGTCGCCGATGCGGCCGACCACGATGTCGATCCAGCCGCCGAAATAGCCGGCCGCGACCCCGGCGAGCCCACCCGCCGCGAAGACCAGCGCCACCGAGGCGATCGCGATCGCCAGATCCAGCCGGGTTGCCACCACGACGCGTGAGAAGATGTCGCGGCCGAGCTGGTCGGTGCCGAACCAGTGGGTGGCGCTGGGCGGGCTGAGTGCCGCGGCGGTGTCGCTGGCCAGCGGATCATGGGGCACCAGCCATGGCCCGAAGATCGCGACCAGCACCAGGGCCACGAACATCAGGAAGGCGATGCCGGTGACCGGGTTGTCGGTGAAGACATGGCGGGCATGGGCGACGAGTGATCCGTTGCGCGCCGGCAGGGCCGGCGGGCCTGCGATTTCGGCCATCGGTCAGCCCTCCATCTGGACGCGGGGATCGATCACGCCATAGGCAAGGTCGATCAGCAGGTTGAGCAGCACATACAAGGCCGCCATCGCCAGCACGAAGCCCTGAACCGGCGCGAAATCCGAGGCGATCAGCGCCTCGACCGCATAGGAGCCGATACCGGGCCAGGCGAAGACCTTTTCCACCAGCACATTCGCCCCCAGCAGGAACGAGAACACCATGCCAAGCGTGGTGATCACCGGCAGCATGGCATTGCGGAAGGCATAGACCACGATCACCCGCCAGGTGCTGAGGCCGTTGGCGCGGGCGGTGCGCACGAAATCCGAGGCCAGCACCGACAGCATCGAGGCGCGGGTCATGCGGGTGATCGGCGCCAGCGAGAAGATCGCGAGCGTGGCGGCCGGCAGGAAGATCTGGGCCGCGGCCGAGCGGAAGGTTTCGATATCGCCGGCGATCAGGCTGTCGATCAGATAGAAGCCGGTGACCTGTGGTGGCGGGGAGAAGAAGATGTCCAGCCGCCCCAGCGGCGCGGGCGCGATGCCGGTCTGGTAATAGAACACATAGACCAGCAGCAGCCCGGTGAAGAACACCGGCAGCGATACCCCCGATGTGGCGAGGATCCGGCTCAGATGGTCGATCCATGATCCCTGGCGGACCGCGGCGGCGATGCCCAGCGGCACCGCGATCAGCACCGCGGCCAGCAGCCCGGTCAGGGTCAGTTCGGCCGAGGCCGGCAGGCGGGCGATGATATCGCGGGTCACCGGCTGGCCGGTGGTCAGCGAGGTGCCGAGATCGCCATGCGCCAGATCGTCGACATAGGCGATGAACTGCTCGTGAACCGGCCGGTCCAGGCCAAGCTGTGTGCGGATCTCGGCGATCGCCTGTTCTGTGGCGGCGGGGCCGGCGAAATAGGCCGCCGGATCGCCCGGCAGCACGCGGGTGAGCAGGAAGGCGGTGATGATCACCCCGATCAGGCTGGGCAGGGCGGTGGCAAGGCGACGTCCGACATGGCGCAGCATGCGCGGTCTCCCGAAGGCGGCGTCTCGCGGGGGGAGAGAGAGGAGCGGGGGAAGGATGCGGGGGCGGTGCTTGCGGGGCCGGTGCTTGCGGGGGGGGTGTTTGCGGGGTCAGGCGCCCTTGACCAGCGTGCGATAGTCCAGCCGGCGGTGGAACCAGTACTCATAGCCGCTGACGTTGCGCTGCATCGCCACGTTCACATAAGGCTGATAGAGCGGGATGCGCGGCATGTCTTCAAAGGCGAGATCGACGAAGCCCCTGACGCTGGCGTCATAGGTGGCGGTGTCGCCGGTCGCGGCGGCGGTGCGGGCGGCATCGATCAGCGCATCCATTGCGGGCGACTGATAGCTCATGGTGTTGAACAGGGCGTTCTGGCCATGATAGCACCAGTAGAAGAAGTACTCCGGATAGTCGAGCCAGCCCGAAAATACATTGGTGTAGAGCGGCATCTGCTTCTTCGACAATTCCGTGCGCCAGTTGGCGCCGGGGATTTTGTTGATCGTGGTGCGGATGCCGATCTGTGCCAGACTTTCCTGAACCAGAACGCAGATCGGCTCGTTCACTGCCGCGAAACCCAGATCGAACGACAGCGTCGTCTCGAAGCCCTCGGGGAAGCCGGCCTCGGTCAGCAGCGCCTTCGCGCGGGCCATATCGGTGGTGTATTTGTGCGGCTGCGGCCAGGCGACCTCGGTCGGCGCATCGGCGGGGGCGCCGAACATCGGTCTGGCCAGGCCGAACATCACCGCATCGATGATCTTCTGATACGGAATGGCGCAGGCGACCGCCTTGCGGACCAGCGGGTTGTCGAAGGGCGGCACGGTCACGTTCATGCCGATATACTGGATGCCGTTGGAATAGGGCGTCGAGACGATGGTCAGCTTGCCGGCATCGCGCAGCGCCACGAAATCCTTGTTCGGCAGGTCATACGAGATGTCGGCGTCGCCGCGTTCCAGCAGCGCCCGGCGGTTGCCGGCATCGGGCACGATCCGCCAGATGATCCGCTCGATCGCGGGCAGGGGGCCGCCCTTCCAGTCGTCATTGCGCCGATAGACCACCTCTGTGCCCGGTGTCCAGCGCTCCACCTTATAGGCGCCGCTGCCGGCGGTGTTCTGCTTGGTGTAGTCCAGCCCCCAGGGATCGGCGGCGGTGGCGTGCTTCAGCACCAGTTTCGAATTGAAGATCGCCGGCACCACCACCGCCAGATCGGGAATGGTCAGCCGGTCCGGAGCGATGAAATCGACCCGGATGGTGTGATCGTCGATCACCACGAACTGCTCGGGCTTGCGCAGGCTGCCGGCCGACATCTGAAAGGTCGGGAAGCCACCCACCGACACCGCGCGATCGAACGACCATTTCACGTCATGGGCGGTGACCGGCGCGCCGTCGTGGAACGTGGCATCCCTGCGCAGCGTGAAGGTGGCGCTGGTGTCGTTGACCGTGAAGCTCTCCGCCAGTTCCATGCGATAGCTGTTGCGGTCGTAATAGGGCGTGCCGTTGGGCAGCGTCTTCATCTGATGGCCGAGCAGCCGGTCATAGCAGTTCCACGACGCCTCATAGCCCGGCACATTGGTGCCGACGCCGTGGATATCCAGATTGTTCGGTCCGCTTTCCGAGACGATCAGCAGGGTATTGCTGCGACCCTGCGCCCGGGCTGCGCCCCACAAGCCCGGCAGGGTGATGCTGGCGCCGGCGGCCAGCGCCGCGACGGAAGCCGATTTCAAAAAGTCTCGACGGTGCATGGCGTCCCCCAGATATCGCGTGCCCGACGCTGTCCCGCACAGCCCGGCCATCTCCGCGGGATTCCTTTTGCACAAACCGCGCCAAGCTGTGAACTTGTATGTAATTCATTGTTATATATAGAATTTTTTGAACAGAAGCATGCAATGCGGCAGGATATTTTGCATACTCATTGCATGCTTTAGGCAATTATATGCATAAAAAATAATCACTTTATACAAGAGGGCAAATTTTATGCAGACAGGATGCGGCTGATCGATACCCGTTCTCGCCTCTTCCGCGCTATGATCGGCGCCACCTTCCGAGCCCCAGGCGCCGCCTTCCCCAACGACCGGGGCCGATGACCGTTGATGACGAGGAAACGCTTGCCATGGCCTTCATCTATGCCTTCGACGACGTGGTGCCGGTGGTTGATCCCACCGCCTATGTTCATGACACCGCGGTGCTGATCGGCGACGTGATCATAGGTCCTGACGTCTATATCGGCCCGGGCGCCTCGCTGCGCGGCGACAGCGGCCGGATCACCGTGCGGCGCGGCGCCAACCTGCAGGACAACGTCGTGGTCCACACCTACCCCGATGGCGAGGTGGTGGTGGGCGAGATGGCGGCGGTCGGTCATGGCGCGGTTCTCCATGGCTGCAAGCTGGGCGCCAACAGCCTGGTCGGCATGAACGCCGTGGTGATGGACGATGCCGAGATCGGCGACTACGCGGTGGTTGCCGCCATGTCGTTCGTGAAAGCGGGCATGAAGGTCGCGGACCGCACCATGGTGGCGGGCGTGCCGGCCAAGCCGCTGCGCGCGGTGGGCGAGGCCGAGATGGGCTGGATCCGTGAAGGCGCGCTCAGCTATGACGATCTGCGCCGCCGTGCCCTGGCCGGCGAGCTTCGGCGTGCCGAGCCGCTGACAGCGCCAGAGCCGGACCGGCGGACGGTGCGGGCCTATCAGGTGAAGACACTCAGCGCCACGCGGGGCTGATGCGCATCGGGTCGGCTCTGTTTCGTCCACGACAGGCCATTGCCGCCCCGTATGGCCCCGGTCGGCGTTGAAGCCGTCTGGCGCATGCGGTACAACCGGGACCGAACCGGGCCCGTCAGCGGCGGGCAGTCCGGATGGTGTTTTTTGCCCATGGGCCGGCTTCGGCCGGCACAAGGGCTCGATCGGGGTGGCAGATGGCTTCCTATCAGTACGTCTATATGATGCGCGGCCTGAACAAGGCCTATCCCGGCGGCCGTCAGGTCGTGAAGGATGTGACCCTCTCGTTCCTGCCGGGCGCCAAGATCGGCGTGCTCGGCGTGAACGGCTCGGGCAAGTCCACCCTGCTGAAGATCATGGCGGGGCAGGACACCGATTATACCGGCGAGGCCTGGGCGGCCGAGGGGCTGAAGGTCGGCCTGCTGTCGCAGGAGCCGCAGCTCGACGCCTCGAAGTCGGTGCTGGAAAACATCATGGACGGCGTCCGGTCGGTCAAGGATCTGCTGGACAAGTTCGAGGCGGTCAGCGCGAAATTCGCCGAGATCGAAGACCCTGACGAGATGGACGCGCTGATCAACGAGCAGTCCGAGCTTCAGGAAAAGATCGAGGCGGTCAATGGCTGGGACATCGACCGGACGGTCGAGATCGCCATGGATGCGCTGCGCTGCCCGCCGGCCGAGAGCGATGTGACCACGCTGTCGGGTGGCGAGCGTCGCCGCGTGGCCCTGTGCCAGTTGCTGCTGTCGAAGCCCGACATGCTGCTGCTCGACGAGCCGACCAACCATCTGGACGCGGAATCGGTCGCGTGGCTGGAGCGGTTCCTGCACGATTATCCGGGCACCGTGGTGGCGGTCACCCATGATCGTTACTTCCTCGACAACGTCGCCGGCTGGATTCTGGAGCTGGATCGCGGCCGCGCGCTGCCGTTCGAAGGCAATTACTCGGCCTGGCTTGAGCACAAGTCGAAGCGGCTCGCCCAGGAAGAGAAGGAGGAAAGCTCCCGCCAGAAGACCCTCAAGCAGGAGCTGGAATGGGTGCGGTCGTCGCCGTCGGCCCGGCGCACCAAGTCGAAGGCCCGTCTCGCCGCCTATGAGCGGCTGCTGGAACAGGATCGCGAGCGCGTCACCGATGCGGCGCAGATCGTCATCCCGGCCGGACCGCGCCTTGGCAATGTGGTGGTCGAGGCGGAGCACGTCTCGAAGGGCTTCGGTGAGCGGCTGCTGATCGACGACCTGAACTTCCGCATCCCGCCCGGCGCGCTGGTGGGTGTGATCGGCCCGAACGGTGCCGGCAAGTCGACGCTGTTCAAGATGATCACCGGCGCCGAGGCGCCGGACACCGGCAGCTTCCGTGTGGGCGAGACGGTCAAGCTCGCCTATGTCGATCAGAGCCGCGACGCGCTCGACCCCAACAAGACCGTCTGGGAGGAAATCTCCGGCGGCCATGAGGACATCGTGCTCGGCAAGCGCACGGTGAAGAGCCGGGCCTATTGCGGCGCGTTCAACTTCAAGGGCTCCGACCAGCAGAAGAAGGTCGGCCAACTGTCGGGTGGTGAGCGCAACCGCGTGCATCTGGCCCGGACCCTGAAGTCGGGCGGCAATCTGATCCTGCTCGACGAGCCGACCAACGACCTGGACGTCGATACCCTGCGGGCGCTGGAAGACGCGCTGCTCGACTTCGGCGGCTCGGCCATCGTCATCAGCCATGATCGCTGGTTCCTCGACCGCATCGCCAGCCATATCCTGGCCTTCGAGGGCGACAGCCATGTCGAATGGTTCGAGGGCAATTTCGAGGCCTATGAAATCGACAAGCGCCGCCGCCTGGGCGACGCCGCCGTCGAGCCGCACCAGATCAAGTACAAGCCGCTGACCCGCGGCTGATCCGATCGGTCGACCTTGACCTTGCAGACTGTATGCGGCCGCCCCTATCTCTTGATCGAGATAGGGGCGATTTTCATGCGCGAAGATGGATCGGGAAGATGACGTATGACGCGAATTCTGCGATCGTTGGCGGTGCCCGGCTGGCAGAGGTGGGCATCGGCCACAACAGCGACGGGCGGAGACCGGCTGTGCATGCGATCGCATTCGATCTCGACACGGATGTCCTGAAGACCCTCTATCACGCACCCTCATGGCAGAACGCCTATAGCGATATCGGCAAATTTCTGATCACCAAGGGATTTATGCGACAGCAGGGCAGCGTGTATTTCGGCAATGCGCAGGTCGATCCGGTGACCTTCGTTCTGGCGGTGATGGAACTGTCGCGCCGCTACCCATGGTTCTCGGCGTCGGTTCGCGACATCCGGATGCTGCGTATCGAGGATAACAACGATCTGATGCCGGCTGTGCGTCAGGCCATGGACAACGCTTGACGGCGACGATGCTCAGTCCCGGTGACACTCGGATCAGCGCAGCTCAGGTCCGTATCATGGCGTAAAAAAAGCCGGCCGCTCCCTCGGGAATGGCCGGCTTTTCGGATCGTGGGATGGCGTGTCGGGCGGTGCCGCGGTCAGGAATTGCGGGCGGTGGCCTGCTCCGTCCGGCGGTTCAGCTCGGTGACCAGCCCGTTGATGCCCGAGCGTTCGATCACCGACGAGAATTCCGAGCGCTGGGTGATGGCCATGCTCACGCCCTCGATGGCGATATCGATGATCTTAGGGGTGGGACCATCGACCCGGACGCGGAAGTCCAGCGGCACCGGTGGCCCGTCGGGGCGCCACATGCGGCCCGAAACCACGGCCATGCGATCGTCATTGCTGTCAGATCTGGCACCCGTGGTGGTGAAGGCCTTGGACTGTCCGGACTGGGCCAGTTGTTCGCTGTAGGTGCCGGCGACATAGTCGGAAAACCGGCTGGAATAGGTCGAGACGACATAGGCATCGAAGGCGTCGCGGAACGCCGCGCGCTGGCTTTCATCGGCCGCGCGCCAGTGGCGTCCCAGCACGAAGCGCGAGATCCAGTCGAAATCGAAGCCGTCGTGGAACAGGGCGCGGAAGCGCTCGGTCCGCCGCTCGGCCGACAGGCCCGGCTCGGACAGCGCCGCGATCGCGTTGTTGCCGAACGCCTCGATGGCAGCCGATGCCGCTTCGGGGTTCGCTTGTGCCGAGGCGGCGGTGATGGCCGTCGACCCGATGACAGGCAGGACCGGTATGGCTGCGCCAAGGGCGAGCGCAACGGCGAGCCTGCGAAGGCGGATGGTCATCGTGATGACTCTCCCGGTGTGGTGGCATGGGCCACCGCATGGATGGCCACACGCCCGAACGAGGTGCGCGTTCTTCTATATGGTCCGCGGATCACTCCGCGTCGAGGTCCAGCCGGAAGACGTCGTCATTCTGGCGGCCACTGGTCGTTTTGCCGTTGGCGATCAGGTTCAGGCGCCGCTGCCAATAGGCGCTGCGCACCGCCGCATAGAAATCGACCGAATTGCGCTGCAGATCGTCGAGCGCCTCGATCGCGCCTTCGCGGGCGACGATGCCGTTGGCGATGGCCAGACCCAGCATGACATCGCTGTCGTCGACGGCATAGCTGACCGGATCGGCAAAGGAACTGGCACCACGGCCGACCGTGTGCCGCAGGGTCGAGGGACCCAGAATCGGCAGAACGATGTAAGGACCGGGGCCGATGCCCCAGACCGCGAAGGTCTGGTCGAAGTCCTCGTCATGCGCTGGTGGCACGCCGGCATCGGTGGCGACGTCGATCAGGCCGCCGACGCCGGCGATGCTGTTCAGCATGAAACGGCCGGCGGTGTCGGCGGCGCGCTGGGGCTCGCCCTGCGCCACATCGTTGATGAACACCAGCGGCAGAGACAGGTTGACCAGGAAATTGCCGATGACGGTGCGGATCGGGGGCGGCACCATTTGGCGATAGAGCAGGGCGACTGGCTTTATGATCAGCCCGTCGAGGAAGGTATTGGCCGAAAACATCGCCCGGTTCAAGGGCTCCAGCGGGTCCGACAGCTCAACCGGCTGGGCGGCGGGGCCCGTGGTCGCCACCGGCGCATCGCCACCGGCCGTGGCGCAGGCCTGCAGCATCAGGGCCGCCGCGACGGCGATGCCTGCCCGCCGGACTGTTCGGCCACTCCGTGCCGACGTGCCGACAGGCGCCGCATTTCGGACAGATACACCGGTTTCAGTGACCAAGGGTTCAAACTCCGCCCGGCTTGCGTCTGCGGCCATACGCTGCTGTCCTCCGTTCCACGGCCCGCCCCTGGTGCCGCGCGCATTCATCCCCTGGAAAATACAAGGGACACGATGACCTATCATAATCGGTTGTTCCAGACCACGGAAAAGCCGCTTGGCCCCCATGGCCCGGGGGATGGCGGCTGCGCCGCGCTGCCGGCTTGCAACAGGCTGCCAAAAGATATAAAGATATGTTTATGTCTTCCAGGGGGAATGTGACGGTATGATGGGCATGGTGGCCGGTGAGACACGGTCGGGCAGGGGAGACATGGTCGGTGTCGCGGCCATGGATACGCTGCTCGACGGGCTGAAGGCCGCGGCCGAGCCGACACGTCTCAGGCTGCTGGCGCTTCTGGCCCATGGCGAGCTGACGGTGACAGAACTGACCCAGATTCTGGGCCAGAGCCAGCCACGCGTCTCGCGCCATCTGAAGCTGATGTGTGAGGCGGGGCTGCTCGACCGGATTCCGGAAGGCGCCTGGGTGTTCTATCGCCTGGCACGCGAAGGGGCCGCCGCCGGGCTCGCCCGCCGCCTGGTGGAGCTGCTGCCGCGTGACGATGCCGCGCTGGCTGTGGATGCCGGCCGTCTGAAGCGGGTGAAGGAAGATCGCGCGCGTCAGGCCGAAGCCTATTTTCGCGCCAATGCCGCCGAATGGCGCCGGATACGGTCGCTGCACGTTCCGGAAGCGCAGGTCGAGGCGGCGTTGAAGACCCTGATCGGCGGCTTCGCGCCCCGCAGCCTGCTGGATATCGGCACCGGCACCGGCCGCGTGCTCGATCTTCTGGGGCCGCTGGTGGAATTCGGCCTGGGCGTCGACCGCTCGCGGGAAATGCTGGCGGTGGCGCGCGAGCAACTGGCGGCGTCGCGGCTGGATCATTGCCAGGTGCGGCTGGGCGATCTGAACCAACTGCCGGTCGCCGATGCCGCCTTCGACGCCGTGATCGTGCATCAGGTGCTGCATTATCTGGACGATCCGGGACATGCGCTGGCCGAGGCGGCGCGAGTGTTGCGGCCGGGGGGCGTGATGGTGCTGGTCGATTTCGCGGCCCATACCCTTGAAGACCTGCGACGGGATCATGCCCATCGCCGGCTGGGATTTTCAGATGCCGAGGTGCAGGACTGGCTGATCGGCGCTGGGCTGGTGCCATTGCCGCCGGAACGGCTGCCGGGCGATCCGTTGACCGTGGTGTTGTGGCCGGCCACCCGGCCGGCCGTCGGCCATGTCGGCGCCTGAGACGAGACGATATCGCGAACAGAAGCACCCGGACCACGAACCGGGGCCGGATCGAGATCATTGGGGAGAGGGTGTGATGACGGTGACCAGCGACAGGCGCGGATTCGTGCCGGCGGCACTCTGGGACCAGCCGGCACCGGTGCCGGAGCTTGGGGTCTCGTTCGAGTTCTTTCCGCCGCGCGGGGCACAAGGAGAGGCGCGGCTGTGGGAAACGGTGGAACGGCTGGCGGCCTATGCGCCCGATTTCGTGTCGGTGACCTATGGCGCCGGCGGCTCCACCCGCGACAAGACCCATGACACCGTGGTGCGGATGCGCGACGAATTCGGTCTGGATGCTGCCGCTCATCTGACCTGTGTCGATGCGGCAAAGCGCGACGTGATGGCGGTGGCCGATGCCTATGAAGCGGCCGGCATCAACCATATCGTGGCGCTGCGCGGCGATCCGCCCCAGGGCGGCGGTGCCTATGTGCCGCATCCTGAAGGCTTCGCCTTCGCGGTCGATCTGGTGCGGGCCTTGGCTGCCCGCGGCGGGTTCGAGATCAGCGTCGCGGCCTATCCCGAGGTTCATCCCCACGCACTGAACCCCGATGCCGATCTGGACAATCTGAAGGCCAAGCTGGATGCCGGCGCCACCCGCGCGATCACTCAGTATTTCTTCGATCCGGCGGTGTATCTGCGGTTCCGCGACCGGGCGGCGGCGGCGGGCATCACCCGGCCGATCCTGGCCGGATTGATGCCGGTGCTGGGCTTTGCCCAGATCCGGCGGTTTTCGGCGGCCTGCGGTGCCGGCATTCCGGACTGGATGATCCGGCTGTATGATGGCGCCGAGGATGACGAGGCCACGCATCAGGCGGTGTCGGCGATGCTGCTGGCGGAACAGGCGCGGCTGCTGGCGGCCGAAGGCTGCCACGACCTGCATTTCTATACGCTGAACAAGGCCGATCTCACCATCGCCGCCTGCCATCTGCTGGGCATCCGCCCGCGGCGCGGGGCTGCGGCGGCCGATGCGGCCATGCCGGCTGCCACGGCCGCCGGCTGACCGGCCGCCCGGCGCCACGAGCCCTACTCAACGATCCAGGCTTCCCGACCATTTCCCGACCCCAGCGCGATCGAGGCAAGATGTCACGGCTTCTCGACTTTCTAGGCTCCAACGTCCTGCTGCTCGACGGCGGCATGGGCAGCCAGCTTCAGGCGCGTGATCTGAGCGTCGACGGCGATTACTGGGGCAATGAAAACTGCTCCGAAATCCTCAATCTCAGCCGCCCGGATATCATCCGCGACATCCACACCGCCTATTTCGAGGCCGGTGCCGATGCGGTCGAGACCAACACCTTCGGCGGCTCGCCGATCACGCTTGGCGAATTCGACCTCACCGACCGGGCGTTCGAGATCAATGTCCGGGCCTGCGAGCTGGCGCATGAGGCGGCGGAGCGGTTCAAGGGCGATGGCCGTGAACGTTTCGTCATCGGCTCGATCGGGCCGGGCACGCGCCTGCCGACCCTGGGCCATATCGATTACGACCGCCTTGAAGCGGCGCTTGCCGTGCAGGCACGGGGCCTGATCGCCGGCCGGGCCGATGCCTTCCTGATCGAGACCTGCCAGGATCCGCTGCAGATCAAGGCGGCGGTGAACGCGGTCAAGATCGCCCGCGCCGAGGCCGGCGTCGCGCTGCCGATCATGGTTCAGGTGACGGTGGAAACCGTGGGCACCCTGCTGGTCGGCACCGATATCGCGGCGGCGACCGCCATCATCGATGCGCTGGATGTGGACGTGATGGGGCTGAACTGCGCCACCGGTCCGCAGGAAATGCAGGAACATGTCCGCTATCTGGCCCAGACCTGGCGGCGGCGGATTTCAGTGCTGCCCAATGCCGGCCTGCCGGAACTGGTGGATGGTGCGACCCATTATCCGCTGGGCGCGCGTGAACTGGCGCAGTGGCTGGAACGCTTCATTGCCGAGGATGGCATCGACATCGTCGGCGGCTGCTGCGGCACCGACCATACCCATATCGCGGCCATCGACCAGATGCTGCGGCGGCGCGGCGGCGCGCGCCATCGGCCGGCGCCGGTGAAGCGCGATGTCCATTGGGTGCCGGGCGTGGCCTCGCTGTTCGGCTTCGTGCCGTATTTCCAGGAAAACGCCTATTTCTCGATCGGTGAGCGTTGCAACGCCAACGGTTCGAAGAAATTCCGCGAGATGCAGGACGCCGGCAACTGGGATGGCTGCACGGCCATGGCGCGCGAGCAGGTGAAGGAAGGCTCGAACGCCATCGACCTCTGCGCGGCCTTTACCGGCCGCAACGAGATCGCCGACATGACCGCGCTGACCACCGCGATGCGGGGTGCGGTTTCGGCGCCGCTGGTGATCGATTCCACCGAGCTCAACGTCATCGAGACCACGCTGAAGCTTTATGGCGGCAAGCCGATCATCAACTCGATCAATTTCGAGGATGGCGAGGCGCCGGCACGGGCGCGTCTGGAACTGGCGCGCAAATTCGGCGCGGCCATGGTGGCGCTGACCATCGACGAAGACGGCATGGCCAAGACGGTGGATCGCAAACTGGCGATCGCCGAACGGCTCTATGCGCTGGCGGTGGATGAATACGGCCTGGCGCCCGAGGATCTGCTGTTCGACCCGCTGACCTTCACCATCGCCACCGGTAACGAGGACGACCGCAAGCTGGGTGTCCAGACGCTTGAGGGTATCCGGCTGATCCGCGAGCGGTTCCCGCGCTGCCAGATCATTCTGGGCCTGTCGAACATCTCGTTCGGCCTGAAGGCGGCGGCCCGCCACGTGCTGAACTCGGTGTTCCTCGACCATGCGCTCAAGGCCGGGATGAGCGGTGCCATCGTGCATCTGTCGAAGCTGATGCCGCTGCACAAGATCCCTGAGAACGAGGTGAAGATCGCCGAGGATCTGATCTTCGATCGCCGGGCCAAGGATTACGACCCGCTGATGGAATTCATGGCGCTGTTCGCCGACCGCAAGGTCGAGACGGCCGCAACCCGCGTGCGGCCCGACACGGTGGAAGAGCGGCTGAAATTCCGGATCATCGATGGCGACCGCGAGGGGCTTGGCGCCGATCTGGATGAGGCGATGGCCAAGATGCCGCCGCTTGAGATCATCAACACCGTGCTGCTCGACGGCATGAAGGTGGTGGGTGAGCTGTTCGGCTCGGGCAAGATGCAGTTGCCCTTCGTGCTTCAGTCGGCCGAGACCATGAAGGCCGCGGTCGCCTGGCTTGAGCCGCATATGGAAAAGGTCGAAGGCGAGGAGAAGGCCACCATCGTACTCGCGACCGTCAAGGGCGACGTGCACGACATCGGCAAGAACCTGGTCGACATCATCCTGACCAATAACGGCTATCGGGTGATCAATCTGGGCATCAAGCAGCCGGTGGCGTCGATCATCCAGGCGGCGCGGGACAGCAAGGCCGATGCGGTGGGCATGTCGGGCCTGCTGGTCAAGTCGACCGTGATCATGCGCGAGAACCTTGAGGAAATGACCCGCGAAGGGATGGACGTGCCGGTGCTGCTGGGTGGCGCCGCCCTGACCCGGAAATATGTCGAGGAGGATTGTGTCGCCGCCTATGGCGCGCAGCGTGTGGCTTATGCCCGCGACGCCTTCGACGGCCTGTCGCTGATGAACGCGGTGGTCGACGGCCGGTTCGATGATGCCCTGGCCGAGGCGAAGCGCAAGCGCGAGGCCCGGCCGTCGACCAGCCGGGGTCCGAAGAAGCGGGCATCGAGCGACGAAGAGCTGAAGGCGATGCTCGACCGGCCGGTCGATTTCGACGAGGTGCGCATCCGCCGCTCGGAACTGCATGCCGATGTCGAGGTTGCCGAGCCGCCGTTCTGGGGCGCGCGGGTGATCGAGCATGTGTCGCTGAAATCGGTGGTGCCGTATCTGAACGAGACCATGCTGTTCCAGTTCCACTGGGGCTATAAGCGCGCCGGCCGCAAACCGGCCGAGTTCGAGGCTTATGTGAAGCAGGAGCTGTGGCCGAAACTCGAAGCCCTGCTGAAGACCTGCGCCAAGGAGAAGATCCTCGATCCGCAGGCCGCCTATGGCTATTGGAAGGCGGCGGGCGAGGGCAATGATCTGGTGCTGTTCCAGCCCGATGGCACAACCGAACTGGCCCGCTTCCGTCTGCCGCGCCAGGACCGCGAGGGCGGCTTGTGTCTGGCCGATTTCGTCCGCGACATCTCGGACCCGGTGCGCGATGTGGTCGGGCTTCAGGTGGTGACGGTGGGGCAGCATGCCTCCGATGTGGCGCGGGAATGGTTCGCCGCCGACCGCTATCAGGATTATCTGTATCTGCACGGTCTGGGCGTGGAAGTGGCCGAGGCGATGGCCGAATACGTCCACAAACGCATCCGCGCCGAGCTGGGCTTTGCGGCGGAGGATGCCCGCGAGATCGACCGCATGCTGAAGCAGGGCTATCGCGGTTCCCGCTACAGCTTCGGCTATCCGGCCTGCCCGAACCTGGCCGATCAGCGCAGGCTGCTGGACTTGCTGGGGGCCGAGCGGATCGGCGTGGTGATGGGGGATGAGGACCAGTTGCATCCCGAACAGTCGACATCGGCGATCGTGCTGTTGCACCCGCAGGCGAAGTACTTCTCGGTCTGACCGCGCCGACCGCCCGCGGCGACGCCACCCACCCGGCATCCTGCGATCAGGATCGATGAGGATGCCGGGTGTTTTGTCCCGTGAAGCAGCTTGTGGTTGAAGAAGCCGGCGCGTGATCCGTGACCGTCCGGCGCAGGCTTTCTGCGACAGATCGATCTAACGTCATGAATCGGGCGTTGAACCCGGCCGCCGATCGGGCGATAAGTGCTGTGGGGGCCTTGGCCGGCGATCGGCCGTCATCGGCGGCGGAGGGGCGCCGGAATGCCCGCGCGGTGACAGGCGGCACGCGCTGGCGATAGGGGGGCCGGATCGCGGTGCAGCGCGGCAGGATGCAGTGCCGTATGGAACGGTGTTCCAACAAATCGTGCGCTTGGCAAATAAAGTTACTTGAGGCAAGGATGCCTGCCTCATAATATTGCTGCGTCGCAGCGCTGACCGCGTTGCGCACCGCAGCGACAGAACGAGGGCCGGAGAGACCATGAGGATCGCAGTTCCGAGGGAGACCCGTGCGCATGAGAGGCGCGTCGCGGCGACCCCCGAGACGGTCAAGAAATATCGCGAACTCGGATGTGAGGTCGTGGTAGAGACCGGTGCCGGGCTTGGCGCCGCCATCACCGACGATGCCTTCAAGGCCGCCGGGGCCGAGATCGCCGCCAGTGCGGCCGAGGCTCTGGCCGGCGCGACGCTGGTGTTGAAGGTGCAGGCCCCCGATGCGGGGACGGAAACCGAGGCGCTGCCTTCGGGTGCCGCCCTGGTCGCCATGCTGAGCCCTTATGCCAATCGCGAACTGGTGCAGCGGCTGGCTGCGGCCAACGTCACCGCCTTCGCCATGGAACTGGTGCCGCGGATCACCCGTGCCCAGTCGATGGACGTGCTGTCGTCGCAGAGCAATCTGGCGGGCTATCGCGCGGTCATCGATGCCGCGGCCGAGTTCGGCCGTGCCATGCCGATGATGATGACCGCGGCCGGCACCGTGCCGCCGGCGCGCGTTCTGGTGCTGGGCGCCGGCGTTGCCGGCCTGCAGGCGATCGCCACCGCCCGCCGCCTGGGCGGCGTGGTTTCGGCCTTCGACGTGCGGCCCGCGGTCAAGGAGCAGGTGGAAAGCCTTGGCGCGTCGTTCGTGGAAGTGCCGAACGACGAGGCCGCAACCGCCGAGACCAAGGGCGGCTATGCCCGCGAGATGAGCGATGCCTATAAGGCCCGCCAGGCGCAGGTGCTGGCCGATCATGTCAAGAAGATCGACATGATCATCACCACCGCCCAGATCCCCGGCAAGCCGGCCCCGATCCTGATCACCGAAGAGATGGTCCAGGCCATGAAGCCGGGCTCGGTGATCGTCGATCTGGCGTCCGAGACCGGGGGCAACTGCGCGCTGACCCGCCATGGCGAGATCGTCGAGGTTCATGGCGTGCGGATCGTGGCCTTCCCGAACGTGCCGAGCCGGGTGGCGGTGAACGCGACCCAGCTTTATGCCAAGAACCTGCTGACCTTCGTGACGCTGCTGGTCGACAAGGAGACCAAGGCGCTCAAGGTCGATACCGCGGACGAGATCATCGCCGGGACATTGCTGACCCGTGATGGCGCCGTGGTGCATCCGAACTTCAAGGAGGGCGAGTGATGAGCGCGCTCGACCAGCTTCAGTCCGCAGCCGATGCCAATGTCGAGGCGGCGAATGCCAGCCTCGATGCCGCGCGTCAGGCGCAGGCCGAAATCGCCCGCCTCGCCGTTGACGGTGCCGCCGCCCATGGTGGCGTCGATCCGCTGGTGCTGGGCCTGACCGTGTTCGTGCTGGCGATCTTCGTCGGCTATTACGTGGTCTGGAAGGTGACGCCGGCGCTGCACACCCCGCTGATGGCGGTGACCAACGCGATTTCCGGCATCATCGTGGTCGGCGCGATCATCGCCGCCGGCCCGTCGACCTTCGGCTTCGCCACCGTCATGGGCTTCCTGGCGGTGACACTGGCCTCGGTCAACATCTTCGGCGGCTTTGTGGTGACCAACCGCATGCTCCAGATGTTCAAGAAGAAGCAGTGAGGACGGGATCGTGAACGCAAATCTTTCCTCCCTGCTGTATCTGGTTGCGGCCATCTGCTTCATCATGGCGTTGAAGGGGCTGTCGTCCCCGGTCAGCGCCCGCAATGGCAACCGGACCGGCATCGCCGGCATGGCGCTGGCCGTTCTGGTCACGCTGTTCCAGCCCGGCGTCGAGAATTACTGGCTGATCGTGATCGGCGTGATCATCGGTGGCGGCATCGGCACCGTGATCGCGCTGCGCATCCAGATGACGGCGATGCCGCAGCTCGTCGCGGCCTTCCACAGCCTGGTCGGTCTGGCCGCGGTGTTCGTGGCCGCCGCCGCCTATTATGCGCCGGAAGCCTATGGCATCGGCACGGTCGGCGCCATCCACGCCAACAGCCTGATCGAACTCAGCCTGGGTTCGGCCATCGGCGCCATCACCTTCACCGGCTCGATCATCGCCTTCGGTAAGCTGCAGGGCATCTTCAAGTCGGCGCCGGTGCGCTTCCCGATGCAGCATTGGGTCAATCTGGCGCTGGGCGTCGCGGTCGTCGCGCTGATCGTGGTGTTCTTCCTGACCGAGTCGCCGGTGGCGTTCTGGCTGCTGACCCTGATCGCGCTGGCCCTCGGCATTCTGCTGATCATCCCGATCGGCGGCGCCGATATGCCGGTGGTCGTGTCGATGCTGAACAGCTATTCGGGCTGGGCGGCGGCCGGCATCGGCTTCACGCTTGAAAACCATCTGCTGATCATCACTGGCGCGCTGGTCGGCTCCAGCGGCGCGATCCTGTCGTACATCATGTGCAAGGGCATGAACCGCTCGTTCGTCAACGTGATCCTCGGCGGCTTCGGCACCGATGGCAGCACGGCGGCGGCGGGTGGTGCCGATCTGGGCGACCGGACCGTGCGCCAGGGCAGCGCCGACGATGCCGCCTTCATCATGAAGAACGCCTCGTCGGTGATCATCGTTCCCGGTTACGGCATGGCGGTGGCGCAGGCCCAGCATGCGCTGAAGGAAATGGCCGATCAGTTGGAAAAGGCCGGCGTCAAGGTGCGCTATGCCATCCATCCGGTGGCGGGCCGCATGCCCGGGCATATGAACGTGCTGCTGGCCGAGGCCAATGTGCCCTATGACGCGGTGTTCGAGCTGGAAGACATCAACCGCGACTTCGCTTCCACTGACGTCGCCTTCGTCATCGGCGCCAATGACGTGACCAACCCGGCCGCCAAGACCGATCCGACCAGCCCGATCTATGGCATGCCGATCCTGGATGTCGAGCGGGCGGGCACGGTGCTGTTCATCAAGCGCAGCCTGGCCTCGGGCTATGCCGGTGTCGAGAACGAGCTGTTCTATCGCAACAACACCATGATGCTGTTCGGCGACGCCAAGAAGATGACCGAGGGCATCGTCAAGGCCATCGAGCACGCCTGATCCAGCGGCGGCGCATCCACGGTTCAACACAGAAACAGCGCGGCTCCGGGAAACCGGGGCCGCGCTGTCTCGTTGGGGCAGGTCGTCTTCCGGTCGTCTGCCGGCCGTTCAGCCGCGCCGCCGCCATCCGGCAAGGCTGTGGGTCTTGTGGCCGGCGCCGGGGCCGGGCACGGCGGTCACCTCGCGCGGGTCCAGCGCCCGGCCGTCTTCCGACCGCACCGCCATCTTCTGGACCGGTCGCCCGGTCGCGGTTTCGACGAGGGTCAGGCGGGGGCCATCGGGGCTGGCATCCCAGGTCTCGCCCCAGTGCAGCAGCGCCACCAGCACCGGATACAGATCGCGCCCCTTCGCCGTCAGCCGGTATTCGAACGACCGGCCATCGGTGGGCGAGGGGCGCTTTTCCAGAATGCCGGCGGTGGTGAGCAGCTTCAGCCGGGCCGCCAGCACGCTCGACGACATGCCCAGATGCGCCTGGAAGGCATCGAAGGTCCGCATGCCATTGAAGGCATTGCGCAGGATCAGCACGGCATGGGCGGTGCCCACGACGTCCAGCGCCCGCGCGATGCTGCACTCCATCTGATCCAGTGCGGTCCGGGTCATGATCGCTGCCGTGGCCTCCCCGCTATCCGGTGGTCAGTGCGCCAGCATGCCGGCAAGCCGGGCGCTGATCAGGCTTTCGGCTTCAGACATGATCCGGTCGATCAGCTCCTGGCAGCTCGGCACGTCGTGGATCAGCCCGGCGACCATGCCGCAGCTCCAGGCGCCGGCATCCATGTCGCCGTCGATCATCACCTTCGGATAGACGCCGGCCACCAGATCGTGGATGTCGTCGATCGTGAGGTCGGCACCCTTGTCGCGCTCGATCTCGACGATCCGGTCGACGGCAGGGTTGGCCAGCACGCGTTCGGTATTGGTCAGCCGGCGCATGATCAGCCGGGTATCGAGTTCCGAGGCGGCGACGATCGCCTGCTTCACATTCTCGTGCACCGGCGCTTCCCTGGTGGCGATGAAGCGGGTGCCCATGTTGATGCCGTCGGCGCCCAGCGCCAGCGCCGCCACCAGGCTGCGGGCATCGGCCATGCCGCCCGATGCGACGAAGGGAATGGTCAGCTCCTCGGCCGCGCGCGGCAGCAGGATCATGTTCGGGATGTCGTCCTCGCCCGGATGGCCGCCACATTCGAAGCCGTCGACGCTCACCGCGTCGCAGCCGATCTTCTCGGCCTTCAGCGCATGGCGCACCGAGGTGCATTTGTGGATCACCTTGATGCCCGCTTCCTTCAGCGCCGGCATATAGGCCTGCGGGCTGCGGCCGGCGGTCTCGACGATGGTGACGCCACCCTCGATGATCGCGCGGATGTATTCAGGATAGGGCGGCGAGGCGAAGGTCGGCAGGAAGGTCAGGTTCACGCCGATCGGCTGGTCGGTCATCTCACGCGCGCGGGCGATCTCGCGGGCCAGAAGTTCGGGCGTCCTCTGGGTCAGGCCGGTGATGATGCCAAGCCCGCCGGCATTCGATACGGCGGCGGCAAGCTCGGCAAAGCCCACATAATGCATGCCGCCCTGGATAATCGGATGCCGGATGCCCAGCAGCTCGGTGATGCGCGTCTTCATGAAGCGTTCCTGCCTTCCCTCGGTGGCCGCGGCTTGTCGCCGCTGACGATATGACTTCGGGAAACGAAGCTATCCTGCTTCGCCCAGGCGCGCAATCGGCTGTGGTGCCTCTCGGGTGGCCCGGATCATCAGATCGCGCCAGTCGCTCATCGGCCGCACCGGCGCATCGGCGGCCAGCATCAGCCCCGGGGTCATGCCCTCGGCCATGAACGCGCGGATCAGCGAGCGGTCGCGGCTGATGACATGGATCGGCACCGATCGCGGCGCGCCGGCCGGCGTCACCAGCGGTGGCTGATGGTCGCCGACCACGATCAGCAGGGCATCCTTGGGCATGCGCTCGGTCGCCCAGCGCCCGACCAGCGCCAGGGTGTAGTCCAGGGCATTGGCATAGCGTTCGGCCCAGTCGGTGGTTGCCGCCGGAAACGGCTGTGCCGCGGGCGGGCGCGCGGTACCGAAGACGGTGCCGTGATCGGTGCCGGCCATCGCCCAGTCATCGAGCAGCGGCGGCAGCGGCCCCCAGGGGTGATGACTGGTGATCATGGCGAATTCCAGGAACAGCGGCTGGCGCCGGCCGCCGGGCGGCGCCTGTTCCTCGGCCACGAACCGGTCCAGGCTGAACTGGTCGGGCACCGTCGGCCAGCCGAAGGCCGGGCCGCGATAGTCCAGCGCCGCCGCATCCAGCACCCGGTCATAGCCGAACAGCGCCGCTTCCGGCCAGACCTGCCGGATGGCCGGCATCAGCGCGACGCTGCGCCAGCCGGCCCGGTTGAACAGATCGACCAGCGTGGTCCGGCCGGCGGTCAGGGCATAGTCATAGGCCGGCTGACGATCCAGCGTCAGCCCTGAAAGCAGCGTGCCATGGGCGAGCCATGACTGGCCGCCCACCACCGGGCTGTCCAGCCAGGCACTGGCGACCCCGAAGCCGGCAGCCTTCAGCACCCGACCCAGATCGTCCAGCCTGTGGCCGATGGTGGCCGCGATCCGCGGGTCATGCTGCGCCGACCAGCCATAGCTTTCCATGAAGAACAGATGCACGTCATGGCCGCGCAGCCGCGGGAACAGGGCCGGTCCCGGCAGGATGGCGGCCGGATCGTCGGCGATCGCGGCGGCAAGCTCGGCATCGATGCGGGCGCGCTGGCCCAGGTGATCGGCCTGAACTGCGGCCAGCCGCAGGGCGCCTGCCCCCACCGGGCCGCCACCCCGGCCGGCGGCGAGCAGCGCCATGTCGCCGGCCAGCACCAGCCCCAGCAGGCATACCGCCACCGCCCGCCGGCGCGGCCCGGACAGCGACCGGCGCGCCAGATCCTGGCCGCGCCGGGCCAGCACATAGACCAGCATGGCCGGCAGCAGCCACAAGGCCAGCACCAGGGCCAGTCGCATCGGGTCGCCCGCCAGGACATCCCACAGGGCCGGCAGCAGGAACAGGTCGCGGCCCAGATCCAGCGGCCGGCCGGCGGCGGCATGGGCGACCAGATCGGCGCCGCGCAGCAGCACCAGCGCCGACAGACCCAGCGCCGCCAGTTTCAGCAGCAGATCGGGCAGCCAGCGTTCCGACCGGGCCGGGCTGCGGTTGAGCCCGCTGCCGCGGTTGACCGGAAAGGCGCCGGGCAGCACCAGCGCCAGCAGGATGACGGCCGCAACCTCGATCGACAGCCGCAGATGCGGCACCGACAGCCAGTCCGATGGGCGCGCCGGCAGGTTGACCAGCAATCCGGCGGCAATCCAGATCAGCAACAGCATCAGCAGGCCGTGGCGCGGCCGGTGTTGTGGTGAGGGCACGCGCGGACGGCGCGGACCGGCGGGCCGGCTGGAAACGGGCTGAGCTGTGGGCACCTGGGGCGCAATCCGGCTGCACGGGGTGGAATATGGCGGGCACGCGGCAGCAAAGCCGGGCGGCCGCGGACGACCTCGGACCACATGTCGTCCGGCTGTCAGCGTAGGGAAATGGCTTCGATCCCTGAAAGATCAAGCCTGATCTTCATCCGGCGCCCGGTCGATCAGCGGCCCCAGGCAGGCGAGCAGCCGCTCGGTCGCATCCGTCCAGTCGGCCTGTGGTGCGGCGAGCAGGCGACCATAGATCTGGAGCATGCCGGCGAATGAAGCCCGGCCCTTGCCGCCTTCGGCAGGCCGGGCCAGGGTGTTCAGGGTGGGGCCGATCGCATCCAGCAGCGCGGTCTCGGCCGCGATTTCGGCCACGAGCAGGTGGTCGCCGATCGCGCGCGCGCGGCCGGCATCGACGGCGCCTCCTGCCGGCGCCGGGCCACGGAGCTGCCGCCGGAGCGCGCGCAGCGGCCGCACCACCTGTGCCCGCCATCCGGCCAGCGCATCATCCAGCGCCGCCACGCCGTGGCGATCGAGCTGCCGGCCCGTCGCTGCGGCATAATGCAGCATCAGGATCAGCGGCACGTCGGCGCCGAAGCGATCCTGCACCGCCAGACACACCGGTGCCGCGCAGGGGCGGGCATAGACCGCATGGGCATGGGCGGCAATCGGCGTGCGCGGTGCCGTCAGGTCGGTGGCGGGGCTGGGCATGGCGGGCGTCTTCCGGCAAAGTCTGTGGGGGCGGTCAGTATACATGCCCCCGGGGTCTCCGTATAATCCGCGGCTCTTCGCTCCACCGCTCTGCCCCCGGGGCCACCTTTGCCAAGGACATGCAGCCTGATGACCGAAAAGATGACCTCCACCCGTGCCGAGGCCGCTCCCCAACCGGAAACCGGCGCACCCGTGGTCGGCATCGTGATGGGCAGCCAGTCCGACTGGGCGACGATGTGCCATGCCGCCCGGCTGCTGGAACGCTTCGGCGTGCCGCATGAGGTCCGGATCGTCTCGGCCCACCGCACGCCGCAGCGCATGGCCGACTACGCCGCGACCGCGCGGGCGCGGGGGCTTCAGGTGATCATCGCCGGTGCCGGTGGCGCCGCCCATCTGCCGGGCATGATCGCCGCCCAGACCAGTGTGCCGGTTCTGGGCGTGCCGGTGCAGAGCCGGGCGCTGAACGGCATGGACAGCCTGTTGTCGATCGTGCAGATGCCCGCCGGCATTCCGGTCGGCACGCTCGCGATCGGCGAGGCCGGCGCCAAGAATGCGGCGCTGCTGGCCACGGCAATCATTGCCAATCACGATCAGGCGGTGTGCGCGGCGCTGGAGGCCTTCCGCGCCGAACAGACCGATGGCGTCGCGATCGCGCCGGTCGACGATCCGGCCTGACCGGCCGATTGTCTCAACGGCACCCGATCCACGCGCCGCTTTTCTCCGCCCGCCAGCCATGGACCCGCACCGATGACCCAGCCTGCCGCCACCGCCATCGCCCGACCATCCCCCCTCAAGCCCGGTTCGGTGATCGGCATCATGGGGGGCGGGCAGTTGGGGCGGATGGCCGCGATGGCGGCGGCCCGCATGGGCTATAAGGTCCATATCTATGCGCCGGAGGCGGAAAGCCCGGCGGCCGAGGTGGCCCTAGCCCGCACCCGTGCCGCCTGGGACGACGACGTGGCGCTGGCCGCCTTCGCCGAGGCGGTCGACGTGGTGACTTTCGAATTCGAGAACGTGCCCGCGGCGAGTGTCGCGCGGCTGGCCGGCCGGCGCCCGGTCCGCCCGTCCTGGACGGTGCTGGAAAGCACTCAGGATCGGCTGACCGAGAAGGATCTGGTCAACCGGCTCGGCATCGGCACGGCACCCTATGCCCGCGTCGACGACCTGGACGGGCTGGTGGCGGCGATCGGCGCGCTGGGCCGGCCGGCGATCCTGAAGACCCGCACCCTTGGTTATGACGGCAAGGGCCAGGCGCGGATCGTAGCCGATGGCGACCCGCGGGCGGCGGCCGAGGCGGCCTTCGCCACCATCGCCGGCGCGCCGGCGATCCTGGAGGGCATGGTCGATTTCACCTGCGAAATCTCGGTGATCGTCGCCCGCAGCCCGTCGGGCGAGGTGCGCTGTTTCGAGCCGGCCGAGAACAGCCATCGCAACGGCATTCTGCATATCAGCCGGGTGCCGGCGCGGATCAGCCCGGCGATCGCCGCCGAGGCCGAGCGGGTGGCGCGGGTGCTGGCCGATGCCATGGGCCTGGAAGGCCTGCTGGCGGTGGAGATGTTCGTCACCCGCGACGGCCGGGTGCTGGTGAACGAGATGGCGCCGCGGCCGCATAATTCCGGTCACTGGTCGTTCGATGCCGCCGCCACCAGCCAGTTCGAGCAGTTCATCCGCGCGGTGGCCGATCTGCCGCTGGGCGATCCGTCGCGGCTGGTGGATGCCGAGATGGAAAACCTGATCGGCGGCGATATCGAGCGCTGGCAGGTGATCCTGGCTGAGCCCAGGGCCAAGCTGCATCTTTACGGCAAGAGCGAGGCCAAGCCGGGGCGCAAGATGGGGCATGTCACCCGGCTTGGCACCGCCGGCGTCACGCCCGCATCCGGGGACGGATCGGGCGCCTGATCAGCGCCCGCGCATCCTGAGCGGGTTGCGCCGCAGAAGACCGCCGCCACCGGGCAGCAGGCGGCGTGGGTCGGGCAGCAGCTTCTCCACCCGCCCGCGCAGCTTCTGGATGCGCATGACATCGGCGATCCGCCGGTCGAGAAACGCCCAGCTATCGGCGAAACCCTCGCTCCGATCGTCCAGCCAGACCGCCAGGGTGGAACTGTAGACCCCGGCCAGCGTCGCCCGTTTGGTATAGAAGCTGAAATCGGTGGCGGTGTCGCCGGCGGCCCACCACATCGCGTCCACCGTCCGGTACAGCGTCTTCACGCCCAGGGCGGCGTTCTGCGGCAGCGCCAGAATGCCCAGCGCGGTGCGGATCGCTTCGCGATGCAACGCATTCTGTTCCAGCCGCACCCGGACGGCGGTGCTGATCCGGACCCGCATCGGCATGGTGGCAAGGCCCATCGCTTCAAGCTCCGCGACCATCCGCCGGTCGGCCCAGTCGCAGAAATGCACGATCAGATCCACCCGGCCACGCGGAAACAGCCGCCGGATCGCCACCGGATCGAAGCCCGCGGCAACCCCCGCCCGGCGCACGACCTCGTCGGTCCAGCCGTCGAAGGGCAGGTCGGGCAGGGCTGCTTCCAGCACCAGATCCCGGTCGCGCAGCACCTGCGGCAACACCGTCTCCATCGGCTCGACGCCGGCTTCGGTGTCGGCGGGCGGCGTGATGCCATCGATCGGCGTATATGGCTCGGTCATCGACCATCTCCCACGGCGGTTTGCCCAAGGCGGTTGACGTGCGGCATCACGTCAATCCCGGTTGTCCTGATAGGCGGCGTCGAAAAAGGCCCGTTCGGCCGCAACCGCACGGCGGAACAGATCCTCCACCCGCGCACGGGCGTCATCATTCAAAGTGGGGCCGACGCGGTCGAGTTCCGAGACCAGCCAGCCCACAAAGTCCCGGAAGAACGGGTTGTCGTGCAGGGTGATCCATTCCGCATGCTCGAACCGGTCGGGCAGCCGGCCATCGGCGCGGGCGGCCCAGGTCAGATAGCTCCATTCCGCCACAACCAGTACCGCCAGGCAGCACGGGTAATCGGCCGTCAGCCGGGCTTCGGTCATCAGCGCCTGAAAGGTGGTGGTGGCGGCATGGTCGGGTGTGTCGCGGCGCGTGGCCTCGGTCACGCCCAGCGCATCGAAGGCGCGCAGGAAATAGTCGTTCTCGTCGCTGGTGACCATCGCCGCGAAGCGGGTGAGCGGAATTCGCGTCTCGAACCGGTCGGCCGCCGCGATCGCCGCCCCCAGCAGGGCCACGAAACCGTCGACGAACCGGTGATCCTGGATCAGATAGCGGCGCATCACGTCATCGGCGACGCTGCCGGCGAGCAGCTCCCCGGTGAAACGATGCGCCACGACGGCCGACCAGTCGGGCTCGCTCCGGTCGCGCAGCCACAGGCTCAGCCGGCCAGTTGCGTCGGTGGCGGTTGCGTCGGTGGCAGATGCGTCGGTGGTAGGGGCGGGTGACATCGGGCGGGGTTCCTCCGATATGATCCTGAGTGGTCCGGGTGCAGTCGCCAGGCTTGAATGCGCCGGCCCGATCCCATATACTCCCTTTTGAACAAACGCGCACGCCGCCGACAATTCGGGACGGGAAGCCGGAGGGCTCCTCGTGCCGGCTTTCGTTTCTCTGAACGACTGAATCGGTTTGACTTTCGCCAGCCGCCTCTATAGGAAAGGCCGGCCGACGGTCGCCGAATGTTTCGACGGGCGTGTCTGTCGCGGTGTCTCGCGACGGGCCCGGACGATCGATGCGTCCGGACCGGGTTTCAATCGACTGAACAGACGGGTGTAGACTTGGTGCAGGTCATCGTTCGCGACAACAACGTCGACCAGGCGCTTCGTGCGCTTAAGAAGAAGATGCAGCGCGAAGGCATTTTTCGCGAGATGAAGATGCGTCGGCATTACGAAAAGCCGTCGGAGAAGCGCGCCCGTGAGGATGCGGAGGCCATTCGTCGGGCCCGCAAGCTCGCGCTGAAGCGTGCGCAGCGCGAAGGTCTGCTCTAAGCAGCAGGCGCTTGCCGCGCCCGATGGTTTGAGGCGATGCCGGATCGGCCCGATCCCGAAGCGATGCACCGCAGCCAGCCATGACGAAGAACCGCCCTCCGGCCGGAGCGGCGGTTTTTTGTTGTGCGGGCATGCGGGCGACGGGCATATGGGTCGCGGCCGGGGCGACTTCACGTGCAGGGCGCATGCCCTTCGGCCAGATAGACTATCCCCCGACCGCCTGCCCAGACGAAAGGCCCGCGACCCATGATCCGCCATATCGTGATGTTCAATGCCAGGAATGCGGCCGATGTGCCGGCGATCCGCGACGGGCTGGCGGTTCTGGGCGGGATCAGCCATGCCCGCCGCTTTGAAGTGGGGCTGAACACCAGGCGTGACGCGCTGTCATCGGATGTCGATGTCATCGTTTATGCCGAGTTCGACGACGAGACGGCGCTGGCGGCCTATAAGGCCGACCCGCTATATGCAGACTCGATCGACCGCGTCCGGCATCTGCGCGATATGCGCGTGGTGGCCGATTATGTGGTCGAGGATGCGGTGGTGGTCGACAGGCGGGGCTGAGCGCGGGCGAAACGCCCGGGAGCGTCACCGGTCCAGCGTCTGAAGGCGCGCGAGAACGCCGCCGCATCGGCATAACCCAGCCGGGCTGCGGTGGCGTCGACCGTCAATCCATCGAGCATCAGCAGCCGGCGGGCGCGTTCGGCCAGGGCCGCGTCGCGTTCCTGACGAAAGCCGGTGCCGGCTTCGGCCAGCCGTCGGCGCAGGCTGCGTTCCGACAGGGCCAGGCGCCGCGCGGCGGTGCCAAGATCCGCCGGCGGCAGACCGTCGCTCATATCGCGCAGCAGCACCCTCAAAGCCGCCACCGGCCCGGCCGCGCCCCGATGGGCGGCCTCGGCCAGGAAGGCCCGTTCCGCCGCGCGGGTCGCCGCCGGATGGGCGAGCGGCAGGGCGCGTGGCGTCAGCGTTGCCGGATAGCGCAGCCGGTGCGGCGCATGGGCGGCCGCCCGGTCTCCGAAAACCAGCGCCGGGCCCAGAACCGCGCCGAACCGGTCGCGCAGCTCCGGATCGCGCGGCAGGGCCAGGGCAGTCTGCGCCATGGCTGGGCGGACCGCCTCGCCCAGCAGGTCGGTGACCAGAACGGCGGTCGAGACCAGTCCGCGTGCGACCAGGAACCGATGCACCGGCGGTGCCAGCGCCTGCAACGGCCGGTCGTTGAGGGTGAAATCCAGCGCCGCCGGGGTCATGCCGACCGTGATCGCGCTGAACGACAGCCCCAGGGTCGGCAGGCGGCCCCACAGCGAAAGCGCATCGCCCAGCGTCGGCCGGGTCAGCATCGCCCAGCCGAACAGCCCGAAGGCCGAGACACGATAGCGCAGGCCGGCTTCCAGCCCGGCAGCCGCAGGGTCGAGCCCCGGCAGCGCCGCCACCAACGCCTCGATCATCGCCAGTTCCTGCCAGGCCAGGACATGAGCGCCCGGCGCGTCGAGACCTGACGGATCAACCGCGGCCGCAGCGGCAAGCCTTGCTGTATCCATGCCCCGATCCGATGCCATCGCCAGGATGTTGATCACGCCCACAGGGTCGCGGCGGTCCCCGGCGGGAATCGTCATCTCATGCCTCCCTGCGGTTGCCGGTCTGGCGCGTGCTTCTGGTCATGTCTTGTTATTAGGGGTCGACCTGGCCGGAAAGATCAAGAACCCGGCCGATCGGGCCATGGCACGGAACGACCCGTGGTTGCAGACTTCCTGATGAAACCGGCGCCAGGTCCGGTTCGCCGAAGGGAGGACCCGATCCATGAACGCAGGACCGTTCTTCACGTCCAGGCCGCCATCCGCTGCCAGCAATCGGCCGATGACATCGCCCCATTTCACCATCCGCCCGATGACCGGGGCGCTCGGCGCCGAGATCGCCGGCATCGACGTGGCGACCGCGTCGGACGCGGCGCTCGACGATCTGCGCGCGGCACTGGTGCATCATCAGGTGGTGGCGATCCGCGGCCAGCAACTCGACCCGGCGGGGCTGGAGGCGGTGACCAGCCGCTTCGGCGCCTTTGGCGAAGACCCCTATGTCAAGCCGATGCCGGGTTTCGCCAACGTGCTGCGGCTGCTGAAGGAAGCCGATGAAGAACACCCGAACGTGTTCGGCGAGGCCTGGCACAGCGACTGGTCGTTCCTGGATACACCCCCGGCCTTCACCCTGCTCTATGGCCAGGACATTCCGGTCTGGGGCGGCGACACCATGTTCGCCAGCATGCAGCGCGCCTATGAGGCGCTGAGCCCCGCCATGGTGCGGATGCTGGAGCCGTTGATGGGGGTGCACAGCGCCCGGCGCGGCTACAGCCCGGCGGCACGCGGCGCAATGGCCGACCGGTTGCCGAACATGGAGATCGTGGTCAGCGAAACCGCCATGGACACCCGCACCCATCCGGTCATCCGCACCCATCCCGAAACCGGGCGTCGGGCTTTATATGTCAGCGCCGCCTATACCATCGGCATCGACGGCTTCAACGAGCCGGAGGCGCAGGCCCTGCTGGGTTATCTGTTCGACCTGTCGATCGATCCGCGCTTCACCTGCCGGCTTCGCTGGGAACCGGGCACGCTGACCATCTGGGACAACCGCTCGGTGCTGCATCTGCCGATCGGCGACTATCAAGGCGCCCGGCGTGAGATGTATCGCAGCACGGTTGCCGGCGATCGCCCGGTTCTGCTGCCCGAAGGCGCGCAGGCCCAGCCGGAACATTGAGCCGGAGGTCAGCGGCTATGCCGGGTGCGGACCGGTGGCCTCGCCCCAGCGCTTCACGCCGCCGCTGTCGATATCGAACAGGTCCAGCACCCGGCCCACCGTGTGGTCGACGAGATCGGCCAGGCTGTCGGGGCGGGCATAAAAGGCCGGCACCGGTGGTGCGATGATCGCGCCGGCCTCGGCCGCCTGGGTCATCGCCCGCAGATGGCCCAGATGCAGCGGCGTTTCCCGCACCATCAGCACCAGCCGCCGACGTTCCTTCAGCACCACGTCGGCGGCGCGGCTGAGCAGGCCGGTGGTGTTGCCATAGGCGATTTCCGACAGGCTGCGGATCGAACAGGGTGCCACCACCATGCCCATGGTGCGGAACGACCCGCTGGAGATGGCGGCCCCCACATCGCGCGGATCGTGAACGGTATCGGCCAGCGCCTTCACATCGGCCACCCGACGCTCGGTTTCATAGGCGATGGTCATCTCGGCCGCCTTGCTCAGCACCAGATGGCTCTCGATGCCCAGGCCGCGCAAAATCTCAAGCAGGCGAATGCCATAGATGACGCCGGATGCGCCGCTGATGCCGACGATGAGCCGCCGTGGCACAGCGCCAGGCATGCTGGCCGCAGCCTTGCCATTCATTGCCGACACGGGATCGTCACGAGGGGGGTTGAAGCCGTCCGCTGTCATATCCACGTAACTTTCTGTGGGATCGCCCCTGTCGATGCAGACCGGTTCAGGCCGGGCTGGTCGACCTCAAGATGGTGTTACGCAACGGAGGTGTCCATGAGTGTTCAGGCGCGTGTCGAAGCCTTGAAGCACAAGCATGCCGTACTCGAAGAGGCGCTTCATACCGAATACACCCGGCCCAAACCCGATGAAACGGCGATCAACGAGCTGAAGCGCAACAAGCTTAAGCTCAAGGAAGAGATTTCCCGCCTGGAGATCAACTGACCCGCGAAGCTCCCGCAAGCGCAGGCTGTCCGGCGCCCCGGCGATAGGCCGGGCCTGCCCGACGGTGCCGTCAGGCCGGCCCGATGAGAGGCCGCCTGATGGTGGATGGATGATCAGCGATCCCGCGAAACCCCTGCCGCCCGGATGGATGGCAGGGGTTTTCGTTGAGCGGCGTGCCGGCTGGACGTCTGGCCCGTCCTGGACATCTGCCCTGTGGATGGGCCTCAGAGCGCGCGGGCCTTCTCGCGCAGGACGAATTTCTGCACCTTGCCGGTCGATGTCTTGGGCAGGTCGGTGAAGATGAAGGTCTTGGGCAGCTTGAAGCGCGCCAGATGCTTTTCGCAATGGGCACGGATATCGGCTTCGGTGGCGGTGCTGTCGGGCTTCAGGGTTACGAAGGCGCAAGGGCTTTCGCCCCATTTCTCGTCCGGTCGGGCGACCACGGCTGCTTCCAGCACCGCCGGATGACCATAGAGCACCTCTTCCACCTCGATCGACGAGATGTTCTCGCCGCCTGAGATGATGATGTCCTTCGACCGGTCCTTCAGCTCGATATACCCGTCCGGATGAGTGACCCCCAGATCGCCGGAATGGAACCAGCCGCCGGCAAAGGCCTTGTCGGTGGCGGATTTGTTCTTCAGATAGCCCTTCATGGTGATATTGCCGCGCATCATCACCTCGCCCATGGTCCGGCCATCGGCCGGCACCGGTTCCATGGTCTCGGGGTCGGCGACCATCAGCCCCTGCTGCAAGGTATAGCGCACGCCCTGGCGTGCCTTGATCCGGGCGCGTTCCTCCAGCGGCTTCTCGTCCCATTCGGGCTTCCATTCGCAGACGACCACCGGGCCATAGACTTCGGTCAGGCCATAGACATGGGTGATCTCGAAGCCCATCGCCTCCATGCCGGCAATCACCGATGACGGTGGGGCCGAGGCGGCGGTCATCATGTGCACGGTATGGTCGAAGCTGCGCTTCACCGCGTCGGGCGCATGCACCAGCAGGCTGAGCACGGTGGGCGCGCCGCAGAGATGGGTGACGTGATGGCTGGCGATGGCATCGAAGATCGCCTTCGCCTCCACCTTGCGCAGGCAGACCTGGGTGCCGGCGGCGGCGACCATGGTATAGGGGAAGCACCAGCCCGAGCAGTGGAACATCGGCAGCGTCCACAGATAGACCGCGCCCTTGGGCAGATCCCAGGTCAGAATGTTGTTGATGCCGTTCATCCAGGCGCCGCGATGGCTGTAGACCACGCCCTTCGGGTCGCCGGTCGTGCCCGAGGTATAGCCCAGCGACAACGACTCCCATTCATCGGCCGGCATCTGCCAGGCGAAATCCGGGTCGCCCTCGGCCAGCAGGGCCTCGTAGTCGGTCTCGCCCAGGAAATCGCCATGGGTGATCGCCGGATCGTCGATGTCGATGACCAGCGGCTTGGTGTCGAGCAGGTCGAGCGCCGCCCTGATCACCGGGCTGAACTCGCGATCGGTCAGCAGCACCCGGGTTTCGGCATGGGTCAGGATGAAGGCCAGGGCCTCGGCATCCAGGCGGATGTTCAATTCGTTCAGAACCGCGCCGATCATCGGCACGCCGTAATGGGCTTCAAGCATCGCCGGCGTGTTCGGCGCCATGATCGACACCGTGTCGCCCCGGCCGATGCCGCGCGCCTTCAGCGCGCTGGCCAGCCGGCGGCAGCGGGCATAGAGGTCGCGATAGGTCCAGCGCTGGTCGCCATGGATCACGGCCACGCGGTCGGGATGCACGTCGGCGGTGCGCTCCAGCAGCGACAATGGGGTCAGCGGCTGGTGATTGGCCGGGTTGCGGTCCAGGTCGCGCTCATATTTCGACGGGGCGATGTCGGCCGGCATGGGGCGTGGTCTCCGGTGGTGTCGCTTGGCGAAGGGCAGGCGTGTCGAACAGATCGGCGGCGGCGCGGGCGCCGCCGCCGGATCGTGGGCGGATCAGTCGTCGAGGGTCGAGGTGTCGCCTTCCGGCAGGCCGAGTTCGCGCGCCTTCAGCAGGCGGCGCATGATCTTGCCCGACCGTGTCTTGGGCAGTTTGGACACGATGACCAGTTCCGATGGCTGGGCGATCGGCCCCAGATCCTCGCGGACATGGGCGATCAGCTTCGCCACCAGCGCATCATCGCCGGTCTGGCCGGCGCGCACCACCACGAAGGCCTTGATCCGCTCACCTTTCAGGTCATCGGGCAGGCCGACCACGGCGGCTTCGGCAACCGCGGGATTGCCGACCAGCGAGCTTTCGACATCCGCCGTGCCGATCCGATGGCCGGCGACGTTGATCACGTCGTCGGAACGGCCGAGCAGGGCGATATAGCCTTCCTCGTCGCGCACCGCCAGATCGCCGGTGACATAGCCGCCCAGGCGCTCCGACCAATAGCTGGCATAACGGTCGGGATCGCCCCACACCGTGCGCAGCATATAGGGCAGGGGCTTTTCCACCACGAACAGCCCGCCCTGTCCGGCGGGCACCTCGGCGCCGGTATCGGGGTCGACGATGCGGGCGATCAGGGTCGGCATGGCGATGCCGGCGCGGCCGGGGCGGCTCGCCATGGCCGGATAGGTGCCCAGCATCGGGTTCGCCACTTCGGTCTGGAAGAAATTGTCGACGCAATGGGCGAAAGGCACGCCGTCATCCGACAGAATCTCGCGCTGTGCCCACGACCACGCCTCGGGGTTCAGCGGCTCACCCGCACAAGCCATCACCTTCAGGCTGCGGCGGCTGTATGTCTTGACGAAATCGGTGCCGAACCGCATCCACATCCGCACGGCGGTCGGCGCCGTGAACATCTCGGTCACGCCGAAACGGTCGACGACATCCCAGGTGACGCCGGCATCGGGATAATCGGGCGTGCCCTCGCGGATGATCTGATGGCAGCCGACCAGCAGCGGACCATAGGCGATATAGGAATGGCCGACGATCCAGCCGATATCCGACAGAGACCACCACACCGAATCCTGCGTCACCCCGAAAAACGTCCGGATCAGGGTGTCGCAGCCGACCATATAGCCGCCATGGACATGAACCACGCCCTTGGGCGCGCCGGTGGTGCCGGAGGTGTACAGGATGAACAGGGGGTCTTCCGCCTCCATCTCTTCGGCGGCGATGAACTCCGGCTGGTCGGCGATCAGGGCGGCGAAGTCGACCTCGCCGGCCTGGACCTCGCGGCCGGTCCGGCTCAACACCACCACATGATCCACCCTGGGGGCATCGGCGCCGGTCAGCGCCCGGTCGACGATGCCCTTCAGATCCACCACCTTGCCACGGCGCCAGGTGGCGTCGGAGACCAGCACCACCTTGGCGCCGCTGTCCTGGATCCGCTTTTTCAGCGCGCCATCGCCCATGCCGGCATAGACCATGGAATGCACCGCGCCGATGCGCGCGCAGGCATGCATCGAGAACACGCCCTCAGGCGTCAGCGGCATATAGATCACCACCCGGTCGCCGCGGGCGACGCCCAGGCTTTTCAGGCCATTGGCGATCCGGCTGACCTGGGCCAGCACCTCGGCATAGGTGAAGCTGCGCTCGTCGCCATTCTCGGACACGAAGGTCATTGCCTTGGCGTCGCCGCGGCCGGCGGCGATATGGCGGTCCAGGCAATTGATCGAGATATTGGTGCGACCGCCGACGAACCATTGATGGTTCGGCATCTCGAACCGGCAGACCTCATCCCAGGGGCGGCTCCATTCCAGGCTGCGCGCGCGTGTATCCCAATAGCCGAGCGGGTCGGCATTGGCCGCCGCGACATAGGCCTTGGGATCGCGCACGGTGGCGGCCTCGACGACGCCGGCCGGCGGATTGAAGCGTTCGGTGACGGTCAGAAGCGCTGCGATCTTGGCTGCGGCCTGATCGGACATGGTCGTTTCCCCCCTCGATGACGCTGCGCACATGCCGGTCACGATCGTGCTGCCCCGCCGGTGTGCTGCCCTCCCGGCGTTCCGCCCTGCCGGCGGGGCCATTCTGCCGCGTCGGCATATGGCCACAGGCATAATATTCGGCATGTGCGGCATGCTCTACGCGCAATTCCGTGTGCTTCACGGTTGTGTCTGTTGATCGTGTAAAACCGCCATCAAGTCAAGGCCGCCAACCGTCGCGCAGGGCTCCCGAGCCCCCCTTCAATGGTCGGGGGGCACAGGTCGCGACCGGCCCGGCCAAGTCGCCTTCGGGTGCGGTCGCAGGTCGTGCAGCCTGCGGCTGAATGTTGTGGGCGGGCAAGTGGCGCATGATCTGACTTGAAATAATATTTCAAATAACTGGTACTGATCAAAATCTACTTGCGATAAAACGCCATAAAAGACATCATTTGGATGTCGCGGCCATCTCCTTCGTCCCCGCCGCGGCTCGTTTCCGGGAGTTAGCCGGCCGACCCGCATGTGGTCGGCCGGTCTTTTTTCGTGGCGGAGGGCGGAGGCGAGGCCAAGCGACACTTGCTCTTGACCCAAGCGTGACAGGGGTATGAGGGACGGGGGCTCACTGTGATGATGGCGGGCGACGACGGGGGCGGGTATATCCGGCCTCGCGATCAGTTTAAGCGCCCCCCATCCCGGAGCCGTCACGTCCATGTCCGCCACACAGCATCCCGCAGCCGATCCATCCTCGACGCCCGGTTTCGGCCTCGCCGCCTGGACCGTTGTTCTGATCGGCTTTCTGTCCCTGGGTCTCGCTTTCTCGACGCGGGCGGCCCTCGGTTTGGCGATGCCGGTCTGGGAACAGGCGGAAGGCTGGAGCCGTGCCTCGGTATCGGATGTGGCGGCGCTGGCGCTGGTGGTGATGGCCTTGCTGGCGCCGACCGCCGGCATGCTGGCCGACAGTCATGGCCCCCGGCGGCTGCTGACGGCCGGGCTGGTGATGGTGGCCGCCGCCTGCGGGCTGGTGGCGATCGCCGACAGCACGATGATGCTGATGCTGGCCTTCTCGGTGGTCGGCGGCATCGGTTTCGGCGCGGTGGCAACCCATGTGGTGGCGACCGCTGTGGCATTGATGGTGCCGGCGGAACGCCGTGGCCTTGCAACCGGTATCGCCACGGCCGGTGCGACGGCGGGTCAGTTGGCGCTGGTGCCGGTGCTGTCGATGTGGATGACGCCCGATGACTGGCGGACCGGCTTCATGGGGCTGGGGCTGGCGGCCCTTGCCGCGGCCTTGGCGGCTCTGGTTCTGCTGCCCCGTGCCCGCGCCATGGCCGCCAGCCGCGCGGCCAGTCGCAATGGCTCGGCACAACCAGCCGCCGAGCCTCTGGGGCGCCGGCTGGCCGTCCTGGCCACCAGCCCGGTCTTCCATGCCCTGTTCTGGAGCTTCGTGATCTGTGGCGTGACCACGGCGGGCGCGATCGAGACCCATCTGATGCCCTATGCCGCATTGTGCGGGTTTCCGGCGCTGCCATCGGCCACGGCCTATGGGGTGCTGTGCGCCATCAACCTGATCGGCATGATCGGCGCCGGCCATCTGGGAGACAGGATCGATCGGGGCCGACTGCTGGCGGTGATATATGCCGGCCGGGCGGTGGCGCTGGTGCTGCTGGTTTTCGTGGGCGACACGTATGCGCTGCTGCTGATCTTCGCGGTGCTGTTCGGCCTGTTCGATTATTCCACCGTCGCCCCCACGGCCGGTCTGGTCGCCGACCGCCTGGGTCTGCACCGCATGGGGCTGGCGATGGGGCTGCTGTCGGCCGGCCATGCGCTGGGTGCGGCACTTGGTGCCTGGGCCGGTGGCCGGATCTTCGCGTTGACCGGCGACTATCTGGGCCTGTGGTATGGCGGTGCGGCGCTATCGGGCGTGGCGGTGCTGATCGTGCTGACCCTGGCCGCACCGCGCGGCCGGGACATGGCGTCCCGGCCGGCGATGGCGTGACGCGGTATCAGTCCAGGCTGGCGGCGATCGCCCGCAGCCAGGCGATCGTCTCCATGCCGCGATTGGTGGCCTCGTCCATGCTGGTGCCATAGCGGCGGTTGGCCGACAGCTTGACGATGGTCACGCCGCGTGACGGGTCGACATAGACGAACTGGTTATAGATGCCGGTGGCGCTGAATTCGCCCCGGTCGCCCGCCGGCAGCCACCATTGATAGCCATATCCATGCCCGGACGTGCCGCTGGCGATATGCGGCCGGCCCGGCGCCAGATGCGGGGCCGTAACAGTCACCGAGGCGCGCACCCAATCGGCGGGCACGATCTGCCGGCCCTGCCAGACACCGTCATTGCGGTACAACTCGCCCAGCCGGGCGAAATCCCGCGCGGTCAGGTTCAGGCCGGCAAAGGCCATCTCGACGCCGGCCGGATCGATCAGCCAGTGGCCGGCATGGGTCATGCCCAGCGGCTCGACCAGCTTTTCCCGCATGTAATCGGTGATCGAGCGGCCGGTGGCGCGGATCAGCAGCGCACCCAGCGCCTGGGTGTCGCCGGAATTATAGCGGCAGATGGTGCCGGGCGGGTTCTCGGCCACCATCTCGGCCACGAAGCGGTCGAGCGAGCCGTCGCCGCTCATCGCCGCACCCAGGCGATGAACGTCCGACTGATTGTCATTGTAGTCCTCGTTCCAGCGCGCACCCGACGACATCTGCAACACATGGCGGATCGAAACGCCGTCATAGGCCGAGCCGGGCATCACCGGCACGTAATCGCTGATCGGCTCGTCGACCCCGCCGATATGGCCCTCGGCGATGGCGATGCCGACCATGGCCGACACGAAGCTTTTCGCCACCGACCACGAGATCCACTGAACGTCGCGCCCGCCGGTCAGCGCATAGCGTTCATGGCGCACCATGCCGTCCTTCAGCACCAGCAGGGCGGCGGTGTCGGTGTCGGCGAAGAAGCCCTCGAAAGATAGCGCCTCCCCGTCGAAGTCATGGGTGGCCGGCAGCGTGATCGCCGGGCCTTCGGGAAACACGAACGGCGTGGCCGCGGGGGCCATGGTCGTTGCCGGCAGCCGGTCTTTCAGCCGCGGAAAGTTCTCGTGCTGAGGGGCGCCGCTGAACAGCTTGAAATCTTCGATGGCGGCCGTGGGTTGATCGGTCATGCGCTGGTCTTTCGCGGGCATGGTGGGCCGGAGGGGAGACGGCGGGGCGGGGCTGAGCATCCCGGCGATCCGGTTGCGCAGGCGCTCCGGATCGATGGGCGTCAGCCCCAGTCGATTGAAGAAGGACGTGCCGAAGGCAAGCGAGACGGCGGCAAAGGCCGTATCGAAGGCAGGGGCTGGGCCGGACGGCGCCATGTCGCGCGCGATCGCCTGCGCCACATGGTCGACCAGCCGGCGATAGATCGTGCCCAGCCGCACGCGCAGCGCCTCGTCGCGCAGCGACAGGTGCCACAGATCCATGATCACCATGTTGGTGGTCTTGTCGGCGAAGATCCGATCGAACAGCAGGTCGGCCAGATCATCGGGCGTGCCGGCGGCCGCACCCTCGCGCACCAGGGCCATTTGGGCCTCGCCCCGCGCCAGCAGGCGGTCGATCAGACAACCGACCATGGCGTCGCGGTTGCCGATGAAATACCGCACCAGCGGCCGCGGCTGGCCGGCCTCGGCGGCGACATCGGCCAGCGTCGTCTCGGCCAGCCCTTTTCGCGCCACGCAGGCCTCGAAGGCCGACAGGATGGCTTCCCGGCGCTCTTCCGCCACCGAAGGACGTCCCATCAGGGCCTCTCCCACCATAAATTGTCATCTGTGACAGGATAGGGCGTCGCGGTCATTCTTGTCAAACATGACAATCAACCCTGCGCATGGCGGGCTGGCGGGCAAAGAAAAAGGCGGCATCCCTGGGGATACCGCCTTTTGATCTGTCTGCCGCGCCGCATCGGCCCGTCGTGCCGTGCGGGGCGATCAGTAGTCGTCGTTGGCGCTGTCGTCGTCCTCGTCGAAATGCACCGGCTGTGGCGGGGCTTCGTTGGGGTCGCGGTTCAGCCGCTTGATCGCCAGTTCGCGGTTCAGGTCGGTCTGGGTGCACAGGCCCAGCAGCACCGGATCGCGCGGTTTGATGTTCGCGCTGTTCCAATGGGTGCGGTTGCGCACCGCGTTCACCGTCTGCTTGGTGGTGCCCAGCAGCTTGCAGATCTGCACGTCGTCCAGCTCAGGATGGTTCTTGAGCAGGAAGGCCAGCGCATCCGGCCGCTCCTGGCGCTTGGCGACCGGGGTATAGCGGGGGCCCTTGGTGCGGCGCATCAGTGGCACCGTGGGTTCACGCAGCTTCAGCCGGGCCTTCGGATCACGCTCGCAGCGCGCGACTTCCTCAGGGCTCAACTGGCCGCTCTTGATCGGATCCTGACCGACGATGCCGGTCGCGACCTCGCCGTCGGCGATGCCCTGCACCTCCAGCGGATGAAGGCTGCAAAACTCGGCGATCTGGTCGAAGGTGAGGGCGGTGTTCTCGACCAGCCAGACGGCAGTGGCCTTCGGCATCAGGGGACCAGCCATGTCGCTCCTCGTTCGAACTCGTTCGGGCAACCGCTCAGGGTCAGGCGCTTGGGGGCCGGGCCCCGGCGGCGGTCATGCCGATGACTATAGCGAAGCACCGGCTTTAAACGAAAGCCGCGCGACAGGCAAGGGCCGACTGGCCGCCGTCTTTCGACGGCCGGCCGGCCGGGCACTGTCACCGCAACGGATCGGGGCTTAAAGATCGGCCACCTTCAGCACGATCTTGCCGATATGGTCGCTGGATTCCAGCCGGGCATGGGCATCGGCGGCCTGGGCGAGCGGCAGGATGGTGTCGATCACCGGGCCGATCGTGCCGGCCCCCAGCAGCGGCCACACGGTTTCCAGCAGCGCATCGGCGATTGCCGCCTTCTCGGCCACCGGCCGGGCGCGCAAAGTGGATCCGGTGATGGTCAGCCGCTTCATCATGATCGGCCTGAGGTCGATATCGGTCTTCGGTCCCTGCAGGAAGGCGATATAGACCAGCCGGCCGTCGCGGCGCAGAAGCTCCAGATTGCGGGCCAGATAGGGGCCGCCGACCATGTCCAGGATGACGTCGACGCCGGGGTCGCCCGCGGTTGCGGCCACGATCGCGTCCTTGAAGTCGGCCGCGCGGTAATTAACCGCCAGTGTGGCCCCCAGATCCTCGCAGGCCCGGCACTTGTCGTCGGTGCCGGCGGTGGCATAGACCGTGGCCCCCAGCGCGCGGGCGAGCTGGATGGCGGTGGTGCCGATGCCGCTCGACCCGCCATGCACCAGCAGCCGTTCACCGGCCTTCAGCGCGCCGCGGTCGAAGACATTGGTCCAGACGGTGAAATAGGTCTCGGGCAGGGCGGCGGCGCGGACCAGATCGAAGCCCTCAGGCACCGGCAGGCACTGTTCCTGCGGGGCCGCGACATACTCGGCATAGCCGCCACCGGTGACCAGGGCACAGACCCGGTCGCCGACCGTCAGGCGGGTGACGTCGCGGCCGGTGGCCACCACCACGCCCGATACCTCAAGCCCCGGAATGTCGGAGGCGCCGGGCGGCGGCGGATAATTGCCCTGGCGCTGCAGCGCATCGGGCTTGTTGACGCCGGCGGCGGCGATACGGATCAGCACCTCGCCGGCCCCGGGCTGCGGCACCGGCCGGGTGGCGGGTTTCAGAACCTCGGGTCCGCCGGGGGTCGAGATTTCGATGGCGGTCATGGTCTCGGGAAGGCTGGTCATGCGGACGTCTCCGTCTTGTCCTGCGACGGCCTTGGCCATCGTGGTCCCTGCCAGGCCGGCCGTGTCTGAAGGCGGGCGATCCTGGCGGGGCAGTCGGGGGGGAGCATGACCTGAAACGGCGGCGAGGTGAAGTGTTCCGGCCCCGCCGCCATCCGGTCCGCTCGACCGCGACGGCGGATCACGGTTCCAGAACCATGCCCTCACGCGCGACCACGCTGCCGGGCCGGCCTTCGGCGACCTCGGCCGCGATGCCGTCCATGATCGTGTCGTCATGGGCGGGATCGTGATGGAAGACCACATAGGTCTTCACGCCGGCGGCATCGGCAAGCCGCATTCCGGCCTGCCAGGTGGAATGCCCCCAGCCGACGCGGGCCGGATATTCGGCGTCGGTGAACATCGCGTCGTAGATCATGATGTCGGCACCGGCCACCAGCTCGGCGACCCGCGGATCGACCCCCTCGACCGGGTGCTCGGTGTCGGTGATATAGCAGATCGACCGGCCGTCGAATTCCACCCGATAGCCCACCGCACGCTGCGGGTGGTTGAGCAGGGCGGTCCGGATCCGGATGCCGGGATGCGGCTCAAGGACGTCGCCGGGCAGGAAGTCGCGGAAACTCATATCCGCCTTCATGATCTCGACCGGTACCGGAAACACCGGGTCGCTCATCAAGGTGCACAGCAGGTCGCGCAGGCCCCGTTCCGGCTTCAGATGGCCCGCCCACATCCGATAGGTGTTGCGCGGGTCGAAGGCGGTGGAGAAAAACGGAAAGCCGCAGATATGGTCGAAATGGGTATGGGTCAGGAACAGATCGGCCTCGACCGGCACCGTCAGGCGCAGGCTCTCGTCCAGAACCCTGAGACCGGTCCCGGCATCGAAGATGAGCCGCTTTTCGCCGCACCTCATCTCAAGGCAAGACGTGTTACCGCCATAGCGCACGGTCGATGGGCCGGGGCAGGCGATGCTGCCGCGCACGCCCCAGAACTTAACCCAGAATTCCTGCTTGTTTACCAATCCCTTATCCGCCAAGTGGAGCGGCCTCTCCTGTCTGACCCCGCGAGTGTCCACGATCTTGGTGACAAAACGGCGACGCCGCCCCGTGCGGTTCCGGCATGGCCGGTCCGCCTTGGGTGCTCACGCGATCTGTCCCTGCCCGTGCAGCCGCTGCGTCTATTGGCCGCGGTCATGCATACTCCCCGCCGGGCAGTGTGCCCGCTTCCAGTGCATGATGCAAACTGCGCACATCTTGCCGTCGGCGCTTCCACAGACTACCGTTCAGGGCAGCACCGGTGGATCACGACGAACGGGCGCATGATGACCTTCTCCGTCGCCTTCTGGGGTGTTCGCGGCAGCATAGCCTGCCCGACCCCGCGCCATATGCGGTATGGCGGAAATACGTCGTGTGTGGCGGTCACATGCGGTGACCGCCAACTCATATTCGATGCAGGCACGGGTCTGCGTGATCTCGGCCATCAGATGAACATGGCTGGCATCCGCACGGCGACCCTGCTGCTGTCGCATACCCATTGGGACCATATCGTCGGGTTTCCGTTCTTTTCGCCGGCATTCCGTCGCGGCAACCGCTTCGAGGTGCTGGCGGGCCATCTGATCGCCACCGGCGGCATCCGGCGTGTGATCGACCGGCAGATGCAGTCGCCGACCTTTCCGGTGCCGCTGGCCGCCATGAATGCCGATATGACCTTCGATGACTTCGCCGCCGGCGATACGCTGATGCTGGGCCCCGATATCCGGGTGCGGACCCTGCCGCTGAACCATCCCGACGGCGCCACCGGCTATCGCGTCGACCACGCCGGCCATTCGGTCGCCTATATCACCGATACCGAGCATTGCCCCGGCGCCCCCGATGAAAACGTGCTGGCGCTGATGGACGGCGTGGATCTGGCGATTTACGACAGCACCTATACCGACGCCGAATTTCTGGGGAAAGTCGGCTGGGGTCATTCCACCTGGCAGGAAGGTGTGCGGCTGGCCCGCCATGCCGGTGCCCGCAGACTGGCGATCTTTCACCACGATCCCGACCACGAAGACGATTTCATGGACCGGGTGGGCGCCGATGCCCAAGCCATGTGGCCGGGCGCGCTGGTGGCGCGCGAGGGCATGGTGGTGGATCTGATCGCCGGCACCTGCCGGATCCTGCCGCGCTGATCCGCCGGCACGCCCGTGCGGCGGCCGCGCCAACAGAGAGGACGGCGCCCGGCGCCGGGTCGCCGATTGCGCCGTCCCCAAGGCGGGCACGGACGGGCCGGGAGCTGGAAGAGTGCCCGCCCGTGCCGGATGCCATCCCGCGTGCTGCCATCACCGGACGGCAAGCCCTGTTTTCAATGCAAAGCCTGCTCCGTCAGCGGATGGCGACCGGATTGATGATCGCCTGAACCGCGCCGGTATAGCGGGGCTGGCCCAGCACGAACATGAACTCATAAGCCTTGTCCTTGGCGAGTTCGGCCGTGTTCATGTTCTCAAGGATATAGATGCCGTTCTGCGCCAGCAGAACCTGGTGCACCTCGAACACGCCGGTGCCCGGCTCGAAGGGGATCACCTCCAGCGCCCAGCTGTCGGCACCCACGGCCACCACGCCCTTTTCGGCCAGATAGCGGGCACCTTCAACGCCAAGGCCGGGTTCGACCGAGCCATAGCGCTTGTCGTCCTGGCCGATCAGGCTGATCCAGCCGGTGTTGAACAGCACCACGTCGCCCTTACGGATCTCGACGCCCTGCTTCTGCGCCACCGCCTCGATCTCGGCCTTGTTGAAGGCGGTGCCTTCCTTGACGACATCGGTGCCGTAATGGGCCGCCATGTCGAGCATGACGCCGCGGGTGGTGATCGGCGGCACCTTCTCGATACCCAGCTTCTTCAGGCCGGACATGTCGACGAAGTCCTTGGCGTGATTGCCATTGTAATAGATGCCATCGATGCCGATATGACCCAGCCCGTCGATCTGGCTGCCGATGCCCAGCCAGCCTTCGATGATGTCGTCGTTATAGGTGGTCTTGGTGCTGCCCAGGCTGCCGCCCTGCACCTGGCCGGGCTGGACGACATAGATCTTGAAGCTGCGGGGCGCATAGGCCGGGGTCTGGCTGTTGGTCTCGATGCCAAGCGCGTAGGTCTTGCCGGTGGTGATCAGCTTCGAGGCTTCCAGCACCTTTTCGGCGCTGAGATTGTTGGCGGCGCCGATCTGGTCGTCCGGGCCCCATTTCGACTTGGTCCAGTCGTCGGCGGCAAGCGCTGCGCCGCCGATCAGGCAGGACATGGCTGCCGCGGCCATTGTGGTCAGGCCGCGGTGCAAGGTGGTGTGGTTCTGGTTGGTCATCCTCTGGATCTCCTCCCTGAGCCCGGGCCTGAGGAAGGCCCGGCGCTCCGCCTGTCGTGTCCGGGTCGCTTGCTGCCGCCCGGTTCACTGACATACCCGTCCCGCATCGGCCGATGGATCGTGGCCGGTGGATCGGGCATCCGCTCGCTGGGGCATCTTTTCGGCATGTGATCTGACGTCGCATTATCCGGCCCCATTGCTGAAGATGGTTAACCGAAGATGTATCACGCGCAAGGCAATTATAATTTTGGTCCCGATGTGCGAAATCTTCGGACAAAATTCGCATATCTAAAGACATTTTAAACATGATTTGGAATTTGTGCGCATGCTCACATCATCGGGGCGGGGCGTACGCCGCAGCAGGCGATACGCGGCTTCACGCTGGCCGTGGCCGGGCGGGCAGCGCTAGACTGCGGCACGGGTTGAGCCTGCGGCGCGGCCGGATGCCGCGTCACCCTGCGGAGCACCGGTCCGCATGACAGGGTCATCACGTCCCAAGGGGGGGCATCCGGTCGACGGGGCCGCCCCGTCCGAGCACAAAGGAGCCGTTTCGTCATGATGCTCAAGGGAAAGACCGCCCTGGTCACGGGATCGACCAGTGGCATCGGCCTGGCGATCGCCCGCTCGCTGGCCGCCGAAGGCTGCGACCTGATCCTGAATGGCTTCGGCGACGCGGCGGAGATCGAGGCCCTGGTCGCCGAGATCGCCCGGACCTGCGGCGTCGCGGTGGTCTATGACGGCGCCGATATGAGCAAGCCCGATCAGATCGAGGCGCTGTTCGCGAACGCGGCGCCCAAGGGTGTCGATATTCTGGTCAACAATGCCGGCATTCAGCATGTCGACAAGATCGAGGATTTCCCGGTCGCCCAGTGGGACCGGATCATCGCCATCAATCTCAGCTCCGCCTTCCATACCAGCCGGCTGGCGCTGCCGGGGATGAAGGCCAGGGGCTGGGGGCGGATCCTCAACATCGCCTCGGCCCATGGTCTGGTGGCGTCGGCCGAGAAATCGGCCTATGTGGCGGCCAAGCACGGCATCGTCGGGTTGACCAAGGTGGCGGCACTTGAGACCGCCGAAAGCGGTGTCACCTGCAATGCCATCTGCCCGGGCTGGGTGCGCACGCCGCTGGTGGAACGCCAGATCGAGGCCAAGGCCAAGGAAGGCGGCATCGACATCGAGGAAGCCAGCCGCGACCTGCTGGCCGAAAAGCAGCCGACGCTGCGCTTCACCACGCCGGAACAGCTTGGTGGCGTCGCGGTTTTCCTGTGCAGCCCGGCCGCCGACAACATCACCGGCATCAGCCTGCCGGTCGATGGCGCCTGGACCGCCCGCTGATCCACCCCACCCCCAGAAAACCGGCCGCGCGCCGATCCATGAGCTCCGGAGCCCCCGATCCCATGTCGACCGATATCCCCACGACCGGCACCGACCCGCATGTCTATATGGTCAATGGCAACCCCGCCACGGCGCGGGTGCAGGGCGATCCCTCGGCCAGCGAGGGTCCGGTTCTGGTGCTGCTGCATGGCGCCGGGTTGGATCGGCGCTTCTGGCGCCCGGTCTTCGACCATGCCGGCATCCCGTTGCCGATCATCGCCTTCGATCTGCCCGGCCGCCAGGGCAGCGAGGGCGAGCCTCTGATCCGGATCAGCGACAGCGCCGCCTGGATCGTGGCGGCGCTGAAGGCGGCCGGTGTGCGGCGCTGTGTGCTGGCAGGCCACAGCATGGGCACGCTGATCGCGATGGAGACCGCTCTTCTGCTGTCTGGCGATGACGAGACCCGCGTGGAGCGGCTGGTGCTGCTGGCGCCGGCCGATCAGATCGCGGTCAATCCCGATCTGCTCGAACAGACCCGCACCGACCCGGCCGCGGCGCAGGGGCTGATGAACAAGTGGTCCTACGGCATTCCGGATGGCCCATATTGCGCGGAAGCGCGGGCCAATGGCGCCGACACCCCGGCGGGTGTGCTGTTTGCCGACCTCACGGCCTGCGACAGCTTCGGCAGCACGCTCAACCTTGCAGCGGCTTTGTCGGTGCCGGTCGACGTGGTGGTGGGCGAAGCCGACAAGATGACCCGCGCCAAACAGGGCAGGGCATTGGCCGAGGGTCTGCGCCATGCCGAGGTGACCGCGATCGAGGGCGCCGGCCACATGATGCTGCACGAAACCCCCGAGGCGGTGTTCGCGGTGCTGCGCCGGGCGGTGGGCGCCATCAGCCCCGCGGTCTGATCCCGTCGAGCAGCAGCCGGGTCAGGCTATCGGCGGTGCGGGCGGCGAAGGCGGGGTCATCGAGCGTGCCGCCGCCTGACACCGCTTCGACCTGCACCGCGAAGTCGGCGTAATGCTGGGTGGTGGCCCAGATCGCGAAGATCAGGTGTTGTGGGTCGACCGGCGCCATGCGGCCGCTGGCGACCCAGGCGTCGATCACCCGGGCCTTGTCGTCGACCAGATCCTTCAACGCTCCGTCCAGAATTGGCCGGAGCAGCGGCGCACCGCGCAGCATCTCCATCGCGAACAGCCGCGATGCCGCCGGATCACGCCTGGACCAGACCAGCTTTTCAAGCACATAGCCGCGGATCGCCGCCAGCGGTTCGTCGGCGGCATCGATCTCGCGCAGCGGCTCCAGCCAGCGGTTCAGCACCCGGTCGAGCGCCGCCGTATACAGCCGCTCCTTGGTCGGAAAGTAATAGAGCAGGTTGGTCTTGGACATGCCGGCCTCGCGGGCGATGCCCTCGATCCGCGCGCCGTCGAGCCCGACGCGGGAGAAGACCGCCACCGCCGCGGTCAGTATGCGGTCGATGCGTTCATCGGATGCACGGTGGCGGCGCGGCTGCGGTGACAGGGCGGGGATGCGGGTCGCGTCCATCGGCTCAACGGCTCTCCCGTCGATAGAACTGGCCTGAGGCCTGTGGCGCGCGGCTGCGTCCGACCAGGCCCACCAGGGTCAGGATGGCCGCGAGATAAGGCAGCACCACGAACAACTGGTACGGCACATCGGTGTTGGCGAATTGCAGCCGCAACTGGATCGCATCCGACAGCCCGAACAGCAGGCAGGCGGCGGCGGCGCCGATCGGCGACCAGCGCCCCAGAATGACCGCCGCCACCGCGATGAAGCCCTTGCCGGCGGTCATGCCCTCGGTGAACAGAAACACTTGCGACAGCACCAGCACGGCGCCGCCCAATCCGGCCAGCATGCCGCAGAGGGTGACGGCGCCCAGCCGGTGGAGCCTGACCGACAGGCCCGCGACATCGGCCGCGCGCGGGTTCTCGCCCACCGCCTTCAGCCGGAGGCCAAGTCCGGTGCGGGCCAGAATCAGGGCTGCCAGCGGCACCGCCAGAATGGCGGCCCAGGTCATGGGATCGGTCGCGAACAGCGCCTTGCCGACGATCGGGATGTCGGCGAGACCCGGGATGGTGATGTCGGCAAATCCCGGCACCCGGTTTTCGGCCGCGCGGCCGGTCGCGGTCAGCCGGTGCAGGAAGGATGCGACCCCCAGGCCCAGAAGATTGGCGCCGATGCCGGCGACGATCTGGTTGGCGCCGGCATAGACCGTGGCGATACCGAACCCCGCGCCCAGCAGGCCGCCGGCCAGGGCGCCGGCCACCACGCCATACCCGGCCGAGCCGCCGGCGATCGCCCCCCATGAGGCGCCGAAGGCGCCCAGGATCATCGAGCCTTCCAGGCTGATATTGACCACGCCGGCGCGTTCCGAGAACACACCGCCCACGGCGGCGAAAACCAGCGGCACCGACAACCGGAGCATGGTGGCGAACAGATCGGCCAGGGCCGCGGGGTCGGTGAACAGATCGATCATGGCTGCACCGTTGCCGAGGCTGAAGCCGGGGGTCGCGTGCGGGCGAACAGCCGGTCGAAGGCACCACGGCGCTGAAGCGCCAGTCCGGATGCCGCGAACAGTACGATCAGGCCCTGGACGATGGTGACGGCGGTGGCATCCAGCCCGGCGCTCTTCAACGTCGTCACCGCGGTGCGCAACAGGGCCATGAACGCGGCCGCCACCATCGACCACACCGGGTCGCCGCCGGCCAGGAAGGCCACCACCAGGCCGTCATAGCCATAGCCCGAGGCAAAGCCCGCGAACAGCCGGTGCTTCAGGCCGATCACCTCGAAGGCGCCGGCAAGCCCGGCGGCGGCCCCGCCCAGAGCGAAGGCGATGATCGTGGTGCGGCCGACCGCGATGCCGGCGTAATGCGCCGCACCCGGCGCCTTGCCGGCCACCTCGACCCCGAAGCCCCAGGCGGTGCGCGCCAGCGCGATGCGCGCGATCACCGCCAGCGCCAGCCCGACCAGCAGGCCGATATGGGCCTCGGTATCGGCCATCATCAGGGGCAGACGCACGATTTCCGGCACCTCGGGCGAATAGGGATAGGGAGCGCCGGGCGCCTTCAACGGGCCGCTGGCGGCATAGCTGATCAGGTTCAGGGCCACATAATTCATCAGCAGGGTGGTCACCACCTCGTCGATGCCGCGCCGCGCCTTCAGCACGCCGGCAATGCCGGCCCACAGCGCCCCGCCAAGCGCGCCGGCCAGGGTCGCGGCCGCGATCGCCAGCAGGCCATTGGCATCGTCGGGCATGCGCAGGGCAACCACGGTGGCAAACAGCCCGCCCATATAGATCTGGCCTTCGGCGCCGACATTATAGAGCCCGGCGCGCAAGGGAATGGCGACGGCGATGCCGGCCAGCAGCAGCGGCGCCATCCGCGCCAGCAGATCCGAGATGCCCCAGTAATCCAGAAGCACGCGGTCGACGATCTGGCCACCCAGTTCGATCGGATCGCCGCCGGTGGCCGCGATCAGCAGGCCACCCACCGCCAGTGCCAGAGCCACCGCGCCGACCGGCACCGCCGGCCCGGCCGCGAGCCGTCGCAGATCCACCCTCATGCCGCCGCTCCGGCCGTGTCGTCGGTGGATGGGCGATCGATACCGCCCATCAGCCGGCCCAGGCTTTGTGGATCGGCCTGATCACGCGACAGGATGCCGGTGATCCGGCCACCGCTCATCACCGCGATCCGATCGGCAACCATGCGCAGTTCATCCAACTCGGTCGAGATATACAGAACGGCGGCCCCCGTCGAGGTCAGGGCCAGAACCTTGCGCTGAACGAAGGCGGTTGCGGCCACGTCCAGACCCTTGGTCGGTTGTTCCGCGATCAGCAATCGGGGCTGATGGCCAAGTTCCCGCGCCAGAACCAGCTTCTGCTGGTTGCCGCCCGACAGGGCCCGGACCGGGCCGTTCACGGCGCCGCGCACATCGAAATCCGCCACGGCGCGGGCCAGGCGTGCCGCGGCCAGCGCCCGGTCGATGATGCCGAACCGCCGTCGCACCGGCGGGCGGTCGACATCGCGCAGGATCAGGTTGCGGCTGCCATCCATGTCGAGCACCAGCCCGGCATGATGGCGGTCGCGGGGCACATAGGCGACCCGGTGGCGCGCCAGTCGCTGCCGCGGCCGGCTGGGTTCCACGGTGACCCCGTCGACCAGAACGTCGCCGCTACGCGGCCGGCGCAAGCCTGCCAGGGCCTCGGCAAGCTCGGCCTGACCATTGCCGTCGACGCCGGCGATGCCCAGCACCTCACCTTCATGGATGCGGAACGACACACCACGCACGGCCGGCCGGCCGGCGTCGTCGTCGACATCCAGCGCCGCCACCTCCAGCACGGGAACCGCATTGTCATGGCCGGCGGCGGGGGCCGGCATCACCTCGGCCCCTGCCGCCGGTGCCGGCATCGCCGCCTCACCCGGTCCGACCATCAGTGCCGCCAGCCCATCGGCATCGATGGCGGCGATCGGCAGGGTCGCCACCAGCCGGCCACGGCGCAGCACGGTCACCGCATCGGCGGCGGCAAACACCTCGGCCAGTTTGTGGGTGACCAGCAGCACCGTGCGCCCGGCAGCCGCCAGCCGCCGCAGGGCCGCCATCAGGCTGGACGCCTCGGCCGGCGTCAGCACGCTGGTCGGTTCATCCAGAACCACGATCGTGGCACCGCGCACCAGCACCTTCAGAATCTCGACCCGCTGGCGCATGCCGGGGGGCATCTCTTCGATCCGCCGGTCCAGATCGACCGTGAAGCCCAGATCGCGGGCCAGCGCCCGGCCGGCCGCGGCAGCGGCGATCACGCCGGTGCCCACGCCGCCGCCGGTCGCCAGTGCGATGTTCTCGGCACCGGTGAAGCGATCAACCAGGGTGAGGTGCTGGTGGATCATGCCGAAGCCATGATCCAGCGCCAGCTTCGGGTCGCCCGGCGGCACCACCCGGCCATCCAGGCGCACCGTGCCCGCGTCGGGGCGATACAGCCCCGACAGGATGTTCATCAGCGTCGACTTGCCGGCGCCGTTCTCCCCCAGCACCGCATGTACGGTGCCGGGGGCGATATCCAGGGTGACGTCGGCCAGGGCCGGAACACCACCAAAGCTCTTGGCGATGCCGTCGAGCGTCAGGCGCGGCATGGTCGGTCTGGTCCTTGTATCGATGAGGGGGCTGTGGCTGGTGGCCGTATCGCTCAGATCTTGCGCTTGCCGCTGGCCAGATCGCTGATCAGCTGATCGACATCAGCCTTCACCTCGGCCGGCACATCGGCATGGAAGCTGCCGAAACGGGCGGCGTCGGGCGTATCCAGGCCATAGACATAGGCCTTGCCGCCGGCCTGGCCGGCCTTGGCGTCTTCCAGGAAATGCACCAGTGCCGCGTTCACATCCATGATCACCGACTGCACCACCGTATCCGGCCAATCGACGATGGCGTCGTAATAGATGCCGAAGGCCTTGATGCCGGCTTCCTTGGCGGCGGTCAGCGCGCCGTTGGAGGCAAGGTCCATGGTCGGAAAGATCACGTCGGCGCCCTGCGAGATCTGGGCGCTGGCGGCTTCTTTGCCCTTCGCGACATCGTTCCAGTCGCCCATATAGGTGACCAGCACCTTCGTGCCCGGCCGGCCGGCCTCGGCGCCTTTGGTGTAGCCATCGACCAGTTCGGTCGAGAACTTGATCTCGGTGGCGCCCAGCCAGCCGATCGTGCCGCTGGTGGAGAGTTTCGCCGCCATATAGCCCAGCACATAGCCAAGCTGGGTGTAGTCGAAATTGATCGTGGCGACATTGCCGCCGGCTTCCGCACCCGACGACACCACGAACAGCGTGTCCTTGAACTGGCGGGCCAGCTTTTCGGCGGGGTCCTGGAATTCGCCGCCATGGCCGATGACCACGCCATAGCCGCGACGCGCGAAGTCGCGCATCGCCGACAACTGGTCGGGTTCCGCCACGCCCTCGGCATAGGCGACATCCAGGCCCATGGTCTCCTTGGCCTTCATCAGCCCTTCATAGGCGCTCTGGTTCCAGGCCTGATCACGGATGCTGCCGGGCAGAACCGCGGCCACGCGCACGGCCTCGTCGGCGGCGCGGACGGCGGGGGCGGTGAACGCCGTGGCGGCGATGATGGCGGTGACGCCGGCGAACATGCCGAGCCGGCGGGCGAGGCGCGAAATGGCCATGGTGTGGCGGTCCTTCAGAGCCGAGGGGGTGCGTGCTGGGGCATCGGTAAAGCAAGCCCCGTGCCGCTCTGCCCGATGGCCGCAGATGAACTGCTCGCTGCCCGAACCGGGGGCCGCTGCATCGCCATGTGTGCATAATTTATGAACAGACGGCGAATGTTGTCTATATTTTGACCAATTGGTCGGAATTTGCTGCCACCCCACGGCAGCATGGTCGGCCGTCTGTCGCTGTGGTCCGCTTCTTGCTGGCGCCCGCTTCATGCTGGCAGCAGCGTCGCCCGCTCCGGCGGGCCATCTTCACCGACAGCCGAACGGAGACCCCAGACCATGGCCGTGGTTCAAACCGGCAACGGGCCGCGCGAACTCGTCGCAACCGGGCTTGCCGCCCGCAGCCTCGCCTTCACCGATATTCCGGTGATCGACTTTCAGGCGCTGGTCGATCCGGCAGCCAGCGCCGCCGAGCGGATGGCGGTGGGAGATGCGGTGCGCGATGCCTGCACCCGCGTCGGCTTTTTCTATGTCCGCAACCATGGGGTCGATCCGGCGGCGATCGAGGCGACCTATGCGGCGGCCCGCGATTTCTTCGCGCTGCCGATGGATCGGAAGATGCAGATCCATATCCGCAAATCGACCAATCATCGCGGCTATGTGCCGCTGCTTGAGGAAAACACCGATCCCACCGCGCGCGGCGATGTGCACGAAGCCTTCGACATGGCGCTGGAGGTGCCGGCGGACGATCCGGACGTGCTGGCCGGCAAATCGATGTACGGGCCGAATGTCTGGCCGGAGCTCGATGGCTTCCGCCCGGCCATGGAGGCCTATTACGCCCAGATGTACGGGTTTGGCCGCCGGATCTTCCGCGGCTTCGCCCTGGCGCTGGGCTTGCCCGAGGATCACTTCGAGCCCCTGATCGGCAAGCCGATGGCGCAGTTGCGCGTGCTGCATTATCCCAGCCAGGACGGGCCGGTCGACGAGAGCCAGATCGGCATCGGCGCGCATTCGGATTATGAATGCTTCACCATTCTGAACCAGCAGGCCGCCATCTCGGCGCTTCAGGTGGTCAACGGCGCCGGCGAGTGGATCGAGGCACCGCCGATCCCCGGCACCTTCATCGTCAATGTCGGCGACCAGATGGCGCGCTGGACCAATGACGTCTTCGCCTCGACCGTGCATCGGGCGATCAACCGCTCAGGGCGCGAGCGCTATTCGATCCCGTTCTTCTTCGGCCCCGATTACGACACCCCGATCGAGGTGCTGGAGACCTGCGTCACGCATGCGCGCCCGGCACGCTATCCCACCGTCACCTCGGGCGCCTATATCCTGTCGCGTTTCGACGAGACCTTTTCCTATCGCAAGGCAGGCGGCGAGGCCGATGCCGGCTGAACCGGCCGCCATCGGCCTGTCGTCATCGTATGGTTACGGCACGATCAGCGCGGCGAGGCCGCCGGCCGACAGAATCTCGATCCAATAGCCGTCGGGGTCGCGGATGAAGGCGAGCCCCTTCATCCGGCCCTCGTCGGGCCGTTTCACGAAGCTGACGCCCAGGGCCGCGAAGCGCGTGCAGGCGGCCTCGACATCGGGCACGGTGATGCCGATATGGCCGAAGCCGCGCGGCTCGGCATTGCCGTTGTGATAGCCGGCGAAATCGGGATCGGTTTCCGTGCCCCAGTTATGGGTCAGCTCCAGAACGCCCTTCTGCCGGAACACCCATTCCGCGGCGGCGCGCGGATCTTCCGGCACCGGCGCATCGTCGGCACCCATATAGCCCATGAAGTAGAGCGAGAATTTCATCTCGGGAAAGTCGAAGCGCCGCAGCAGGCGCATGCCCAGAACTTCGCCATAGAAGGCCACCGACCGTTCAGGGTCGCGCACCCGCAGCATGGTCTGATTGAGCACGAAGTCGCTGGTCGCCGTTTCGCTGGCTGCCGGGGCGGCGCCATCAGTACTGGCCATGGGGCATCCTCGTCATTGTCGTCACATAGGGTGGGGCCGTCACATCGCGTCGGTAAGGCCGGGGCATGGCGCAGATGACCGCGTCGGCCGTGTCGGCACCATAACCCGATCGCGGCCGCACGGGCATGTCCTGATCGGGCATGCGCACGCACAGCCGGATCAGACTGCACCGCCAGACATGCGGCCCGGCCCGTCTGTCGCTAGCCTGTTCAAGCCCGCAAGAGGCCCTGACCCGATCAGGTGACGGCCGCGAAACGACGGGCGCAGACAAGCGTGACGATGGGAGGACGACCCGTGCAGATGTCGACCGGCAACATTGCCAAAGCGCAGACCCCCGAAGAATACGTCCAGATCGATGATGGCCCGTGGGCGCCGTTTCCCGATGCCTTCTCGGCCGGCGGCATCACCTGGAAACTGCTGCATGTCTCGCCTGAGGCGGGCAGTTGGACCGCGATCTTCACCTGCCCGGCGGGGTCATCCTTCGCCGCCCATATTCACACCGGTCCTGGCGAGTATTTTCTGACCCGGGGGCGGATGGATGTTCGCGGCGGCCATGACCAGGGTGGCGATACCGCCGTGGCACCCGGCTATGGCTTCGAATCCTCGGGCGCGCGCCACGACCGGACCTCATTTCCCGAGCCGAGCGAATTCTACATGACCTTCCAGGGGCCGCTCGCCTTCATCCAGGCCGATGGCCAGGTGATCGCCAATATCGGCTGGGCCGAGGCACAGGGCGCATGGCAGGCGTTTCTGGCAGAGGCGGATGCGGCCTGAGGGCGCATCCGAGCCGGTCAGGTCAACGCCCAAGGGGCGCCGGCTGGCCGGCGCCCCGCAGATATCGAGGATCAGTCCCATGTCCATGAGTGCCCGGCAGGATGACGCCACAGCCGCAACGGCGCGCGTGCTCGCGCATCACCTCGCGGCCTTCGCCGATGGCGTGCCCGCCATTCTGTCCGATTATGCCGAGCATGCGGTGGTGATCACGCCGGATGGCGTTCATCGCGGCCCCGTGCAGATCAGCGGCTTCTTCGATGCCTTTCTTCGCGGGGTGTCCGGGGCCTTCTGGGAGGCATTCCGGATCGACCGGCAGATTGTCGAGGGCGAGGTTGCCTATCTCGTCTGGTCGGCACCGCCCTTCGTGGCGATGGCAACCGATACGCTGGTGGTGCGTGATGGCCGGATCGTGATCCAGAGTTTCACATCATTGTCGGCCTGACGGGGAGACGAATGCCGGGCGTGCGGATTGCGTTGTCCGCCGCCGCCATCATGCTAGGATCATGTCGTAGGGCACGAAAATGACGTTGAATAACAAGAAGACGTCGGTCCGGGAGGACATCCGCCATGGCCATGACCGCGGAGACCGTGTGGCGAAGCGCCATTCATGACGATAAAGAGCAGCAGGAGGCGTGGCGCGAGAGACTATGCCGGGTCTATGACGCCTGGACACTGACCGGTCCGGCGCAGCCGGCTTTCGACGTGGAGATCTTGCAGCGCAGCATCGATAGCTTCCAGGTGATCGAATGCCGTTGCGATCCATGCGGCGGCATACGCAGGCGCCAGGGCTCGTCCCATGACCAGCCCGATCAGATGGCGGTGCAACTGGTGCTTGGCGGGCGCGAGCACTTCACCATCGATGGCCGGGCGATGGTGCTTGGCCCCGGCGACGTGCTGATCTGGAACACCACCCGGCCGATGCGCTTCGAGGTGGTCGAGCGTCTGCACAAGATCTCGGTCCTGATGCCGCTTGCGCGGTTGCGGCAATGGCTGCCCGGATCCTGGCACGCGATCGACAGCCGGATGCCGGCGGGATCGGCCGCGGCCGCTGTGATCGCCGACTTTATCGGCATGATGGCGCCGGCGGTGTTGGCGGGCCGGATGGGCCGTGGCGATGCGCTGACGGAAGCGATGCTGGGCGTGCTGGTGGGCGCGCTCGATGCCGATCACGCAGCCTGCCCGCCGGGCGGGCTGCGCGAGGCGCAGATCCTGCGGGTGAAAGCGCATATCGAACGGCATCTCGACGATCCGGCGCTGTCGCCGGCGCGGATCGCGGCCGCGACGGGCATGTCGTTGCGCCATCTCCATGGCCTGTTCCAGCCGGAAGGCGCCACCCTGTCGCAATACGTCATCGCGGAGCGTCTGCGCCGCTGTCGCCGCGACCTCGCCAGCCCGGTGATGGCGCGGCGCACCATCACCGATATCGCCTTTTCCTGGGGCTTTCAGAACGCCGCCCATTTCAGCCGCCGGTTCAAGGCGGCCTATGGCACCTCGCCCACCGATTTCCGGCACAGCCCGCATGGCTGACCGTACCGGTCGTCGAAGACGCGCGGCCGGTCAGGTGGCGGCATGGCGGCGGCGGGCGATCAGGAAGGCCATGGTTTCGGCGGCGAGTGCCGCCAGCATGGTGGCCCCCATCACCGGGAAGATCACCGCCGGCACCAGCATCAGGGCGGCTGCACGTGCCATCACCCGGCCTTCAACCTGCCGGGGTGCCGCCAGCCGGCCCTTCGGGCGGCGCTTCCACCACATCACCGGTGCTGCCAGGCACATAGCGGCCAGCCCGATGCAGGCGATCAGCAGCACCAGCCGGTTCAGGGGGCCATATTCCTGGCCCATATGGACGTTGACGCCCCATTCGGTCAGCCGCGCCACGGCACCGAAATCGGCATAGCGGGCATCGATCAGGGTTTCGCCGGTCCAGCGGTTCAGATGGATGATCTGCTGGCGCGCCAGATCATGCGGAAACACCATCGCCGTATACACCCCGTCGGGCACCCGGGGCACCGACAGCTTGTATCCGGGGGCGATGCCAAGCCGGCGGGCGATGGTGTCGGCGCGGTCGATGCCGATATCGGGCATGGCCGAACCGCTGCCGGCCGGTGCCACCGATCGCGGCAGGGGGGCGTCTTCCAGCGTCCAGGCGGTGTCCCCCAGCGCCGATGTCGGCACGGGCGAGACCGGCACCGCCTGCCAGACACCCAGCGGATAGCCGAGGCCGGCATCGGTGGCGGCGGTCCGCACGGCCGGACCCCAGACCTGGGTCCAGGTCATGCCCGACACCGCCAGGAACAGGATCACCGGCGCCACGACGATGCCGATGACCGCGTGCATGTCGCGCCAGAACACCCGCCCGGCCGGACCGGGGCGGCCACGGGATGCCGTGCGGATGCGGAACACGCCGCCACCGCGTTGCCCGCCACCGTCTTGCCCGCCGCGCCCGCGCGGCCACCACAGATAAATGCCGGTCAGGATCAGCGATACCGTCCAGCCGCCGACGATCTCGATGATCAGATTGGGGATGTCGCCGGCGATGATCAGGCTGTGCAGCCGGCGCACCACCATCATCGGCGCCGCCAGATCGGCACGGTCGCCCAGTACCCCGGCATCGCGCGGGTCCAGGAACACCGTGCGGGCGGTGCCGTCGGGATCGCGGATGGCGATGCCGGCGCTCCGGTCGGCGGCCGCCGGTGCCAGATAAGCGGTGACGGTGGCCGAGGGGTGGCGTTCGGTGACCGCCCGGATCAGCGCCGAAGGCGGCACCAGCGCATCGCCGGCCGCGACCGGCTGGTCCAGCACCAGCAGCCGGCCATCGATCAACCGGTCCAGGCTGTCCTTGTAGAGATAGACGCCGCCGGTCGTGGCCAGCAGCAGCAGGAAGGGCAGGGCGATCAGCCCCGCGAAGAAATGCCAGCGCCAGAGGCCGCGATAGAGCGCGCGCCCCAGCGTGGCCGTCGCCGCGCGTGCCTGCGCGGGTGTGGCCGTAATGGTCATCAGAAGGTCCGATCCGCAACCTGAAGCAACAGATGCGCGGCCGCTGGCAGGCGGCGGCGCGCGTTATGCGAGGGTCGGGAGCGGGCGCGGCGGCGCCGTGGCACCAAGAGGCGGGCCGGCGCGGGCGGTGACCGGCGCGGCGGCGGGGATCATCACCCGTGGCCGGGGCTCGGCCACCATGGCCGGCAACGACAGGGCGGCCGGCACCGGCAGGCGATCGGCCATGGCGGTGACGGCGAAATCGCAGACCGTGCCGGCGCCGGTGGTGTCGCCGTCGCCCGGTGCCTCATCCGGGGCCGCAATCACCAGCCCCAGGCAGGTGACGATGTCGAAGCGGCCATCGGCGCGTGCCGTCGGATCGGGCATCACACCGGCCGGCAGCATCGCGCGCAGGATCACCGCCAGGGCAATGGCCCAGGCGGCGAGGCCATGGCGGGGGCGGCGCCCGATGCGGCGGCCGCCGGATGACCGGCTGCGCATTGTCATGGCCCCTTTGTGCCGCAGGACCACCGGCCGGATACTGCGACAGAGTGTCGCAGGTGTCAGGCGTCGGGATAGAGGAAGGCCGAGACGCCGATCAGCAGGTCGCCGCTGCGCTGGATATAAGCCTGTTTCTCCAGCACGCGTCCGCTCGCCTCATGGGCATAATCATAGCGCGACCAGCCGGCACCGGCGGGCGATCGGGCGATGCGGATCCAGTCCTGGATGAAGGCCACGCCATTGCGGTCGCGGATGCCGCGCAGATTGCTGCCGGCCTGTCCTGGCCTGCGGGCATGGGCACGGCAGGTGCCGTCCAGGTCATAGACGAAGACATAGAGATCGCCATCATTGAAGGCACGCGGCCCGCGCGTCACCTCGGCAAGCCCGGCCGCCTCGCCATGGGCGTCGAAATAGGCGACGGCGCGCGCCACCATCGCCTGGGCATCGGCGGGCCCGTGGCCGGTTTCTCCAGGATCAAGCCTGGGGGCGGCAGCCGCCGTCATCGCCATCAGGGGTAAGGCCAAGGCCGCCAGCAGGGTGGGCAGGTGTCGCCGCATCGGCCATCTCCAGGCATACATAAACCTCGGATAGAATAGCAGCGGCCATCGCCAACGAAAAGAGCCACCACCGGTTGCCCGGGGTGGCCCTTCCGTCAGATCAGAACGGCGAAGATCAGCCGATCTTGCCGGTGACCCAGTATTCCACCCGCGCCGGATGGTTCTTGATGTAGTTGTCGACCGCGGCCTCATACGAGGTCTCGTTCGCCTCGGCCATCATCGCTTCCAGCTCGGCGAGCGGGATGTTGAAGCGGCTGAGGAAGGCGAAGGCTTCCGGCTGCTCGCGATCCAGGCCCATACGGGCGATGGCATGGACCCGCTCGGCACCGCCGAGTGCGCCCTCGGGATCATCGAGATAGCGCAGGTCATAGGCGCCGAACATCCAGTGCGGGCTCCAGCCGGTGACCACGATCCACTCCTCGCGCTTGATCGCGCGGTCGAGGGCGGCGGTCATCGCGGCGCCGGAAGCCGAGACCAGCTCGTAATCCAGGCCATAGGTCTCGATCGCCTCGTCGGACAGCCGCATCAGGCCGGCGCCGGGGTCGATCCCCTGGATCTTGCTGTCCAGCTTTTCAGCGACCTCGGGCTTCTTCAGGTCGGCCAGCGACTTGAGCTGATCTTCCGGGATGAAGTTCGGAACCACCCAGCCCAGCTTGGCGCCGGTATAGATGGGGCCGAGATCGATGATCTTGCCGGCGGCCTTCTTGTAATAGTCGCCATGGGTGTCGGGCAGCCAGGACATCATCATCAGGTCCAGATCGCCGTTCTCGACACCCTGATACTGCGGCCCGATATCGGCCAGCGTCAGTTCGACGTCATAGCCAAGGCGGTCTTCCATCAGCTTGGCGGCAAGCTTGGTCACCGCTTCCGCATCGGACCAGGCGGTCCAGCCGATGTTGATCTTCTTCTCCTCTGCGGCCGTGGCCGGGGCCGCCAGCACGCCGGTGACGGCGGTGGCGACGAGCGCCGCGAGGGCACGCTTCGGGATGAAGCTCATGGTTGTCTCCTTCAGGTAGGTGCGAGGATCGATCAGAACGTGTGTGGAATGGTGGCAGGCATGGTGCCGCCGGCGTTGCGGGGTCAGCGCTTGCGCGCCTTGCTGCGTCCGACGCTCTGGGTCAGCCGGTCGAGCACGATCGCCAGCACCACCACGCCCAGCCCGGCCTCGAAGCCCAGGCCGATATCCAGCCGCTGAATGCCGCGCAACACCTCGTTGCCAAGCCCGCCCGCGCCGATCATCGATGCGATGACCACCATCGACAGCGACAGCATGATCGTCTGGTTGACGCCGGCCATGATCGCCGGCAGCGCGTTCGGTAGCTGGACCTTATAGAGCAACTGCCGATCGCTGCAGCCAAAGGCGCGCCCGGCCTCGACCATCTCGGCCGGCACCTGGCGGATGCCGAGAGCGGTGAGCCGCACGGCGGGTGGCATCGAGAAGATCACCGTGGCAATGGCGCCGGGCACCTGGCCCAGGCCGAAGAACATCACCGCCGGGATCAGATAGACGAAGGGCGGCATGGTCTGCATCAGGTCCAGTGCCGGCCGGAGCGTGTTCTCGACCCGGTCGGAACGGGCGGCGGCAATGCCCAGCGGCAGGCCGATCGCCAGACTGAGCAGAGTGGAGGCGATGACCAGCGACAGGCTGCGCATCGTCGCGTCCCACAGATCCATGCCGACCAGAGCCAGCAGGGCGATCACCGCGAACAGCGCGAAGCCGCGGCCGACCCGCCAGAAGGCGATGCCGGTGATGATGATGATCATCGCCCACCAGGGCATCCAGGCCAGGGCGACGGCGAAGGCGTCGACGACGGCTTCCACGACATCGGCGATCGCGTCGAAGGCGGGGGTGAAATTGTCGAGCAGGAACTCGACCACCGCCTCGACGCCATCGCCGATTGGAAGCGTAAACCCAAGATCACTCATTACTCTGCAGCCTCCCCGCCACGTTGACCTTCAGGGCCATCGGCCGCCAGTGCTTCCGTCGGCGCCGGGGCCTCGGGTGCCTGTGGATCTTCCGAACCGCGATCCAGCGCATTCAGCAGCGCGCGCCGGCTGACCACGCCCAGATACAGCCCCTCGGCATCGATCACCGGTACCGGATAGGGGGCCGACGCGACCGTGCCAAGGATGGTCGACAGCGACGCGTCCGACGGCACGGTCACGGCATCGGGCAGGAAGGCGGCCTTGATCACCGCTTCCGGATCGGCCTGCGCGGTCGGATTGCCGGCGGCCTTGCGGTCGCGTTCGGCAATCGCGGCGGCCAGGCTTTCCACCGAAACCATGCCGCGGAAGCGGCGGCGGCGGTCGTGAACGATGGCAAAGTCGCGTTCCGCCCGGCGCAGGCGTTCAAGCGCCGCACGCAGGTTGGACTCCGACAGGTTGATCACCGTCAGGCCTTCGCGGCGGGCGACATCGGCGGCGGTGTAGACATGCGCCACATCGACACCGCGGAAGAAGGCCCGGACATAATCATCGGCCGGATCGCGCAGGATCTCGTCGGGCGTGCCGACCTGAATCATCCGGCCGCCTTCCATGATCGCGATCCGGTCGCCGATGCGCATCGCCTCGTCCAGATCGTGGCTGATGAACACGACCGTACGGCTTTCCTCTTCCTGCAGGCGGATCAGCTCGTCCTGCATCTCGGTGCGGATCAGCGGGTCGAGGGCCGAGAACGCCTCGTCCATCAGCAGCACGGTGGGGTTCTGAGCCAGAGCACGGGCGAGGCCGACACGCTGCTGCTGCCCGCCCGACAATTCATGCGGATAGCGGTCGGCCAGATGGCCAAGCCCCACCTTGTCCAGGGCGGCGCGGGCACGCTCGCGCCGCTCGGGCACCGGCATGCCGCCCACGGCCAGCCCGAAGGCGGCATTGTCCAGCGCCGACAGATGCGGCATCAGCGCGAAGCTCTGGAACACCATCGCGATATCGCGACGGCGCAGATCGCGCAGGCTGCGCATATCCATGGCGGTCACATCGGTGCCGTCGATCAGCACGCGGCCTTCGGTGGGGTCGATCAGGCGGTTGAGCATGCGCACCAGCGTGCTCTTGCCTGAACCGGACAGCCCCATGATCACGAAGATCTCGCCGGCCTTGACGGAAAAGCTCACCTCGCGCACGGCGACGGTGTTGCCGGTGGCCTCATGGATGGCGGCTGAGCTTTCACCCTTGGCAATGCGCTTCAGCGCCTGGCTGGGGTGAGGCCCGAAAACCTTGGTCATTCCTTCGACGACGATCTTGTCGGTCATGCTCCATCGATCTGGTCGGGCGGCCCGGATCAGGGCGGCACTGCGGCCCGGCATACGACGACACCAGACAAAAAAGGGCCCGGACAGTCCAGCCTTCATGCCGAACCGTCGGGTGACAATCGCATCAGAGATGCGCATAGCCGTATTGAACGGGCCCATCAGCGCCGGCCCGTTATGTCCAGACGATCAGGATCGTCCACGGACAGATAGACCGCCGGGTTGCTCTGGACTGACTTGATATCTGGTCCAGAATTCTATGCGTGATCTCTATGTATCACAGGTGGCCGGTTTTGAAAACCCGTGGGAGGGCATAAAGTCTGTTCGTGATCACGCATCTAACGCATAAGAGGCGGGAATCGAATGCCGAACGCCCGCTGGTGTGCTGCCCCAAAGTCCCATCCGGGCACAAAAAAAGCCCCCGCCGGGCCAGCGGGGGCTTTCTTCATCATCGCGTCACAGGTCAGCCGGATATGGCTGGTGACGGCAGATCACGTCAGGCGCCGATCACGCGGTGCCGGCGGCGCCGATCGCGATCCGCTTCGGCTGGCGTGCCTCGGGCAGCTTGCGCACCAGCGCGATGCTCAGCACCCCGGCCTTCAGATCGGCGCTTTCCACCTCGACATGCTCGGCCAGCGTGAAGCGGCGCTCGAAGCTCGCAGGCGCGAAGCCGCGGGTGACATAGGTGATACCGTCTTCGGTCGCCTCGGGCTTGGTGCCCTTCACGGTCAGGATCCGGTCCTCGACCGTGATCTCGACCTCGGATTCGACGAAGCCGGGCACCGCCAGTTCAACGCGGAAGCTGTCGTCGCCAAGCCGGGCGATGTTGACGCCGTCTGTCCGGGCACCGTCGGCGATCCGGTCGACCAGATCGAACAGGGGCGAGCGGAAGCCGTCGAGGGCACGGAAAGCGGGAACGGTGCGGAATGCGGGCGCGTAATTCAGGAGACCAGCCATGGGTCACATCCTCCAGGAGCAATGTGTCGTGTGGGTGGGATCAGCCGCCGCTGGCATCCGTTCATACGCCCGTCACGGGCCGTACAGGGGAGGCGGTCGGCTGGTGCCGGTCTGACTGTCAGCCCCGGCACGACCACGATGTAGGAACCCTGACAAGGACGTTCAAGAGGTCTGGGCACGCGGAAAATGCCGCCCGCCACGACCAGACGCGAAGGCCCGGCAGACGCGAAAGCCGACAGGCGCGAAAGCCGACAGACGCGAAAGCCGACAGACGCGAAAGCCCGGCGCCTGTCGACCCCGAGAGGACGCAGATGCCGGGCTTTCGCGCGGGACGATCCGGCAGAGGGCCAGGGCCGCTCTGCGGGTCGCTCAGATACCGAAGTTCCCGAAGCGCTTCTTGAACTTCGCGACCTGACCGGCCTTCTCGGACAGACGGACAGTGCCGCCGGTCCAAACCGGATGGGTCTTGGTATCGACGTCAAGCTGCAGCTGATCACCAGCCTTGCCATAGGTCGAACGGGTCTGGAACGTCGTGCCGTCGGTCATCACCACGGTGATATCGTGGTAATCCGGATGGATGCCCTGTTTCATGGCGATGCCTCCTCGCGGAAAATCGAGGCTGCGAAATACCATGGCTAGGGCGGGCCGGCAAGCTGAAACGCCATTGAGCCCCGGTATCATGTCCGCCGGCCCCTGATGAGCGGCCGGCGATCCATGGTCATTTGTTGGTCAGTTTCAGCTCGATGCGCCGATTGCGCCGATAGGCGTCGCCGGTTTCGGCGGTGTCGATGGGGTGGAACTCGCCATAGCCGGCGGCGGCCAGACGCCAGGGCGGCACGCCCTGCGAGATCAGGAATTTGACCACGGAAATCGCTCGTGCCGCCGACAATTCCCAGTTCGAGGCGAACGCGGCGGTCGAAATCGGGCGGACGTCGGTATGACCGTCGACCTGAAGGACCCAGTTGATGTCGTCGGGGATCTCGCCGGCGATCTGGTTCAGCGCGTCGCCCAGCCGGGCCAGTTGCGTGCGGCCGGCGGGGCTGATCTCCGATGCGCCGCTGTCGAACAGCACCTCGGACTGGAAAACGAACCGGTCGCCGACGATCTGGATGTCTTCCCGGCCGCCCAGCACCTCACGCAGCCGCCCAAAGAATTCCGAGCGATAGCGTGCCAGCTCCTCGACCTTGGCGGCCAGGGCCTGGTTGAGCTTCTGGCCCAGATCGGCGATCACCGCCTTCTGTTCCTCGCTGCGCTCGCGGCTTTCATCCAGCAGGGCGGACAGCCGCGCCAGTTCCTGGTTCAGCCGTTCAAGCTGTGCCGCCATGTCGGTCAGCCGTGACTCGGCCGCATCGGCCCGGGACTCGGCGGACTCTGCCCGGACGGTCTGGCGGTCGACCCGGTCCAGCGCCGCCATCAGGCTCGACGACTGCGCCTCGATGGTGCGGTCGGCATCAGCCAGCCGGTCGCCGGCGCTTTGCAGAGCCAGCGCGCGGTCGTCGGCGGTCTGCTCGCTTGCGGCCAGCCGCTCGTCCAGAATACGCAGACGCTCTTCCAGTTCCGCCATCCGGTCGGTCAGGCTGCGCTTGTCGGCTTCGGCGCTTTCCAGCGCGCTGGCGATGCGGGCGCGTTCGGCCTCGGTGGTGCGCTGGCTTTCCGCGGCCTCGTTCAGGGCCTGTTCAAGGGCGGTGATCCGCTGATCGGCGGCCGAAACCCTGGCCGCCAGACTGTCGCGCTCGGCAGTCGACCGTTCCAGGTCGCTCGACACACGATCCAGGGTCACGCGCAACTCTTCCGACCCGGCACGCTCCAGGTTAAGAAGCTCGGTCAGTTCGTTCAACTGCCGGGTAAGCTGGTCCAGCTTCTCCTCGCGGCCCGACAGCGCCTGGCTCAGATAGAACTGGGCCAGCATGAAGACCACGAGCAGGAAGATGATGACCAGCAGCAGCGACGACAGGGCGTCGACAAAGCCGGGCCAGATATCGCTGCCGCCCTGTTTGCGGCGTAAACGGCGCATGAGCGTCGATCCTTGGAACGCGGTACCGAACTCCGTTGCCGGAGCGACGGGGTGGTCTGACAGTGGCGCGGATCAGCGCCGGGCGTCGTCTTCGGCGGCCAGCGCCGCGATGGTGCGGGCCAGAAGGCGGACTTCGGAACGGATGTCTTCCACGGCCTGCTGGCGCCCCTGGGGGATGTCTTCCACCATGCGGGCCAGAAGGATGTCCACATTGCGCAGATGCGCCCGGCTGGCCTCGTCGAAGCCGTCATCGCGGTGCTGGGACTCGACCAGCAGCGTCAGCAGCGGCTTCAGGTCTTTCTGCTGTTCGGCCAGCTTCACCAGAACCGATTGTTCCACCCGCATCTGATCGGTCAGCGTCGCCAGCCGTTCGGTCAGCGCGCGGAGGTTCTCGTCGCCCTGGCGGCGGGCCTCGTCAGACCGTTGCAGCGTGCGCTTCAGATCCGACAGGTTCTCGGCCGTCTGTTCCACCAGCGCCGCCAGATAGGCGCCGGCGCCGGGCGCGCCCTCGATCTCGATGCCGCCCATGCCGCCGCCAAGCTTGGTCAGCCGCGAGAACCACTCCTCGACCTCGTTGAAGAACCGGCTCTGCGCCTGGCCCGCCTGAAGGTCCAGAAAACCCAGCACCAGCGATCCGGACAGACCGAAGAGCGAGGATGAGAATGCCGTGCCCATGCCGGCCAGCGGCGCTTCCAGCCCCGCCTTCAGATCGTCGAACAACCGCCCGACATCGCCGGTGCCGACCGACAGGTTGCCGATGACGCCGGCGACCGCGCTGATCGTCTGGATAAGCCCCCAGAAGGTGCCGAGCAGGCCCAGGAAGATCAGCAGCCCGATGATGTAGCGGCTGATCTCGCGGCTCTCGTCCAGGCGGCTGCCCAGGCTGTCGAGCAGCGACCGGCTCGCCATCGGCGACAGCTTGGCGTCCTCGCGGGTCTGCGACAGCATCGCGGCGATCGGGTTCAGCAGGTCGGGGGCGGGGGTGGCCGCCATGCCCGGCCGGTTCTGGCGGAAGCCTTCCAGCCACGCGACCTCGCTGTTCAGCCGCCAGACCTGACGGATGGCGTAGGCGCAGCCAAGAACGGCGGTGCCCACGATCAGCGCGTTCAGGACCGGATTGGTCATGAAGGCGTCGATCAGGGTCTCGCCGAGCAGGGCCACCACGCCCAGAGTGAGGGCGAGGAAGATGATCATCCGCACGAGATAGCGTTGCGGGCGGGTCAGGCTGTCGGTGGTCGGGCGGGCCATGCGGATCAACCCTTGCTCTTCGAACGGTCTGAAGCGGACGACCGGTGACCGGCAGCCAGGCGGCTGGCGAGCCTGCGGTCATGGCCGGGATGGGGGAGGCGTGGGCGTCGATCGACGGCTGGCAGGCCATGTGTCTGGCCCGCATGCCTGGCGCCCGGATGGGGCAGGAAAGCCGGATGGGACAGGAAGATCTGGGGCATCGCCATTGTCTGCGTCATCTCAACCGGCCCGCGCCACGTCGAGGTCCACACGGTCGGCCGGGCCGGAGGAGGCGGCGCCGTGGACCTTCAACTCGATGCGGGTGGGGCCGATGCCGGCATCGGCCAGGATATCGCGGACCGCGAGCGCCCGATCCAGCGCCAGTCGGCGCGATGCATGCGCGGGCGCACCGGCCGGTGCGGTCGCATAGGCATCCACCAGAACGCGGCTGCGTGCCTGCGGCTGAATGGTGGCGGCAAATGCGCGGATGATCTCGCGGCCGCCGGCGGGGATTTCGGCGCTGCCGGCATCGAACGGCACGGTGATCGCCGCCGCCGATACCGCTTCGGCTGTCTGCGCCATGGCATTGCCGATGGCAACCGGTGCCGCCAGCAATGCCATGGCCAGCGCCGCGGCGCCGGCGAGCCGGCACGACAGGCGCCCGTGCGGCAATGGGGGGGCAGCCTGCCGGTCGTGGTCCGGCAGGCGATATGGCGAATGGACGAGCGGCGTCGACGCGAGCGTCATGGCATCCCGATGGCTGATCGCCCGCGAGGCCCCAGAGCCCCGGCACGGCTGTACCGGCCGGTGCCCGCTGGGCGGACCGACCGGCCCAACCATAGCCCAGCCCCGGAAGCAGCGGCAAGCCCGCCGCCACCTCTGGTGCCGTGCTGCGGCATCATTCCATCAGATCAGGGCGTGGCCAGGCGGCTGCGACCGGGTTCAGAGAGGTGTCGACGCGTGCGACGGTATGGTTTCAGCCGCGCGGCCCGCGCGGTGCGGCGGCGGGGCGAAGGCCCGGCGCCATCGTCTCCTCAGGGCGACGCGGACGCTTGGCCAGCATGGTGCTCAGCACCTTGTGGGTCTGGCCGTGCACGGCGGTGTTGCCGGCGATGATGCCGCCGGTGTCCATCATGGCCTCGGCGCCGGTGATGTCGCTGACGAAGCCGCCGGCCTCGCGGACCAGCACGATGCCCGCCGCCATGTCCCAGGGCTGAAGATCGATCTCGAAAAAGCCGTCGAAACGGCCGGCCGCGACATAGGCCAGGTCGAGTGCGGCGGAGCCGAACCGGCGCAGGCCGCCGGTGTTCTTCATCATCCCGGCCAGCATCTTCAGATACTCGGTGTGGTTCGGCTTGTCGGCGCGCGGAATGCCGGTCGCGATCACGCAGTCGATCAACTGGCGACGGGCGGCCACGCGGATGCGGCGATCGTTGACGAAGGCGCCATAGCCCTTTTCGGCCGAATACATCTCGTCGCGCAGCGGATCATAGGTGACGCCGGCGATGATCTCGCCCTCGCGTTCCAATGCCACGGTCACCGCGAAATGGGGGATGCCATGCAGGAAATTATGGGTGCCGTCCAGCGGATCGATGATCCAGCGATGCGACGGGCCGGTGCCGGTGGCCTTGATCTCGCCGCCTTCCTCCATCAGGAAGCCGAAATCGGGACGGGCCTTCGACAGTTCGGCGCGGATGGTCTTTTCGGATTTCAGATCGGCGCTCGACACGAAATCGGCCGGCCCCTTGCGGGACACCTGGAGGTTTTCGACCTCGCCGAAGTCGCGGATCAGGCCGCGCGCGGCCTTCTGGGCGGCACCGATCATGACGTTGAGAATAGGGGAACGGACGGCCATCGGTGGCAACTCCCGGCGGTAGGTCAGCAGACGGACTGAAAGAACGGTGGCGCCGACGCATGCAGCGCCCCTCGGCGGACCGGACCGGCCTGCCAAGGGGCGCCATCATGCCCCGGATCGGCGGGCGAAGGGAACTGCGGATGCCGCAGGTCAGTCCTTCGCGCGCTCCAGATAGGTCTGGTCGGCGGTCATCACCACGACGCGGGTGCCGGTTTCGATATGCGGCGGCACCATGATGCGGATGCCGTTCGACATCATCGCCGGCTTATAGGACGCGGCGGCGGTCTGGCCCTTCACGGTCGGCTCGGTCTCGACCACTTCCAGGACCACCGATTCCGGCAGGGCCACGGCCAGCGGCTCGTCTTCATAGGTGGAGACGGTCAGCATCATGCCGTCCTGCAGGAACACCGCCGGTTCGCCGACCAGATCCTTGTGAATATTGATCTGGTCATAGGTTTCCTGATCCATCAGGGTCAGCATGTCGCCGTCGGCGTACAGGAACTGGTATTCCTTTTCGTCCAGCCGCACCCGCTCGACCGCCTCGGACGCCCGGAAGCGCTCGTTCAGCTTGGTGCCGCTGCGGATGTCCTTCAACTCCACCTGCAGATACGCACCGCCCTTGCCGGGCTGGGTGTGCATGGTGCGGCGGGCGACCCACAGCCGGTTCTGATGCTCGATGATCATGCCGGGGCGGATGGCGTTGCCATTGATCTTCATAGGCGTCGGTCCTTCGGTGCCGGACCGGCCGGGCCTGGTGGGGCCGCGGCTGCGGTCGCAAACGGAACGGGATGGCGTCGGGGTGTCGGGGGGCTTGGTCGGGCGTCCCGGCGCCGCCATCCCGCGAAGCACCCGCCGCCGTCGTCGGTCTGCGGGGTGGTGCGCCGCCGCCGGTTGCCGGGCGCCCCTTGGAACTTCGGGCGCCGGCATCGGGCGGACGGGCGTCAGCCCCGGCCGGGGGCGGGGCCTTCGTCTTCAAGTGCCCGCGCGATCTCGCGGTTGAAATCGGTCACCGCCTGGGCGGGACCGGCTTCGTAATTCCACACCCCGGCGGTCACCGCCAGGAAATCGGCGCCGGCGCGAACCACGTCGGCGCAATTGGCGACCGTGATGCCGCCGATCGCGACACAGGGCACTTCCATCAGCGCCTGCCACCATTCCAGCAGATCCAGCCCGGCCCGTGCCGGCGGTTCCTTGGTGGTGGAGGGGAAGAAGGCCCCGAAAGCCACGTAATCGGCGCCATCCTCGGCAACGACCATGGCGCGATGGCGGCTGTCATAGGCCGACACGCCCAGGATAGCGTTGGGCCCCATGATCTTGCGGGCCTTCGCCTGATCCATGTCGTCCTGGCCGATATGGGCGCCGTCGGCCCCCATTTCAGCGGCAAGATCGGGCCGGTCGTTGATCAGCACCGCGACATTGCGGCTCTGGGCGACCGGCAGCAGACGTTCGATCGCGCGCCGGACCTGGTCGTCGGGCACATCCTTCAGGCGGATCTGAAGGCAGGCGACGTCACCGGCATCCAGTGCGCGGGCAAGCGTGTCGGCGAACGCCGCCGGCTCGAAAGCCGGCGGCGTCAGCAGATAGAGACGGCAATCGCGGGACGCGGTCACGCCTTGCCCTGATAGATCTTGATGATCTGGTCGAGCAGCGCCAGCGCTTCCTCACGCGGGCGCTGGAAGGTGTTGCGGCCGATGATCGAGCCGTTGGCACCGCCGTCGCGGATCTCGCGGATCTCTTCCATCAGATCCTCGGTGCCCTTGGCGTTGCCGCCCGAGAACACCACGATCCGGCGGCCGTTGAACGACGCCTGGACGACATGCGCGATCCGCTCGGCCATGGTCGAGCGGGCGATGTCGTATTTCTCGTAGACCTTCTTCGCCTCGTCCTGCTCAAGCTCGGCGGTCGGCGGCTTCACCTTGATGATGTTGGCGCCGAGCAGGGCCGCATGATGGGCGGCATAGGCGCAGACGTCGAGCGCGGTCTCGCCGGACTTGGTCAGCATGCCGCCGCGCGGATACGACCATACAACGACCGCCACACCCTTGGACTTCGCCTCAAGGGTCAGCTCGCGCAGCTCTTCCATCATCTCGAACTGGTATTCCGAGCCCGGATAGATGGTGAAGCCGATGGCGGCGCAGCCCAGGCGCAGCGCGTCGTCGACCGTCGCCGTCACCGCCTGATCCTTCTCGGTCGCCAGGCTGTTCGAGCTGTTGACCTTCAGGATGGTCGGGATCGCGCCGGCGAAGGTGTCGGCACCGGCTTCCAGCATGCCCAGGGGTGCTGCATAGGCCGACAACCCGGCATCGATCGCCAGCTGATAGTGGTAGTGGGGATCATAGGCCGGCACGTTCGGCGCGAAGCTGCGCGCGGGACCATGCTCGAATCCCTGATCGACCGGCAGGATCACCAGCCGCCCGGTACCGCCCAGGCGGCCTTCCATCAGGATGCGGGCGAGGTTGGTCTTCACACCGGGATTCTCGCCTTCATAATTGGCAAGGATCCGCTTCACGCGCTGAGTGATCTTCATCCGGCTGATGTTCCCTGGCTGACGCATCAGCGGCGAATATGCCACCGCTGCTGCTGTAAAGGCTTGTCCGGGCGCTGAAAACGTCCCGGTTCCGCGGATACGGCCCGCTCGATGGGCCTTTTAACCGAGGCGTGGGCGATTTGCAATCACCCGACCGGGTCAGACGGCGCGACATCTTCGTGTCAGAGGCTGAAAACGGCCCGTCAGAGCCGCATTTCGGCCTCCATAACCGAGATTCCGCCCGAAGCAGCGGCTTTCACCGCATCCAGAACCGCGGGTGGCGCGGCCAGGATCAGATCGGCCGCGCCCAGTTGCGCCAGCCGGTGGGCGCGCGCGGCATCATCGCCGCAATCGACCAGCAGGCGGATGCCGGCGGTGGCCGGGGTGGCGGCGAGAAGCCGGCAGATCTCCATCACCCAGCCGATGCCGCCGGTGGCCAGCAGGCCCGGCGGCGTCGCCACGCGCGCGGGCCTGGCGATGGTGCCGGCCTCGATCGCCGCGGCCAGCCGCATGACATCCGCCTGCGCGGCGATCAGCCAGGGCGAGGTGTCGGGGCAGGGCGGTGTGTCGGGGCACGGTGAGGTGTCGGGGCTGGCTTCGGTCATCGGACCTCGCGCCGTTCGGCGGAAGGGTCAGCGGGCCAGGGCGGCGACGCCGGGCAGTTCCTTGCCCTCGCAGAATTCCAGGAAGGCGCCACCCGCGGTCGACACATAGGTCAGCGCATCGAGCACGCCGGCATGCGCCAGCGCCGCGACCGTGTCGCCACCGCCGGCGATCGAGGCGAGGCCGCCCGCACGGGTCAGCTTCTCCACCGCCCTGGCCACCGCCACGGTGGCGGCATCGAAGGGCTCGATCTCGAAGGCGCCGAAGGGGCCGTTCCACAGCAGGGTCTTCGATCCGGCGATGCAGGCCTCGACCTCGGCCACCGTCTTCGGGCCGACATCCAGGATCATCTCGTCATCGGCGACCCCGGTGACCTCGACCGTGCGGCTGTCGGCGCCGGCCTTGAATTCGCGGGCGACAACCGCATCGACCGGCAGCACCACCCGGCAGCCTGCGGCCTCGGCCCGGGCCAGGATCGCGCGGGCGGTTTCGGCCAGATCGGCCTCGCACAGCGACTTGCCGACGGCGATGCCCTGGGCATGCAGGAAGGTGTTGGCCATGCCGCCGCCGATGATCACCGCATCGACCCGGGCCACCAGATTGTTCAGCAGATCGATCTTGGTCGAGACCTTGGCGCCGCCCACGATCGCCGCCACCGGCCGGCGGGGATCCGCCAGTGCGGCACCCAGTGCCTCAAGCTCCGCCTGCATCGACAGGCCGGCAGCGGTCGGCAGGCGTTCGGCCAGACCGACGGTGGAGGCATGGGCGCGGTGGGCGCAACTGAAGGCATCCGACACGAAGATCTGGCCCAGTCCCGCCAGCGCATCGGCGAAGCCGGCCTCGTTCTTCTCTTCGCCGGCATGGAAGCGCAGATTCTCCAGCAGGGCCACGTCGCCGTCGCCCAGCGCCGCCACCACCCCGGATGCGGCCTCGCCGATGCAGTCATCGGCAAAGGCGACCGGACGGCCGATGGCGGCGGCAAGCGGTGCCGCAACCGGCTTCAGCGACATCGACGGCACGATCCGGCCCTTGGGCCGGTCGAAATGCGACAGCACCACCACGCGGGCGCCACGTTCGGCCAGGGCGCGCACCGTCGGTGCCTGACGGTCGATGCGGGTGGCGTCGGTGACGACACCGTCCTTCATCGGCACGTTCAGGTCCAGGCGGACCAGGACGACACGGCCGGCGACATCGATCTGATCCAGGGTCTTGAAGCGGAGGGGCTGGCTTGACGACATGGCGATAAGCGGTTCCGGTTGCTGCGGGCGATGATGATGAGCCGGGGTATCTCCGGCCAGGCCCGTCTGAAGGGGGTGGCTGACAGCGACAGGCCCCGCACATCGCTGTGCGGGGCCTGTGCCGGTCGGTGGATCGATCAGAGCTTGCCGAGTGCCACGGCCGTGTCGGCCATGCGGTTCGAGAAGCCCCACTCGTTGTCGTACCACGACAGCACACGCACGAAGGTGCCGTCGATCACCGAGGTCTGGCCCAGATCGAAGCTGGACGAGTGCGGGTCGTGGTTGAAGTCGATCGACACCAGCGGCTCGTCGACCACGCCCAGAATGCCCTTCAGCGAACCTTCGGCGGCGGCGGCGCGGATCGCGTCGTTGATCTCGTCGGCCGAGGTGGCCCGGCTGGCGACGAAGGTCAGGTCGATCATCGAGACGTTGGGGGTCGGCACACGCACGGCGACGCCGTCGAGCTTGCCCTTCAGTTCCGGCAGCACCAGGCCCACGGCGCGGGCGGCACCGGTCGAGGTGGGGATGATCGACTGCGCGGCGGCGCGGGCACGGTGCAGATCCTTGTGCGCGATGTCCAGAACCGGCTGGTCACCGGTATAGGCATGCACCGTGGTCATGAAACCGTGGACGATGCCGACGGCATCGTTCAGCACCTTGGCGACCGGGGCCAGACAGTTGGTGGTGCACGAGGCGTTCGACACCACCACGTGGTCGGCCGTGAGGCCCTGATGGTTGACGCCATAGACCACGGTGTAGTCGGCATTGTCGGCCGGGGCCGAGACCAGCACCTTGCGGGCGCCGGCTTCCAGGTGCTTCGCGGCGGCGTCGCGCTTGGTGAAGATACCGGTGCATTCCAGCGCCACATCGACCTTCAGCTCGGCCCAGGGCAGCTTCGCGGGGTCGCGCTCGGCGGTGACCCGGATCGGGCCGGTGCCGACATCGATGCTGTCGGGGCCGGTGGTCACGGTGCCGGGGAAGCGGCCATGGACCGAGTCATACTTCAGCAGATGGGCATTGGTCGCGGCAGGCGCGAGATCGTTGATGCCGACGACCTGAATGTCGGTGCGGCCCGACTCGACGATCGCACGCAGAACGCCACGGCCGATGCGGCCGAAGCCGTTGATCGCCACCCGAATGGTCATGCCTTCCTCCGAACTGTCTTCGACGTTAAGGGCGCCGACCGCCAGGACGGCGCCCCTGGGGGGATATAGGGACGCTTCGACATCTCCGCGACAGCGCCCCCCTCGATCAGGGGGGAGGGAGGAGAGCGCAGTCGCGCAGGCCGGCTGTCAGATCCGCGTCTTCACGGCATCGACAACGGCCTCGGCGGTGATGCCGAAGTGACGATAGAGTTCCGGTGCCGGCGCGCTGGCGCCGAAGCCGGTCATGGTGACGGTGGCGCCACGGGCGCCGATCCAGCGCTCCCAGCCGAAGCCGATGCCGGCCTCGACCGCGACGCGGACCACGTCGCCGCCCAGCACCTCGGCCTGATAGGCCGCCGGCTGGTCTGCGAACAATTCCCAGCACGGCATCGACACCACGCGGGTCGCGATGCCCTGGGCTTCAAGCGCCTCGGCGGCGGCCATGGCGATCTCGACTTCCGAACCGGTGGCGAGCAACACCGCCTTCGGTGCGGCCGAGGCCTCACGCAGCACATAGGCGCCCTTGGCCGACAGATTTTCGGCCTCGGCCGTCAGGCGCACCGGCTTCAGGTTCTGCCGGCTCAACGCCAGCACCGACGGGCCGGTGGTGCGGTTCAGAGCCGCCGCCCAGCATTCGGCGGTCTCGACCGCATCGGCCGGGCGCATCACCGCCACATTCGGCATCATGCGCAGGCTCATCAGATGCTCGACCGGCTGATGGGTCGGGCCGTCCTCGCCGAGGCCGATCGAGTCGTGGGTCATGACATAGATGACCCGCTGCTCCATCAGCGCCGACAGGCGGATCGAGGGCCGGCAATAATCGGTGAACACCAGGAAGGTGCCGCCATAGGGGATGACGCCGCCATGCAGCGCCATGCCGTTCATCGCGGCGGCCATGCCATGCTCGCGGATGCCCCAATAGATATAGCGGCCGTCGAATTCGCCCGGCGCCACCGGCTTCATCGCCTTGGTGCGGGTGTTGTTCGAGCCGGTGAGGTCGGCCGAGCCGCCGATCAGTTCCGGGATCGCCGGAACCAGCGCTTCCAGCGCCATTTCCGAGGCCTTGCGGGTGGCGACGGCCTTGGGATCGGCGATGATCGCGGCGATATGGGCATCGAGCGCCCCGGTCCACCCGGCCGGCAATTCGCCCGCCATCGCGCGGGTGAAGCTGGCCTGCGTGTCGGGATCGAGAGTGGCGAACCGCTCTTCCCAGGCCGTGCGATCGGCGCTGCCGCGCCGGCCGGCGGTGGCCCAGGCATCGCGGATCGCCGCCGGAACCTCGAACGGCTCATGCGGCCACGACAGCGCCTCGCGGGCGCCGGCGATTTCAACCGCACCCAGGGGTGAGCCGTGAACGCCGGAGGTGCCGGCCTTCTTGGGCGCGCCGTAACCGATGGTGGTGCGGCAGGCGATCAGCACCGGCTTGTCGCCGGACCGTGCCCGCTCCAGCGCCGCGGCCACAGCCTCAGGGTCGTGACCGTCGACCGCATCGGTCGCCCAGCCGCTGGCCTCGAAGCGCTTGCGCTGGTCATCCGAGCACGACAGCGACACCGGCCCGTCGATCGAGATGCCGTTATCGTCCCACAGCACGATCAGCTTCGACAGCCGCAGATGGCCGGCCAGCGAGATCGCCTCGTGGCTGATGCCTTCCATCAGGCAGCCGTCGCCGACGATGGCATAGGTGTGATGGTCGACCACCGACCCGCCGAATCGGGCGGCGAGCAGGCGCTCGGCCAGCGCCATGCCGACGGCATTGGCGATGCCCTGGCCCAGCGGCCCGGTGGTGGTCTCGATGCCGCTGGCATGGCCGTATTCCGGATGGCCGGCGGTGCGGGCGCCGAGCTGACGGAAATTCCTGATCTCGTCGAGCGTCATGTCGGCATAGCCGGTCAGATGCAGCAGCGCATAGAGCAGCATCGAGCCATGGCCGGCCGAGAGCACGAAGCGGTCGCGATCGGCCCATTTCGGCGCCGACGGATCGAACTTCAGGAAACGGGTGAAGAGAACGGTGGCCGCGTCCGCCATGCCCATGGGCATGCCCGGATGGCCGGAATTCGCGCGCTCGACGGCATCCATGCTGAGCGTGCGCACGGCATTCGCCATGTCGCGCAGCGATGGCGCATCGGTCGAGGGGGCATCGGTCGTCTGAGCGGTCATCGGCCTTCACGCAGCATAAGAGGGGCGGCAAAGTGCCGGCGCTCGCTGCCGGTCCGCCGCCGACGATCCGTCAACTGCCTGAAACAAGCGCCGTGCGGCGCAAAGATGGCGGGCTGTCACCGCCCCGTCAACCGCCTATTTCCGCAAGGCTCCGTGCTGCGGGTGCGGCCGTTCCACCCGGGCATGCAGGGCTGCCGTCCCCGAGCACAGGCGGCGGGTGGGGCCAGACTCCGAGTGAGGCCAGACTCCGAGTGAGGCCAGACTCCGAGTGAGGCCAGGGTCATTGACGGCGAGCGGTGGCAGTTCCTATCTTGGCCCGTCGATACCGGCCGATCATGTTCGCCGGTTCCGCAACCAGCCGTGCGACACCATGTTGTCATTTGCGTGCGTCTGTTTACCGCAGATATCTGTATCTTTGTATATCCTTCCCAAAGTCGATGGTGGCCGGACCGATGGCGAATATGGAATTGGCATGGCAGCGTCTGTCGAGCGCGCTCGCCCGCCTCGATGCGGCAAGCCGCAAGGCATCGGAGCGTGTCACCCAGGCGCGTCACGCCGGTGAGACTGCGGCGGCCGGCGCTGCCGGTGCGCAGATCGAGGCTTTGCGGGCCGAAATCGAGACGCTGGCGGCCGAGCGGTCGGCATTGCAGCAGGCCCTGGCGGCGGCGCAGGACGCCCGCGGCCGGGCCGATGCCCGCGGCCATATGGCCGGGCAGGAGATCGACAGGGCGATCGACGCAATCGGTCGCGCGCTCGATGACCGCTGACCTCAACCGGATCGGAGACACAGGCGCGATGGCCGAAGTCGAGGTACGCATTCTGGGCCGGGCGTTCACGCTGGCCTGCGGCGAGGGCCAGGAAGACAGTGTCCGGGCGCTGGCCCACAAGCTTGAAGACAAGGTCCGCCAGGTCACCGGCGACCGGCCGGTCGCTGTGGATGCGCGCGTGATGCTGATGGCGGCCCTGCTGCTGGCCGATCAGGCGAACGAGTCCGAACAGGGCCTGTACCGGGCGCGGATCGAGGTCGACAAGATGCGCCGCAGCGCCGATCGCTCCGCCGCCGAGGTCGATGCGACGCTGGCCCGCGCCCTCGACGATTTCGCCGGACGCATCGAGGCTATTGCAACCCGGCTTGAGAAACTCTAAATGAAGGCCAGGACGGGATCTGGCCTTCACGTCAGGCAACCTAAATCCCAGGGACCGATACCATCTACATGAGGGAGCTGTCCCTCTCCGTCGGGCGGACAGGGCACCGGCCGGCTCGTCCGGACCGGTTCAGCCCGGACCAAACGACGGAGGAAACGGCGCCCACCTGCTCAAGCGGGTCCATGTGGATTTTTAACCGCCAACGAAAGTGCCGGTTCCCCGTCCGACCGTTTGACGACCCTGATCGACCCTGGTTGCGAACCCGCAGCCGGGGCGAATTGCTTTTTGCGGAGCCACGATCTGACGCAGCCGATTGCCCCCGATCCGGACGCGGCCCTTGCCGTCCTGAAAGGCGCCATGCGCCGGGAATTGCGCCGGGTGCGGCGCGAGGCTTCGGCCGCACGGGGATTTGAGGCCGCCGACGCGCTTGCGGCACAGGCCGATATCCTGGCGGATGCCCTGGCGGATATCGTGCCCGCCCGCTCCCAATCCGCCCGCTCCCAATCCGCCCGCTCCCAATCCGCCCGCTCCCAATCCGCCCGGTCCCAATCCGCCCGGCCTCAATCCGCCCGGCCTCGCATCGTGGCGGGTTACGTCGCGGCCGGCGGCGAGATCGATGTGCTGCCGCTGATGCGGGCGTTGGCCGGCCGGCTGGATGCCGCCATGGCGCTGCCGGTGGTGAACGCGCCCGACACGCCGCTCGACTTCCGCGCCTGGCGGCCCGACGTGGCCCTGGCCATCGGTGCCTTCGGGATCCCGATTCCGGCCGCGGGTCCGACGGTGATGCCGGATCTGCTGCTGATGCCGCTGGTGGCGGTGGATCGCGGCGGGCACAGGCTGGGCCAGGGGGGCGGCTTTTACGACCGCACCATCGCGCGCGCCGAAGCGGCGGGGCTGCCGCCGGTCACCGTGGGCGTGGCCTTTGCCGAACAGGTCGTCGATGCGGTGCCCCGGGGTCTGTTCGACAGGCCGCTGGATCTGGTGCTGACCGATCGGGGATTGATGCGTCCCGACCGGCCCTGAGCGGCCCTGCATCCGCATCGACAGGCGTCCCGGCTGGTCCGGCACGCCTGTCGACCCGACATCACCTGCGGACGCCATGCTCGCCATGGACGCCGCGACGAACGCGAAACATGACGACAAGCTCAACACACGGAAAGGCTGAACGGTGCGGATACTCTTTCTTGGCGATGTGGTCGGGCGGACCGGCCGGCAGGCGGTGATCGATCATGCCACGACCATCAGGGCGGCACTCGGCGTCGATCTGCTGATCGTCAACGGGGAGAACGCGGCCTCGGGCTTCGGCATCACGCCCAAGATCTGCGAAAGCTTCTATGCCGCCGGCGTCGATATTCTCACCACCGGCAACCACGTCTGGGATCAGCGCGAGATTCAAGGCTGGGTCGACCAGGACCAGCGCCTGTTGCGGCCGCTGAATTTCCCGCCCGGCACGCCGGGGCGCGGCGCCACCATGGCGACCCTGCCCGATGGCCGCCGGGTGGTGGTGGCGAATGTGATGTGTAGCTTGTTCATGGAAACGCTCGATGATCCGTTCCGGGCGCTGGCGCCTGTGCTGCGCGATTATCCGCTGGGCGGTATCGTGTCGGCGATTTTCGTCGACCTGCATGGCGAGGCGACCAGCGAGAAGATGGCCTATGGTCATCATCTGGACGGGCAGGTGACCGCGGTCGTCGGCACCCACACCCATGTGCCGACCGCCGATCATCAGGTTCTGCCGGGTGGCACCGCCTTTCAGTGCGATGCCGGCATGTGCGGCGATTATGACAGCGTCATCGGCATGGACAAGGCAGCCTCGCTGGACCGGTTCACCCGCAAGATGCGTGGCCAGAAGCTGCTGCCCGCGAACGGCCCGGCCACGATCTGCGGCTCGTTGATCGAGACCGACGACGCGACCGGCCTGGCCCGCTCGATCAGCCCGCTCAGGGTCGGCGGGCGGTTGAGCCCGGCCTGGCCGGGGGCGGAGCCGATGCCCGAGAGCCTGATGAACCTGTATCTGACCGGGGCGGCCGTCGACGCCGTCGGCTGAGCCGGGCGGGGACGGCTGATCGGGGCAGGGGTGACTGAGCCGGGTCGTCTGAAGGGGTGCATCCGGCGCGAATTCCTGCTATCGAAGCCGTCGGAAGCGCCCCTGGCGTCGCCCCTTGCGGGCTGCGGTGCGTTAGGGGCGCCATGTGCATCACCGCGTTTCGGGTCTCACCGCGTTCCGGACGCCGGGCTGACGAGGTTTGAACGGCAGATGGCTGGTCATTCACAATTCAAGAACATCATGCACCGCAAGGCCGCGCAGGATAAGAAGCGCGCCAAGGTGTTCACGAAGCTGTTGCGCGAACTGGTGATCGCCGCCAAGGAAGGCGGCGCCGACGCCAATGCCAATCCGCGCCTGCGCAGCGCCGTGCAGGCGGCGCGCGTCGCCAACATGCCCAAGGACAATATCGAACGCGCGATCAAGCGCGGTGCCGGTGGTGCCGAGGGCGACAATTACGAAGAGGTCCGTTACGAGGGCTATGGCCCCGGTGGTGTCGCGGTGATCGCCGAGGCGCTGACCGACAACCGCAATCGGACCGCATCGGAAGTGCGCTCGGCCTTCAGCAAGAATGGCGGATCGCTGGGTGAGACCAATTCGGTGGCGTTCAACTTCAACCGCGTCGGCCAGATCACCTATCCGGTCGATGTGGCGGCGGCCGATGCCATGCTGGAAGCGGCGATCGAGGCCGGCGCCGACGATCTTGAAAGCGACGACGAAACCCATGTGATCTATACCCAGCCCGATCTTCTGCAGGAGGTCCGGTCGGGTCTTGAGGCGCGGTTCGGCGACCCGCAGGAATCGAAGCTGGGCTGGGTGCCGCTGAGCACGATCGAGATCGACGAGGAGCAGGCCCAGGGCCTGTTCAAGATGATCGAGGCGCTGGAAGACAATGACGACGTCCAGGAGGTCATCGCCAATTTCGAGGTCTCGGACGAGGTGATGGCCAAGCTGAACGCCTGATCGCCGAAAGACGCCGCTGTCGGGCGGTATCTGAACCAGCTTGAGCGGGAGGCAGGCGGCACCATGCGCATCATCGGCATCGATCCCGGCTTACGGATCACCGGCTGGGGGATCGTCGACGCCGAAGGCTCGCGTCTGGTGCATGTCGGCCACGGGACCGTCACCTCCGACGACAGGGCGGCGCTGTCGGAACGGCTGCGGTCGCTCTATGACGGGCTGTACGAGGTGGTCGCGCGCTATAATCCCGGCGGTGCCGCGGTCGAGCAGACCTTCGTCAATGCCAATGCCGCCTCGGCGCTGAAGCTTGGCCATGCGCGCGCGGTGGCCCTGCTGGTGCCGGCCCAGACCGGGCTGACGGTGGCCGAGTATGAACCGAGCGTGGTGAAGAAGGCGCTGACCGGCAGCGGCCGGGCCGACAAGGCCCAGGTCGCCGCCATGGTGGCCCGGCTGCTGCCCGGCATCGACCGGACCGCACGCGCCGATGCCTATGATGCGCTCGCGGTGGCCATCTGCCACGCGCATCATGGGGCGACACGCAGCGGCTGGGCAGCGCAGGCGCGCTGACGATCGACCAGGGGAAGGATGCGGTTTAGATGTTCGCGCGGCTGAAGGGCATCGTCGACGAGATCGGCGCCGACCATGCGGTGATCGACGTCCATGGCGTGGGCTATCTGGTCCAGGCGTCGCGCCGGACGCTGGGCGCGCTGGGCGGCACCGGCGCCGAGGCGGTTCTGCACATCGAAACCCATGTCCGCGAGGACCACATCCATCTTTATGGCTTCGTCGACCGGTCGGAACGCGACTGGTTCCGCCTGCTGGTGACCGTGCAGGGGGTGGGGGCCAAGGTGGCGCTGGCGGTGCTGTCGGTGCTGGAGCCGGGCGCATTGGCGGCAGCCATCGCCGCCCAGGATGCACGGCCGCCGGCACGGGCGACCGGGGTTGGGCCGAAGCTGGCCAAGCGGATCGTGATGGAGCTGAGGGACAAGGCGGCGCTGGTCGGCATCGGCGCCGCCGATGTGGCGGTGCTGGCCAGATCCATGCGCACACCCGAAGCGGCGGCGGCCGCCGCTGCGGCCAAATCGCCCGATATCGCGGCGTTCGATGACGCCCTGTCGGCTCTGGTCAATCTGGGCTATCGCGAAAGCGAGGCCGAGCCGGCCTTGCGGCGCGTGGCGGACGCTGCGGGCGAGACGGCGGCGGATGTGCAACTGCTGCTGCGCGGCGCGCTGAAGGAACTAGCGCGATGAGCGCCGGCGACGAGCGCCTGATCGCGCCCGCCAGCCTGCCGGAAGACCGGCAGGATCCGGCGCTCAGGCCCGAGAGGCTGGCGGATTTCGTGGGGCAGCGGCAGGTGCTGGGGAACCTCGCGGTGTTCATCGCCGCCGCCCGGGCGCGCGGCGATGCGCTCGATCATGTGCTGCTGCACGGGCCTCCGGGGCTGGGCAAGACCACGCTGGCCCAGATCGTCGCCAAGGAAATGGGCGTGGGGTTCCGCGCCACATCGGGGCCGGTGATCGCGCGGGCCGGCGATCTGGCGGCGATCCTGACCAATCTGAACGAATTCGACGTGCTGTTCATCGACGAGATCCACCGCCTGAACCCGGCGGTGGAAGAGATCCTGTATCCGGCGATGGAGGATTTTCAGCTCGATCTGGTGATCGGCGAGGGGCCGTCGGCCCGATCGGTGCGGATCGACCTGCCGCGCTTCACGCTGGTGGCGGCCACCACCCGTGCCGGGCTGGTGACCCGGCCGCTGCGGGAACGCTTCGGTATTCCGCTGCGGCTGAACTACTACGAGATCGACGAATTGGCGTCGATCGTGCGGCGCGGCGCGCGGCTGTTGGCGGCACCGCTGACCGAAGATGGTGCCCATGAAATCGCCCGACGCTCCCGCGGTACGCCCCGTGTGGCCGGCCGGCTGCTGCGCCGGGTGCGCGATTTTGCCGCTGTGGCCGACGCGGTGCAGATCGATGCCGGCGTGGCCGACCGGGCGCTGACCCGGCTGGAGGTCGACCCCCAGGGTCTGGACGCCATGGACCGGCGCTATCTGGGCTGCATCGCCCGCCATTATGGCGGCGGGCCGGTGGGGGTGGAAACCCTGGCGGCGGCCCTGTCGGAAAGTCGCGACGCGATCGAGGACGTGATCGAGCCGTTTCTGATCCAGCAGGGGCTGCTGGCGCGCACGCCGCGCGGCCGGGTGCTGACCCGGGGCGGCTGGCAGCATCTGGGCCTGATGCCGCCACCACCGAAGGATGGCGAACCCGATCTGTTCGCGGGGCCTGAGGACGGCGTCGACGAGGCGTGACGAATTGCCTGCAGGTGGTGTAGTTTTTCGTGACATCCCGCCAGAGTGGCATTCTTCGCCGAGACGCCACCCCATGCCGCCGTCGTGCCGCCATAAAGACAGAGGATCGCGCCCGTGACCGAGATACGCCCAGAAACCGTGCAGCCCGATATCATCCGGGTCCGGGTCTATTGGGAAGATACCGATGCCGCCGGCATCGTCTATTACGCCAATTATCTGAAATTCATGGAGCGGGGGCGCACGGAATGGCTGCGCCGGCGCGGCATCGATCAGCGCCCGCTGCTTGAGCGCGACGGTTTCGGTTTCGCTGTGCGCGAGGTGGCGCTGGACTATCAGGCGCCGGCGCGGCTTGAGGATATGCTGACCGTTTCCACCGTGATCAGCGCCCATGGCGGCGCCTGGGTGACCTTCGATCAGATGGTGTCGCGGGGCGACCAGCTTCTGGTGCGGGGCACGATCAAATGCGTGGCGTTGAGCCCCGCGACCGGTCAGCCACGCCGCCTGCCGCGGGAACTCCTGGCGTTGGTGAAGGCCCCTCGCTAGAGTATTTGCAACCTAGATGACATGAATTAATGGAGAACAAGTCTATAGGTTGATAAGCCAACTATTCTTTTCAGAAAAATAGCATTATTATGTGCCTTCTGGTTCGCACTTGCTTCGCTGAGACAAACCGTGTGAGGATTGGTTCGCCTATTCTCGCAGATGGCCAATCAGCACCTGGGGTTTCTGATGCTTTCCAGTCGGTTCGATATCGCGACAGGCACGCAATCTGTCGTCGATCTGAATGACATACAAAATCGCGCACGCGACAGGTTGATATCGGATATCGCGACAGGTCGGTATATCTTCGAGACTCTGAGTTGTCCGATCTGTGACGGCGATCAGTTCACACCGTTGGCCACCAGGGACAGATATGGCGTGCCGTGCAGGATCGTGATTTGTGAAACCTGCTCTCTGGTTCAGACAAATCCTTATCTCGATCAGAATTCGGCATCGATATTCTATAGTGAGATATTTGCGCCCCTACATCGCGGGTCGACAGAGCCAACTGAGAAGAAATTTCAGGATCGCCGCAAATATGGCGCCGGTATTGCCTCTTGGTTGATGAAGAACGGCGTCAAGCCGCCGGCACGCATCGTCGACGTCGGATGCAGCTCCGGTGGTGTTCTTCAGGGCCTGACCGATGCGGGATTCAAGGGCGTGGGGATCGATATCGGCGCGGATTATGTGGCCGATGCGCAGAGCCGGGGTTTGGAAGCGATCGTTGGAACGCTGGATGATCTCGATTCCTCACAATCCCCCGACGTGATTGCATATTGCCAATCGCTTGAGCATTTTGTGCCGATCAATCAAGAGATCGAGCGCATGTCACGGGCCGCCGGAAAAGGCACGTTGCTCTATATCGAGGTGCCGGGCCTGTTTCAACTGTTCCCGACCTATCACCTCGACCTGATGCGATATTTTCAGTTGGCACACATCTGGCATTTTTCGCCATACACACTTCAGAGATTGTTCGCGAAACATGGCTTCGTTCAAGTCGCGGGCGACGGCTACATTCACGCGTTGTTCCGGAAGAGCGAAAAGCCCGTCGATATGGGCCCGCCGCCCTCGGTGGCTCAGGTCATCGCAAAGCTGCGGCGGACGGAACGTCTGCGCGCGATCTATCCCGTCAAGCTGTTGCGTTCGGCCAAGCGGGCGCTGCGGGGGTAGGCGGCCGGGAAGGCCGGCCGGCGCCATCTTCTGATGTGGCGCCGGCCGGTTCGGCACAGGCTCAGGCGGGCACTGGCTCAGGCGGGCACCGGCTCAGGCGAGCGTCGGCCAGGCGCGCTGTTCATCGCGCATGCCTTCCCAGGCGCGTGCCATGCGCAGAACCCCCAGATCGTCGAACCGGCGGCCCACGATCTGCAACCCGATCGGCAGCCCCGTCGGCCCGTAGCCGCAATTGACCGAGATCGCCGGCTGTTCCGACATGTTCCAGACCACCGTGTAGCCGATATGTTCGAACGGCCGGTCGGGATCGTCGACCGGCGAGGCCCACTCGGCCGGGAACGCCACATCGGGGGCGACAGGCGACAGCACGAAATCATAGCCGCCACCGTGGAACAGCCGGGCGGCCGCCTTGCGCATCTCCATGGTGCGGTTGAAGCCGCGCACGGCCTGCAAGGCCGTGCGGGTCTGGCCGCTTTCGGCCCAGGCGCGGATATAGGGCAGGATCCGAGCCCGCGTCGCCTCGGGCAGCCGCTCGACATCGTCCCACGACCGCACGCGCCAGAAATCGTCCAGCCCGTCGAGCATCTCGCGGGTCAGAACCGCCGGCACCTCTTCGACCACGGCACCGGCCGCCTCGAAACGGCGCGCGGCTTCCTTGACGGCCGCGATCACCGCCGGGTTCGGCGTCATGCCGGCGCCGATATCGAGCATCAGACCGATGCGCAGGCCCTTGATCGCCTGATTGTCCAGATCCATCCAGTCGATATCGGCGGGCGGCAGGCTCATGCCATCGCGCCAGTCGGGCTTTGACAGCACGGTCATTGCCAGCGCCGTGTCGGCGACGGTGCGGGTCATCGGCCCGGCGACCCGGCCGACATAGGCGGGGTCGATCGGGATACGGCCCAGACTCGCCTTCAGGCCGACCACGCCGCACCAGCCGGCGGGCAGGCGGATCGAGCCGCCGATATCGGTGCCGATATGGATCGGACCGTAACCGGCCGCGGCCGCGGCACCGGCGCCGGCGGACGAGCCACCGGGATTGGTCGTCAGGTCCCATGGGTTGCGGGCCAGCTTGTGGAAGCTGGACAGGCCCGAAGACAGCATGCCGTAATCGGGCATGGTGGTCTTGGCCAGGATCACGGCACCCGCCTCGCGCAGCCGGGCGGCCGGGGGCGAATCGGCGGCGGCCGGGGTCATGTCGGATGCGGCCGTGCCCACCGGGACCGGGCAGCCCTTGGTCGCCATATTCTCCTTGATCGTCACCGGCACGCCGTCGAGGGGGCCGAGCGCCGCCTTGCGGGTCCAGCGGTCGGTCGCGGCGCGGGCGGCCTCGCGGGCGGCCTCAGGATCGAAAGCCCAGGTCGCGCACAGCCTGTCGTCCCACGCCTCGATCCGCGCGATCACGGCATCGGTGACCTCGGTCGGCGAGGTTTGGCCCTGGTCATAGAGCGTTGACAGCTCCACGGCTGACAGATCGGCGAGCGACGTCATGGAAAACATGCCTTTCGTAATGCTGAGCCCAAGGCCTTTGGGGGAGGGATGGCGGATGCGGCGCGGAGCATGTCTCGTTGTGCGAGATTCCGCAGCGCGGCGGCCTTCGGGCTGACGGCGCCGATTATGGCGCCCGACGCAGGGCAGGGTCCAGGCAAATGCATCCCGGCCCGATGAATCTCCTCTCGTAAATCTTTGTATAATATGGAGAATATTGCAGTGCAGAAGAGCAGGTCCAAGACCGCTTGTGGCGCTGCGATGACAGCCCGTCGCATGACCGTGCGCCGGGCCTCAGATGGACCCTTCACAAGACCCGCGGCATGGCATATCTCGTGGCCCGGCCAGCCCTGATTGCAGCCCCGCCCAGGCGCGGTGGCGGCTGTCGTCGAGGCCTGCCTGCCCGTGTCAAATTCGTGAAACGGCAGCGGATTGCCCGGAAGTCTGCTAATCAAGCGGGTCGAAGAGACGTGGACCACCGGTTCTGATGGTCAGCCGGGTCAGGTCCGTTCCACGGAGGACGTGAATGGAGCAGGAGGTCGTTAGCCAGGCGGCGCTCGCCGGATCGGTGGGCGCGCATGATATGAGCATCATCAGCCTGGTGATGAACGCCGACATCATTGTGAAGTCGGTCATGCTCATGCTCGCACTGGCCTCCATCTGGTCCTGGGCGATCATTTTCGACAAGTTCCGATTGATGGGCCGGCTGAAGCGCCGGGCCGATGACTTCGAGAACCGGTTCTGGTCGGGCGGTTCGCTGGAAGAGCTGTACGACGCGATATCGGAACGCGCCGATCATCCGATGGCGCATGTGTTCACGGCCGCGATGGGTGAATGGCGCCGGGCGAAGGGCAAGGGCACGGCGCTGGCCGATCCGCTGTCGCGGGCCAATCTGCGCCAGCGCATCGAGCAGGTGATGGACATCGCGCTGAACCGCGAGATGGCCGTGCTCGAACGCAATCTGGGTTTCCTTGCCACCGTTGGTTCAACGGCGCCGTTCGTGGGGTTGTTCGGCACGGTCTGGGGCATCATGAACAGCTTCACCTCGATCGCGATGACCAAGAACACCACGCTGGCCGTGGTGGCACCGGGCATTGCCGAGGCGCTGTTCGCCACCGCCATCGGCCTGGTCGCGGCCATTCCGGCGGTGATCTTCTATAACAAGCTGTCGAGCGATATCGGCCGCTATGGCGCCCGGCTGGACAACTTCACCGGCGAATTCGGCGCGCTGATCGCCCGCCAGATCGAAGACAGGCGCTGAGATCATGGCCGGTGGCATCCGACGCGCGAAGGGACATGGCCGCCGCCGCCGCTGGGGTGGTGGCGAACCGATGAGCGAGATCAACGTGACGCCGATGGTCGACGTCATGCTGGTTCTGCTGATCATCTTCATGGTCACGGCCCCCTTGCTGACCGCGGGGGTCGAGGTCGATCTGCCGGAAAGCTCGGCGGCGCCGCTGGCGGGCCAGGACGAACCCTTGTCGGTGTCGGTGGATGCCGAGGGACGGGTCTATGTTCAGGACAAGGAAGTGACGCTGGAGACCCTGCCTCAGACCCTGATGGCCGTCGCCGCCAACAAGACCGATACCCGCATCTTCGTGCGTGGCGACCGGTCGATCGATTACGGCCGGGTCATGCAGGTGATGGGCACGGTGACCGGCGCCGGCTTCACCAAGGTGTCGCTGGTGACAACACTGCAGCAGACCGGTGCTGCACCGGCTGCCCGTCGGGGTAGCTGACGCCGCCCCTGTCAACCTGGCGCCGGCCGTCTGGCGACTGGCGCTTTTCCGCTTTCTGAATGGAGCAACGGACGCACGTGAAGCGCGGTTTGACATATTCGCTGGCAACTCACGGCGCCGTTGCTGCGCTGTTGTGGTTCGGCCTGCCGTCACTCAGCCGCCCGCTGCCGCCGGAGGAACAGACGATCGTGATCGATCTGGTTCCGGTGACCGATGTGACGCGTGCGTCCCAACTGCGCCCCAAGCCCGAACCGAAGCCCGAGCCTGAAAAGCAGGTGGCGCAGGCGAGCCCTCCGCCCCCTCCGCCCCCTCCGCCTCCGCCCCCTCCGCCGCCCCCTCCGCCTCCGCCGCCTCCGCCACCTCCGCCACCTCCGCCACCTCCGCCGCCTCCGCCCCCTCCACCGCCTCCACCGCCGCCGGTCCCGAAGCCGGAGCCGGCACCTCCGCCGCCGCCACCGCCTCCGCCGCCTCCGCCCAAGAAGCCGGAGCCGCCGAAGAAGCCGGAACCAGAGAAGAAGCCGGAACCAGAGAAGAAGCCGGAACCAGAGAAGAAGCCTGAGCCAGAGAAAAAGCCGGAACCGCCCAAGCCCGAGCCGAAAAAGCCGGAACCGCCCAAGCCCGAGCCGAAAAAGCCCGAGCCGGTGAAGAAGCCGGAACCCGAGAAGAAGCCGGAGCCCGACGATCCGCTTGCGTCGCTGCGCAAGAGCCTCGATCAGCTAAAGACGCAGTCCCGCGAGGATGCGCCGAAGGAACAGCAGGTCGCGCGTTCGAACCAGCCGCAGCAGGCCGTGATGCAGCGCAATGCCCAGCCGACCAATCAGGTCTCGGTCAGCGACATTGCCTTCATCCGCAGCCAGATCGAACGGCGCTGGTCGGTGCCCGTCGGCGCGCCGGAGGCTGAGAACCTGATCGTCGAGGTTCGCATTCGCCTGGCGCCCGATGGTACGGTGCAATCGGCGGATGTGGTCGACCGGGCGCGTATGCAGCGGCCGGGCGAGGAATCCTATCGCGTGGCCGCGGAAAGTGCGGTCCGCGCGATCAGGGCCGCAAGTCCGTTGGAATTGCCTGCGGGCAAATATGATCAGCTCAAGGACATTGTCCTGGCGTTCAACCCGAAGAACATGGTGGGCCGATGACAGACACGATCCGTTCCGCAAACGCAGACAGCCGCCCGCGTCGTCGCGCGCGGCCGGTGCTGCGTGTCCTCGCGGTGGCGGCGCTCGGGCTGGTCGTGGGGCTGGCTGGGGCGATGATGCCGCATCCGGCTTCGGCGCAGGTGCGCATCGACATCACCCGTGGCGTCGTCGAACCCATGCCGATCGCCATCAGCAATTTTCTGGCGGTCGACCCATCGGGCGCGCCGTTCGACAGCGACATTCCGGGCGTGATCGCAAGCGATCTGGCAAGCTCGGGCCTGTTCCGGCCGATCGACCGCAACGCCTTCCTTCAGGCGCCGGGCGAGATGACCCCGCTGCCGGATTTCGCCGACTGGCGGCAGATCAATGCCCAGGCGCTGGTGACGGGTCAGGTCCGCCAGGAAGGCAACCAGATCGCGGTCGAATTCCGCCTGTGGGACGTGTTCGGCCAGAGCCAGATGGCTGGCGTGGTCTATCGCGTCGACCCGAAGCTGTGGCGCCGCGTCGCCCATATGATCGCCGACCAGATCTATGAGCGGATCACCGGCGAGGGCGGCTATTTCGACACCCAGATCGTGTATGTCGCCGAAAGCGGCCCCGCCGACAAGCGGGTCAAGCGGCTGGCGATCATGGATCAGGACGGGGCCAATCACCGCTATCTGACCGATGGCCAGGATCTGGTGCTGACCCCGCGCCTGTCGCCGAACGCACGCGAGATCACCTATATGGCGTTCCGCAATCGTCAGGCGCGGGTGTTCGTCTATGATCTCGACACCGGCCGGCAGCGGGTGCTGGGCGATTTTCCAGGCATGACCTTCGCGCCGCGCTTCACGCCCGACGGGCGCTCGGTGCTGATGTCGATGGCCCGCGACGGCGCCACCTCGCTCTACAAGCTCGATGTCGCGAGCGGCGCCGTTCAGCGGCTCACCTCGTCGCAGGCGATCGATACCTCGCCATCGGTCTCGCCTGATGGCAAGCGGATGGTGTTCAACTCCGACCGGTCCGGCGGCCAGCAGATCTATGTGGCCAACGCCGACGGCTCGGGCCTGCAGCGCATCAGCTTCGGCACCGGCACTTATGCGACGCCGGTCTGGTCCCCTCGTGGCGACCTGATCGCGTTCACGAAAATGAACCGCGGCCGGTTCGTCATCGGGGTCATGCGCCCCGATGGCAGCGATGAACGGCTTCTGACCGATGGCTATCTTGTGGAAGGCCCGACATGGGCCCCCAATGGCCGCGTTCTGGCCTTCTTCCGCAAAGACCGGCCCGGCGGCGAGACCCGCCTGTATTCGATCGATATCACTGGATATAACGAGCGGTTGATCGTTACACCCGGCGAAGCATCGGATCCGGCGTGGTCGGCCTTGATTCGATAGTGTTGGTTGATATACTCCAACCTGTCGTGTGCCTGGCGACCGGGTGAATTGTGACCCTCGCACAATTCACGCTGGCGATTGGAGCGAACGCCGGCCAGGACTACGGAACTGCTTTCCGGTGCTCCGACATGTCTCGGATACCTTAGGTACAAAATGCGCTTCAAGATCCTCACGTCTATCGCCGCTCTGGCATTCGTCGCCGCTTGCTCGTCCGCTCCGGAAGACACGGGCTCCACCGGCGCCACCGGCGGAACCTCCTCGTCCGTCGGTTCGAGCCAGGGCACCATCTCGACCGGCGCCCAGCCCGGTTCGTGGGAATACGTGCAGCAGACCGCTGGCGACCGCGTGTTCTTTGAACTCGACAGCTCGTCGCTGACCGCCGAGGGTCGCCAGACCCTGTCGGTTCAGGCCGATTTCCTGCGCGCCAATCCGGCACAGCGGGTGATCGTCGAGGGCCATGCCGACGAGCGCGGCACCCGCGAATACAACCTCGCCCTTGGCGAGCGTCGCGCGACGGCGGCCAAGAACTATCTCGTGGCGCTCGGCATCTCGCCGGACCGTATCGAGACGATCTCTTACGGCAAGGAACGGCCGGCCGTGCTCGGCTCCGACGAGGCTGCCTGGGCGCAGAACCGTCGCGCCGTGACCGTGCTGGTCAACTGACGACGGCTCCGTCATTCCAAGACGGATTTCCGGTCCTGACGGACCGGACGACGGCCGGCGATCCCCTTGGGGGAACGCCGGCCGTCGGCTTTTGCACGGCTTTGCGTTATACCTGTCGATGCCTGATCCGCAACGATGCCGATCGTTATCGGGATCCTGCGGCGCAGGCAGGCAGACATGGTCGATCCCCTGATCTAAGGCATGAACATCATGGCTCTCTTCCCGACCGGCTTCGGCGACAGGCATGCCGGCGCATATGGGCGCCGGCTGACGCGCGGCATCGCCGGCACGACGGCACTGGTGGCGGTGACCCTGGCCTTGCTGCTGGTCGACAGCCCCGATGCGACGGCGCAGCAGCAGCCCCCCGCGACCGCGGCGATGGCGGCCGCATTCGAGAGCCGGTTGAGCGGCCTTGAAGAGGGCCAGCGCCGCCAGACCGGACGGATCGAGGAAGCCGAATTCCGCCTGCGCCGGCTTGAAGAACGGCTGGATCGCATGGAGCGCGACCTCAACGACCGGCTGGGCCGGATCGAGGCGCGCTTGTCCCAGGCGCCGGGCGCCGGCGACGTTGCGGCCGGGGCCGCAATCGGGGCCGGCGGCGACGGCGCCGGCACGCAAGCCCCTGCCGGCGACCAGCGGGGCGGGGCGGTGCAGCCACTTGGCACCATCACCACGCAGCGGGATGCCAACGGCAACAGCATCACCAGCACCCAACCCGCGCCGACACAGCCGACCCCGCCGCCGGTGGCCGGTGGCGATGCGGCGAAGAGCCGGGTGGAGCAGATCCAGACCGAACAGGAGCTGTATCGCTACGGGCTCGATCTGCTGCTGAAGGACCGTGATTATGCCGGCGCCGAGGTGGCGTTCAACGAGCTGATCGGCCGCTATAAGCAGGGCGATCTGGTCGGCAACGCCTATTACTGGCTGGGCGAGACCTATTATGCGCAGGGCCAGTATGATCGCGCCGCCCTGACCTTCGGCGACGGCGTCAGCGGCCATGCGAAAAGCCCGAAAGCGCCCGACATGGTGCTGAAGCTGGGGATGAGCTTTGCGGCGCTGAACCGCAAGGACGACGCCTGCGGCGCCTATTCCATCCTGAACAAGCAGTTCCCCGATGCCCCCGCCAACATCAAGGTGGTGACCGAGCGCGAGCAGAAGAAGCTGGGCTGCAACTGATCAGGCATGGCGATGGCCGCGATTTCCACCGAGGACCGGAAGGACACAGCATGCGGCCGCCCCGATCGTGTCGGCACCGCTGTCGGGCATGATGATCTGACCGGTCGCTTCGCGGCTGCCATGATGGCGGCCGGCATCGTCGAGGCATCGCCGCATCTGGCCGTGGCCCTGTCGGGCGGGCCGGACAGCCTGGCGCTGACCCTGCTGGCGCGCGACTGGGCGCGGATGAGGGGCGGACGGGTCACCGCGCTGGTGGTCGATCATGGCCTGCGGGCCGGCAGTGACGATGCCGCCCGCGCCGCCGCCGGTCTGGCCGGCCGGCTGGGGGTGGCGGCCCGCATTCTGACACTGCCCCCCGGCAGCCTGCCGGCTGCCGGCATCGAGGCGGCGGCACGCCGCGCCCGCTATGACCGGCTGGCCCGGGCCTGCCGTGATGCCGGCATCCTGCATCTGCTGGTCGGTCACAGCCTGGACGACCTGGCGGAAACGGTGCTGATCCGCCTGGGGCGGGGCAGCGGCATCGACGGCCTGGCGGCGATGGCGGCCATCCGGCCGCATCAGGGCCTGCGGCTGCTGCGGCCGCTGCTGGGCCTGCGCCGCGCCGGTCTGGCCCGGCTGGTGGCGCAGGCCGGGCTGACCGCGCTGCATGACCCGATGAATGACGACGGCGCGGTTCAGAGAGTGCGGTTGCGCCGGGCCGCTGCCCCCCTGTGCGATGCCGGGCTGGACCCGGCCGGCATCGCCCGGTCGGCATCGCGCGCGGCGCGGGCGCGGGCGACGCTGGATGACCGGCTGGTGCGGGCCGCCTTTGCCGGTGGCCTGCGGTTCCACCCCTGGGGGGGCGCCGAGCTGCCTTTGCCGCTCTTCGCCGAGCCGGCGCTGACCGGCGATCTCGCCCCCCGGCTGGTTGAACGCCTGTGTCTGGTGATCGGCGGCCTGGATCTGCCGCCAAGGCAGGGGCCGGTGATGGCGCTGACCGCCGCGCTGATCGGTCAGGCCCGAGCCGCGACCCGGAGCGGCAACATGCCGCAAGGCGGCCGTACCCTTGGCGGCTGTCGCATCGTCTGGGGCGGCGGCCGGGTGACGGTGCTGCGTGAACCGGCGGCGGTGGCGGCACCCGTACCGGTCGTCGCGGGCGAGAGAATTGGCTGGGACGGGCGGTTCATCGTGCAGGTGCCGAATGCCGATGTGTTCGGCGACGGCGGAGCTGCGACGCCCTTGACCCTGGGGGCGATGGGCGCGTCGCTGGCCATGCGGCTGGGGCTGATGGCCCCGGATGCCGCCCGCAGGCTGCGGAACGAGGTGCCTGGACGTGCAATCGCATCCCTGCCGGTGCTTCGGCGACTTGACGTGCCCGTCGCATTCCCCCACTTAACAGGGAGCATCCGCGGGGAGGCTGCGGCTGACCACACCCTTGCCCATCCGCACACCCTTGCCCAACCGACCTTCCGGGCATGGTTCGCGCCATCCCGTCCGTTCGACGGTGACGGCGTCTTCTGGACGATGGCGGGCGAACATTCGGCAGGAAAGAGACCTCGGTCGTGAACAATGTTAAGAACCTCGCGCTCTGGGTGATCATCGCCCTGCTGCTGGTGGCTCTGTTCAATCTGTTCCAGAGCCCCCAGAGTCAGGGTCCGTCGCGCCAGGTCGCGTATTCGGACTTCCTCAACGCCGTGCAGGAAGGCCGCGTCACTGACGTGACCATCCAGGGCGACACGATCCGCGGTCATTTCAATGACGGCAGCGGGGTCGAATTCCGCACGGTCGCCCCGCCGAACGACAACGGCATGGTCGACCGGCTGCGGGAAGGCAATGTCCGCATCAATGTGGCGCCGGCCGAGGACAACGTGCCCTCGCTGTTCGGGATTCTGATCTCGTGGTTCCCGATGCTGCTGCTGATCGGCGTGTGGATCTTCTTCATGCGTCAGATGCAGGGCGGCGGCGGAAAGGCCATGGGCTTCGGCAAGTCCAAGGCCCGGCTGCTGACCGAGAAATCGGGGCGCGTGACCTTTGAGGACGTCGCCGGTATCGACGAGGCCAAGGACGAACTCCACGAGATCGTCGAATTCCTGAAGTCGCCGCAGAAGTTCCAGCGGCTGGGTGGACGCATCCCCAAGGGCGTGCTGCTTGTGGGCCCTCCGGGCACCGGCAAGACGCTTCTGGCGCGCGCCATCGCCGGTGAGGCGAACGTTCCCTTCTTCTCGATCTCGGGCTCCGACTTCGTCGAGATGTTCGTGGGTGTCGGCGCCAGCCGTGTCCGCGACATGTTCGAACAGGGCAAGAAGAATGCCCCCTGCCTGATCTTCATCGACGAAATCGACGCGGTCGGCCGCCATCGCGGCGCCGGCCTCGGCGGTGGCAATGACGAGCGCGAGCAGACCCTGAACCAGCTTCTGGTCGAGATGGACGGTTTCGAGGCGAATGAGGGCGTGATCATCATCGCCGCCACCAACCGCCCCGACGTGCTGGACCCGGCCCTGCTGCGTCCGGGCCGCTTCGACCGTCAGGTCGTGGTGCCGAACCCCGACGTCGCCGGACGCGAAAAGATCCTGTCGGTGCATATGCGCAAGGTGCCGATCGGTCCCGACGTGAACGGCCGGGTCATCGCCCGCGCGACCCCCGGCTTCTCGGGCGCCGATCTTGCCAATCTGGTCAACGAGGCGGCCCTGCTGGCCGCGCGCCGCAACAAGCGCGTGGTGGGCATGGCGGAATTCGAGGACGCCAAGGACAAGGTGATGATGGGCGCCGAGCGCCGCTCGATCGCGATGAGCGAGGACGAGAAGCGCCTCACCGCCTATCACGAGGGCGGCCATGCCATCGTCGCCATGCACTGCCCGGCATCCGACCCGATCCACAAGGCGACCATCATCCCGCGCGGCCGCGCGCTGGGCATGGTGATGCGGCTGCCGGAGCGGGATCGTCTGTCGGTGTCGCGCGAGAAGCTGGAAGCGGATCTGGCGGTGGCCATGGGCGGCCGGCTGGCGGAAGAGATCATCTTCGGTCACGACAAGGTGACCAGCGGCGCCTCGTCGGATATCCAGATGGCGACCAAGCTGGCCAAGAACATGGTCACCCAGTGGGGCATGAGCGACAAGCTTGGCCCGCTGAATTATGGGGACGGCGACAACGAGCCCTTCGTCGGCTATGCGGTCACCCAGTCGCGCGGCACCTCCGAGGCGACGGCCAATGTCATCGACCAGGAAGTGCGGCGGATCGTCGAGGAAGCCTATGACCGGGCACGCACCATCCTGACCGATTACCGCGATCAGTTGGAGCGGGTCGCCCAGGCGCTGCTGGAATACGAAACCCTGTCGGGTGACGAGTTGAAGGCGATCGCCGCAGGCGAAACCATCAGGCGGCACCGCCCCGACGACATGGGCGATGGCGGCACGGCGCCGGCATCCGATCCGCGGCCGCCCAGGGCCTCGGTGCCGACGGCGGGCGGCGATGACGGGCTGCGACCCAGCCCGCAGCCGGGCGCCTGATCCCACAGGACGACCATCCGGTAGGACGGCCGTCCGGCAAGACGGGCGGTTGCTCGCTTGGCCGATCGCCGTCTGACGATCATGGGGCTGGCGTCGACAGACACCGGCCCCGCACCGCCGACCGACAGCCAGGGACTGCTGACTTGCCCGCTGACCTGTCCACATCCATCGCGGCCGCATCGTCTGATGCGGCCGCGATGTCATATGTCGAGACCCGCATCCGTGACGCCGATGCGGGTCTTCGTGTGTATGTCCGCCCGATCGGATTCGTGCCGGCCCGCGCCGCCGGCGTCGGCGCAGCACCCCGCGCGGCGTTGAGGCGGGCGCCGGTCGCGGGGTTCCGCTGCCTTGCCGGCGGCTGGCTGGCTTTCGGCGTGGTCGAGATCATCTGGCGGGCCGGACGGGGCGCCGGCGCGGCCGACCGGGTGGGCCGGGCGGTGATGCCGGTCGAGGATGCCCTGCGTCTGGCCGACCGATTGACCGCTCTGCCGGCGGGCCGGCGACTGGCCCGGCGGTTGCGGGCGCTGGAGGTGCCGCGCCAGAGGTTTGCCGGACTGGATATGCGCGGCCGGCCGCAGGTGATGGCGATCGTCAACGTCACGCCCGACAGCTTCTCGGATGGCGGCGACGCTTTCTCACCGGTCGACGCGGCGGCGGCGGTGCGCCGGGCGCTGGAGGATGGCGCCGATCTTGTCGATCTTGGCGCCGAAACCACCCGTCCGGGTGCGGCCGCCGTCGACCCGGCGGAAGAGATCCACCGCCTGGAGCCGGCGCTGACGGCGGCGGCGGAACTGGGGGCGGTGGCATCCGTCGACACCCGCAAGGCGGTGGTGATGCGCCATGCCGCGCGCCGTGGCGCCGCGATCGTCAACGACGTCAGCGGCTTCACCTATGACCCGGCGGCGGCCGACACCGTGGCCGCCGCCGGGCTTGCCGCGGTGGTCATGCATATGCGTGGCACGCCGGCCGATATGCAGTCTCTGGCGGTCTATGACGATGTGGTTCTGGACGTCTTCGACGAATTGGAGGACCGGCTGGCGCTGATGGACGAGGCCGGGGTGGCGCAAGGCGATGTGGCGGTCGATCCGGGCATCGGCTTTGCCAAGACGGTGGACCAGAACCTTGCCTTGCTGCATAACCTGTCGATCTTCCATGGGCTTGGCCGGCCGCTTCTGATCGGCGTGTCGCGCAAGAGCTTCATCGGGCGCGTGGCCGGCATCGACCAGCCAAAGGCACGGGTGCCGGGGTCGCTGGCGGCGGTGCTGGCCGCGGTGGCCCAGGGCGCGCAGATCGTGAGGGTGCATGACGTGGCTGAAACGGCTCAGGCATTGGTGGTCGACGCGGCCATCGCTCGCGGTCGGGCGCCGGGGGGCTGACCGTCCGCGCCGTCGGGCTGACCCTCTGTGCCCGCCTGTCCGGGTGAGGCCACCAGCGGGTCCGTGCTTCGGGCCGAGCTTCGCGCATGCCCCGGACGAGGAGCATGATCCCGATACGGCCGGAATGCCGCACGACCGGGACAACCAGTCAGGAGCTTGATCATGTCGCATCGATATTTCGGCACCGACGGCATTCGCGGCCGCGCCAATAGCTGGCCGATGACCGCCGAGGTCGCCCTGCGGCTGGGTGTGGCCACCGGCATGCGGTTCCGGTCGGTCCGGGCGCGCACGCGGGTGGTGATCGGCAAGGACACGAGGCTGTCGGGGTATATGATCGAACCGGCGCTGACCGCGGGATTCGTGTCGGCCGGCTGTGACGTCATTCTTGTCGGGCCGATACCGACACCGGCGATCGCGATGCTGACCCGGTCGATGCGGTGCGATCTGGGCGTGATGATTTCCGCCTCGCACAATCCGTTCGCCGATAATGGCGTCAAGCTGTTCGGCCCCGACGGCTACAAGCTGTCCGACGAGGTTCAGGACGAGATCGAGGCCCTGATGGACGGCCCTCCCGATGTCGGCCTCGCCCCATCGGAGAAGCTGGGCCGGGCCCGACGGCTGGATACCGCCCGCGACCGCTATGTCGAGGCGATCAAGGGCACCTTGCCCCGAGGCTTGCGGCTCGATGGCCTGAAGGTGGCCATCGACTGCGCCAATGGCGCCGCCTATTCGGTGGCCCCGACGATCTTGTGGGAGCTGGGTGCCGATGTGACGGCGATCGGGGTGGAGCCGGACGGCTTCAACATCAATCGCGACTGCGGCTCGACCGCGCCGGATGCCCTGGCACGGGCGGTGGTGGAGAAGGGATGCGATATCGGATTCGCCCTGGATGGTGATGCCGACCGGGTGATCGTGGTCGATGAAGCCGGGCGCCAGGTGGATGGCGACCAGATCATGGCCCTGATCGCGACCAGTTGGGCCAAACGCAACCGGCTGGTCGGCGGTGGGATCGTGGCCACGGTAATGTCGAATATGGGGCTGGAACGCTATCTGGAGGCGAGCGGCCTGCATCTGGTCCGCACCCAGGTGGGCGACCGCTATGTGGGCGAGCGGATGCGTGCCGATGGCTATAATGTCGGTGGCGAGCAGTCGGGCCATATGATCTTCAGCGATTATGCCACCACCGGCGACGGGCTGGTGGCGGCCCTGCAGGTGCTGGCGGTGATGGTGGATGACGGCATCAGTGCCAGGGCGGCGACCAACCGTTTCGAACCCTGGCCGCAGCTACTGCGCAATGTCCGCTATGCCGGCCAGTCGCCGCAGACCGACCCGGAGGTGATGGCGGTGATTGCCGCCGAGACCGCGCGGCTCGACGGACATGGTCGCGTCCTGATCCGCCCGTCCGGGACTGAAACCCTTATCCGCGTGATGGCCGAGGCGGATGATGCCGCCCTGGTTGAAAGCGCCGTCGATCGCATCGTCTCTGCCATGGAAAAGGCGACCGCGAGGCGGTCTTGACCGCCCGGACGGGTGGAAGCGTTAACACAACGCCCGCTAACATGGCCTCTCAGGACACGAGAGGCCGACGGATCGGGCAATACCCCCGGGCGTCCGGGCTCGATGCATGGCAGGAAAGGGGCAGGTTGATGACGGGTGCTTCACGCGCGCCGATGAGGCGGCTGCTCAGCGTCGACCATGGCGATCCCGAAGGCCGTGGCGGTATCGCCTTCGACCTGAAGCTCGCCACGGCCTGTGGCGTCTATGCGGCCAGCGCCGTGACGGCGATCGTGGCCGATGGCGCCGCGATGACCGTGCCGGCCGACATCGTTGGCGGGCAGTTGAGGGTGGTGCTGGACGACATCGGCGCCGATGCGTTGAGAATCGGCCGGGCGACCGAAACCGATCAGTTGCTGGCGATTTCCGAGGTGGTGGAGCATTTCGGCGGCAATGTGCCGCTGATTCTGGACCCCGTTCTGGTCGACCCGTCGGGCCGTCACCTGATGAATCGCGACGCGTTGCAGGTGCTGAAGGCGCGGCTGGTGGTGCGGGCGCAGGCCCTGGTGCTGGATCTGGCGGCGGCGGAAGTGATGGTCGGCCGCGAGATCCGCCATGTCGACGCGCTGATCGATGCCGTGGCGACCCTCGCGAGCCTGGGCCCTGAGCAGGTGGTGGTGGCCGGCGGACCGGCTTTCGGCATCGCCATCCTGAGCGGTGACAGCCTGGATGTCCTGCCGGATCAGGGCCTGGTCGCCGGGCCATTGGGCGGGCCGCCGATCGGGCTTGCCAGTGCCGTCGCCCTGGGGGCGATGGAGCGGCTGGACGCACGCAGCGCCTGGTTGCGGCATCAGCCGCTGATCCGGGCGGTGATCGCCGCCGACCCCGCCGCGCGCGACGCCATGCATGCCCATCCTCATGTCGACTTGACCGGCGCCTTTCGGACGGTTGCGGCCGATGGCCCGGCAAGCCAGGAGACCCTGCCGTGACCGCAGACAGCACCATCGCCGGCAAGCCCGCCCTGCTGCCGGCGGGCCGCCATCTGCCCCGCCTGCTGATCATCGCCGGTTCTGATTCCGGCGGTGGTGCCGGCATTCAGGCCGATGTGAAGACCGCGCTGGCCCTGGGGGTGGACGGCTATGCCGCCATCACCGCACTGACCGTGCAGAACACCCTGGGCGTCCATGGCGTGTGGGAGGTGCCGCAGCCGGCGCTGATGGCCCAGATCGACGCGGTGCTGGCCACCGGCGTGGTGGCGGTCAAGACCGGCATGCTGCATTCGGCCATGGTGATCGACACCGTCATCGGCCGCATCGGCGCCGTGGTCCGGGCCGGGCTGCCGCTGGTGGTGGACCCGGTGATGGTGGCCAAGGGCGGACACCGGCTGCTGCGCGAGGATGCGATCGCGGCCCTGACCACGCGCATGCTGCCACTGGCCACGATCGTGACCCCCAATCTGCCCGAAGCCGAGGTGATGACCGGGCGGCGGATCGCTGCCGTCGACGACATGATCGCGGCCGGCCGCGGCCTGATCGGCATGGGTGCGCGGTCCGCCTTGATCAAGGGCGGCCATATGTCGGGCGATATGTTGAGCGACATTCTGGTGATCGCCGGCGCCACCGAGCGTGACCCGGTGACGGTGACGCGGTTCGACGGTCCGCGTATCGACAGCCGCCATACCCATGGCACCGGTTGCACGATGGCCAGCGCCATCGCGGCCGGCCTGGCCCGCGAGCGGGCCACCGCGGATGCGGTGGCGATCGCGCGCAGCTATGTGCGCCAGGCCATGCTGGCGGCACCGGGCCTGGGTCATGGCCACGGCCCCCTGCGTCACGACTGGAACCGGCGCATGGTCTGATCGCCGCGGCCGGCAGCGGGCATCGACACCGGTTCTGGCCCGCAACCGTTCTGATGATGGCGTTGCACCACGAAACCTATGGTGGTTTTGCGGCGGAATGGCGTCCGCGGCAGAAGCCGTGTAAGGTGAATGTCCTGGTCGGGCCAAGCATGGTCCGGCCCGTCATCGACCGGGCCGCGAGGTCCGGTTGCCACCTGTCGTCGTCGCGGACTGTTGCCAAAGATGTCGAACGGCACCCCAGACCAGCCGGGGGAGGGGCCAGCTTCCTCTCCGGGACAGACCAGCCGGGCCGTCAGCGGCCGACCGGTCGGGGATGTTCATGTATTGGCCACGCCGGTGCGCGCACCCACGACCCAGACCGAGGTGTCCGGCCGTCGCATGCAGATACCCATCTGCCATCTGGACGTCTTCGCCGACCGCGTGTTTCGCGGCGTTCCAGCCGTGGTCTGCCCGCTGGATAGCTGGTTGCCCGATGACATGCTGGCCGATATTGCCGGCGAGCATGCCAAGGCCGAAACGGTGTTCATGGTGGGCGCCACCGGCGTCTATCAGGTCCGCTGGTTCTCGCGCGCGAGCGAGGTGCCGTTGTCGGCACCCGGCGCCCTGGCCGCCGCCCATACCGTGTTCCATTATCTTGAGCCGCAATTGCGCCGGGTTCAGTTGCTGACGCCGTCGGGCATGATCATGGGCCAGCGCGAGACCACCTCGGTTCTGGTCGATCTGCCGCTGCGCCCGCCGGTGAAGATGCTGGGGAAGGTCGACCTGGCGCCGGCGCTGGGCGGTATCGTGCCCGAGACGGTGATGATGCTCGACAGCTCGTGCTATGTCGCGGTGCTGGAAAACGAGGATGCGGTCGCCCGGGTGCGGATCGACCGCACCGCCATGGAAGCCCTGGAACGGCCGGTGGTGGTGCTGACATCGCCGGGCGATCAGAGCGATTTCACCGCCCGGGTGGTGGCGGCGAAATGGGGCCCGGCGGCATTGGCGGTACGGTCTTCGGCCCTGTGCACATTGCTGCCCTATTGGCGCCAGCGCCTGGATCGCGAGGATCTGACCGTGCGGGTGGTGGGCCAGCGTGGCGGTGGCGCCTGGGCGAATGCGGGGCGCGAACGCGCCATCGTGGCGGCGCTGGTCCAGCGCTATATGGAAGGCATCATCTATCTCTGACCGCCACAGGGTCCGGCGGGGCGGGCGGCATGCTTGTCGTCATACATCCGCCGGTCGGCGGCGGCGCACAGATCCGTCAGGGTCTGGCCGTCATCGGGCACGATGGCATAGCCGGTGCTGATCCGGCGGGGCAGGGGCATCAGGTGGCGATCCCTGGCCAGCGCGATGTTGATCCGCGCCGCCAGCCTGTGGACGCGCTGGCCCAGAGCCGTGGCGTCGCCGGCCTCTTCAACGAACAGCGCGAATTCATCGCCGCCCATGCGGATCACGGTTTCGCCGGGGCGCACCGAGGCCTTCAGCATGTCGGCGATCCAGCACAGGGCCTGATCGCCCTGTTTGTGGCCGTGGTCGTCGTTGACGCGCTTGAAGCCATCGAGGTCGATCAGCACCAGAGCCGTGCCGCCGCGTGGCAGATGGCGGCCGGCCAGCCGGTCGAGCACCCGGCGGTTGCCGATACCGGTCAGCGGGTCGCGGTCCGCCATGTCGGCGAGCGCCCGCTGGACCTTCAGGTTGACCATCAGCAGCATGCCGAAGGTCCAGCTGAGGATGAAGATCAGCGATACGAAGAAGACATAGGCATGGGCCGGATCGCCCGGCGCGCGAAACTGTCCCCGGGGCGTGGCGAGCGCCACGTCGACGCGGATCAGATAGGCCGCGATCATCAGCGCCGTGGCGACGGCGATCATCAGGTGGATGATGCGCTCGTCACGGCGGGCATGGTGGAGCAGAGCGGCGATCATCGCCGCCAGGATCAGGCTGTTCAGCACGTCGTTGAGGACGATCCGAAGCCAGTCCTGGTCGAGATTGGCCCGCACCTGAACGGCCGCGACCATCACCGCCACCGGTGTCATCCAGCGCAGCCGGCCGGGCGGGATCAGGCTACGGAAGCGCAGTGTCCCGTCCAGGATCAGCATCAGGCTGCCGGTGGCGATCGCCATGTTGAGCGGGATGGCGACCGCGCGCCCCAGCCAGGGCATCGAGACCCAGGCAAGGAAGGCGGCGGTGCCGGCGAAGGCGGCCATCATCCACGAGACGAGGCCGGCCATCGGCCGGTTCAGGCGCCAGAGGACGATCGAGACCATCGACGAGATCACGCAGGTCATGATGATCATGAACCCGACGGTCCTGATATCGATGACGTCCAGCCAGGAAAGCATGTGGTTGCAGCCGATTATCGGGAACCGAAGGCGGATAGTATGCCGACAATCAGGTTAACAGTCTGTGCCGCCCGCAGCTTTCGCGGTTCAGGGCACAGCCCTGCGTCTGGCGCATGGCTTCCGTCCGATTCCCAGGGGGCGGACATGTGTTGACCGGGTGGCCGGCCGTCTCTATCGTCTGCCTCGGGCCGCGATCCCCCAACGGGTCGCCACTCTTCCTGAGGGGAAGGCATATGACGACGAAACCCGCCGCGAAGCCGCTTGATCCGCGCTTCTCGTCCGGTCCCTGCGCCAAGCGCCCGGGCTGGACCCTCGATGCCTTGAGCGATGCAGCGCTCGGCATCTCGCACCGCGCCAAGCTCGGCAAGGCGAAGCTCAAGGAAGCGATCGACCGCACCGCGGCCATTCTTCGCGTCCCCGCCGACTATAAGGTCGGCATCGTGCCCGCATCGGATACCGGCGCCTTCGAGATGGCCATGTGGACCATGCTCGGCGCCCGTGGTGTCGACGTGCTGGCCTGGGAGAGCTTCGGCGACGGTTGGAAGACCGACATCCTGAAGCAGTTGAAGCTGACCGATGTCCGCAGCCTGAACGCGCCATACGGTGCGCTGCCGGCTCTGGGGCAGGTCGATTTCACCCGCGACGTGGTGTTCACCTGGAATGGCACCACCTCGGGCGTGCGCGTGCCGAACGGCGACTGGATCGCCGCCGACCGCGAGGGGCTGACCTTCTGCGATGCGACCTCGGCCGCCTTCGCGATCGATCTGCCCTGGGACAAGCTCGACGTCGTCACCTTCTCGTGGCAGAAGGTTCTGGGCTCGGAAGGCCAGCATGGCATGCTGATCCTGTCGCCGCGCGCCGTCGCCCGGCTTGAGAGCTATACCCCGGCCTGGCCACTGCCCAAGATCTTCCGCATGACCAAGGGCGGCAAGCTGATCGACGGCATCTTCAAGGGCGAGACGATCAACACGCCGTCGATGCTGGCGCTGGAAGATTATCTCGACGCCCTGAAATGGGCCGAGCAGATCGGCGGCCTCGACGCCCTGATCGCCCGCACCGAGGGCAATTTCGCGGCACTCGCCGACTGGGTTGCCAAGACCCTCTGGGTCGATTTCCTGGCGACCGATGCCGACACCCGCTCGCCCACCTCGATCTGCCTCGCCATCGTTGATCCCTGGTTCCAGGGTCTCGATGCCGCAGGGCAGGCCAAGGTGCAGAAGGATCTGACCGGTCTGCTGGACGCCGAAGGTGCGGCGCTGGATATCGGCGCCTATCGCGATGCCCCGGCGGGCTTGCGCATCTGGGGCGGCGCCACGGTCGAGCGCGCGAACATCGAAGCACTGCTGCCCTGGCTCGATTGGGCATGGGATCAGGTGAAGGCCAAGGCGGCCTGACCGGAACCATCGCGCCCGGAGCCACCGCGCCCGGCGCCACCGCGTCCGACTGATCCACCCTCGTATCCTGTTTGTATTCCATCCGGTTTGAACGACGGTGCGCGTCCGCATGATGGCGGACGCTGCCACCCTCGCCAGAGGTATCCCATGCCCAAGGTTCTGATTTCCGACAAGATGAGCCCCGCCGCCGCCGAGATCTTCTCGTCCCGTGGAGTCGAGGTCGACGTGAAGCCGGGGATGACCCCCGACGAGCTGCGCGCGATCATCGGCCAGTATGATGGTCTGGCGATCCGCTCGGCCACCAAGGTGACCAAGGACATCCTGGCGGCCGCGACCAATCTTCGCGTCGTGGGCCGCGCCGGCATCGGCGTCGACAACGTCGATATCCCGGCCGCGTCGTCCCATGGCGTGGTGGTGATGAACACCCCCTTCGGTAACTCGATCACCACCGCCGAGCATGCGATTTCGCTGATGCTGTCGATGCTGCGCGAGATCCCGGCCGCCAATGCCTCCACCCATGCCGGCAAGTGGGAGAAGAACCGCTTCATGGGCGTCGAGGTGACCGGCAAGACGCTGGGCGTGATCGGCGTCGGCAATATCGGCGCCATCGTCGCCGACCGGGCCCAGGGCCTGAAGATGAAGGTGATCGGCTTCGATCCGTTCCTGTCGCCGGAACGCGCGCAGGATCTGGGCGTCGAGAAGGTGGAACTGGATGAGCTGTTCCGCCGCGCCGACGTCATCACCCTGCACACGCCACTGACCGACGGCACCCGCGGCGTCATCAATGCCGAGGCGATCGGCAAGATGAAGACCGGCGTCTATATCGTCAACTGCGCCCGTGGCGGCCTGGTGGTCGAGAAGGATCTGAAGGCGGCGCTGGATGCGGGCAAGGTGGCGGGTGCCGCCCTCGACGTGTTCTCGGAAGAGCCGGCCAGGCAGAACCCGCTGTTCGGCGACGAGCGCGTGGTGGCGACCCCGCATCTGGGCGCCAGCACGGTCGAGGCGCAGGAGAATGTGGCGCTTCAGGTTGCCGAGCAGATGGCCGATTATCTGCTGACCGGCGCCATCACCAATGCCATCAACGTGCCGTCGGTGACGGCCGAAGAGGCGCCGCGCCTGAAGCCCTATATGAAGCTGGCCGAACAGCTTGGCAGCTTCTCAGGGCAACTGGTGGAAAGCGGCATCCGCGGCGTGACCATCGAATATTCCGGTCAGGTCGCCACCCTCAACACCCGTCCGATCACCGCGGCTCTGCTGACCGGCCTGCTGCGGCCGCTGCTCGACAGCGTCAACATGGTCAATGCTCCGATCGTCGCCAAGGAGCGCAACATCTCGGTCACCGAGGTGCGTAGCGACAAGGCGACCGACTTCCAGACCCAGATCAAGCTGACCATTTCGGACGAGCGCGGTGGCCGCAGTGTCGCCGGCACCCTGATCGCCGGCTCGAAGCCGCGTCTGGTGTCGATCGAGGATGTGGCGATCGAGGCGGAACTGGCCCCGAACATGCTGTTCGTGGTCAACGACGACAAGCCGGGCTTCATCGGTGCCGTCGGTCGCGCGCTGGGCGAGGCCGGCATCAACATCGCCAGTTTCCATCTGGGCCGGCAGTCGCCGGGCGCCCGCGCGATCTGCCTGATCGAGGTCGACCAGCCGCTGCGTGAGGCGGTGCTGAAGCAGGTGCAGGGCCTGCCCAATGTGGTGACCGCGCTGTCGCTGACCTTCTGATCCCGGCCGGTCATTCGGGTTCGGATCATGCTGAAACCGGTCGTACCCGCGGGTGCGGCCGGTTTCATGCGTTTCGCGGTTGAGTGCCGGGACGCGGGGGGCTAAACTCCGCCTCCGGTCGCCGGCACCGCTCAATCGGGTGCCGTTGCGGCCGTCGTCTGTCTTCAAGCCGGCCGTGCATCAGCGCGGTCCGGGTGTTTTCCATGGGTAGAGACCGGGCCTGTCCTGATGATCGACGACCGCCAGCGCGCGCTTCTGCCCAACGGGCTGCAGGATCTTCTGCCGCCCGAGGCCGCCTTCGAGGCGCAGACGATCGAGCGGCTGATGGCGCATTTCGCGGCGGAAGGCTATGCCCGCGTGAAGCCGCCGCTTGTCGAATTCGAAGAAAGCCTGCTGACCGGCCCCGGCCGGCTGCTCGCCGCCCAGATCTTCCGGGTGATGGACCCGGTGTCGCAGCGGATGATGGGGGTGCGCGCCGACATGACGCCGCAGCTTGCCCGCATCGCCGGCACCCGCCTGTCGCATGCCCGCCGGCCGTTGCGCCTGTCTTATGCCGGCCAGGTGCTGCGGGTGCGCGGCGGCATGCTGCGGCCCGAACGCCAGTTCGCCCAGGTCGGTATCGAGTTGATCGGCGCGCCGGAACCCACCGCCGATGCCGAGGTGGTGCGGCTGGCCGCCGAAGCCCTGACCGGCATCGGTGTCCGCGGATTGACCATCGACCTGAACCTGCCGACCATGGTCGACGTCGTGGCCGAGGCCTTCGGGCTGCCGGCCGACCAGACCGGCCGGCTGCGCGAGGCGCTGGACCGCAAGGATCCGACCGCGGTCGCCGAACTGGCCGGTGCCGCGGCACCGCTTTATGCCGGGCTGCTGGACGCGGCCGGTCTGGCGGATGCGGCCCTGGCCAAGCTGGATGCGCTGGCGCTTCCGGCCGAGGCGCGCCGCCTGGTCGCGATGGTGGCCGATGTGGTCAAGGTCATCGATCTGGCCGATCTGGATGCCCAGGTGACGATCGATCCGGTCGAACATCGCGGGCTCGACTATCAGACCGGTGTCAGCTTCTCGCTGTTCGCGGCCGGTGTCCGTGGCGAACTCGGCAGTGGCGGGCGCTATGTCGCGGGCGCCGATGCCGGCAATGCGGGTGAACCGGCAACCGGCTTCAGCCTGTATATGGACAGTGTGCTGAGGGCGCTGGACGCGCCCGTGCGGCCACGCCATGTCTACCTTCCCTTCGGCAGCGGACCGGTCATCGGCCGGCAGCTCCGGGCCGAGGGATGGATCACCGTTCAGGGCCTCGCCCCTGAAACCGACCCTGTCGCGGAGGCGCGCGCCCAGGGCTGTTCCCATATCCTGCGGGTGGCTGATGCCGTCCCGCTCGACGCCATCGATTTCCGGGGGGCGTAAGCTCATGAGCAACGTGGTCGTTGTCGGCTCCCAGTGGGGCGACGAGGGCAAGGGCAAGATCGTCGACTGGCTGTCGCACCGTGCCGATGTGGTGGTGCGCTTTCAGGGCGGTCACAACGCCGGTCACACGCTGGTTATCGACGGCAAGACCTATAAGCTGAGCCTGCTGCCGTCGGGCGTGGTGCGGGGCAAGCTGTCGCTGATCGGCAACGGCGTCGTCGTCGACCCCTGGGCGCTGCTGGACGAGATCGAGCGGATCGGCAAGCTTGGGGTTGCCGTCACCCCCGACGTGCTGCGGATCGCCGAGAATGTCTGCCTGATCCTGCCATTGCATGGCGTGATCGACCGTGCGCGCGAGGATGCGCGCGGTGGCAACAAGATCGGCACCACCGGTCGCGGCATCGGGCCGGCCTATGAGGACAAGGTCGCCCGGCGGGCGATCCGCCTGTGCGACCTGACCGATCGCGACCTGCTGGTCGCCAAGATCGACGATCTGCTGGTGCATCACAATGCGCTGCTGACCGGGCTTGGCGCCGAGGAGCGGTTCACCCGCGACGAGGTGCTGGCGAAGCTCGACGAGATCGCGCCCAAGCTGCTGCCCTATATGGACCCGGTGTGGCGGACGCTGCATGAGGCGCGCCGCGCCCGCAAGCGGATCCTGTTCGAAGGCGCGCAGGGCGCGATGCTCGACATCGACCATGGCACCTATCCCTTCGTCACCTCGTCGAACACGGTCGCGGCGCAGGCCGCCACCGGTACCGGCTTCGCGGTCGGCCAGATCGGCTATGTGCTGGGCATCACCAAGGCCTATACCACCCGCGTCGGTTCCGGACCGTTCCCGAGCGAACTGCACGACGAGATCGGCAAGCTGCTGGGTGAACGCGGCCACGAATTCGGCACCGTCACCGGCCGTCCGCGCCGCTGCGGCTGGTTCGATGCGGTCGCCGTGCGCCAGGCGATCAAGACCGGCGGTATCGACGGCATCGCGCTGACCAAGCTCGACGTGCTCGACGGTCTGGCCAAGATCAAGGTCTGCACCGGTTACCGCCACAAGGGCGCGATCATCGACTATCTGCCGTCGAGCCCGCGTGCCCAGGCCGAGATCGAGCCGGTCTATGAGACGATCGAGGGTTGGAGCGAGAGCACCCAGGGCGCGCGGTCCTGGGCCGATCTGCCGGCCACGGCGATCAAGTATATCCGCCGGATCGAGGAATTGATCGAGGCGCCGGTGGCGATGCTGTCGACCAGCCCCGAGCGCGAGGACACCATCCTGGTCCACGATCCGTTCATCGACTGACCAGCCGCCGACAGATGTCGGTGGAACCGGACCGCGACCGAAAGCCGCCGGCGGACCATCCGCCGGCGGTTTTCGCATGCCGGTGCCATGTCTGGCATCATGCGGTGCTGCGGATGGATGCAGCATGGGCCGGAACCGGCTATACAAGTGTGGGGTAGAGACATGGTCCGGCGACCGGCCGGATCGGTGCTGCGGACGGGGGACGCATCGGCATGGCCGAAGCGACACAGGGCGAGGCGACGATCGTCGGCGGGCGTTATCGGGTGATGCCCGAGATCCGGCTGGAGGAGTTCGACCGGACGCATATCGAGGCCTTCGCGGTCGAGGACATGCGCGACCGCACGCGTTCGCTGATCGGGCTGGTTGCCCGCCGTGGCCGGCCGGTGCGCGACGAGTGGATGTCGGCGATCCGGCGGATCGACCAGCCGGGCCTGTTGCGGACCATCGATGGCGGGGTGGTCGACCCGGGCGACGGCCAGGGCAAGCGCTATGCGGTGATCATGGAACGCCCCCAGGGCGGCCGGGTGATGGACTGGCTGCGCGCCGAAGGCCAGAGTCTGGACGATCTGGAGATGTCGCGGCTGCTGCTGCGCCCGCTGGCGACCGCCCTGAAGGCGGTGCATGACGTCCGGACCGCCCATCGGGCGATCGCCCCCGACAACCTGTATTTCGTCGACAGCGCCCGCACCCGGATCGCGCTGGGCGATTGCCTGTGCGGTCCGCCGGGCGAAAGCCAGCCGGTGGCGTTCGAGAGCGTCGAGCGCGCGGCGGCCCATCCCGCCGGCCGTGGCGATGGCGGCCCGCGTGAGGATTTCTTCGCCCTGGGCGCCTTGTTCGCCGCGGCCCTGGCCCGCAAGGTGCCGGGTACGGAAAGCCCCGAGGCTGCCGCCGATCTGATGCTGCGCCGGCTGGAACGCGGGTCATATGTGGCATTGACCGATCGGGCGCGGTTCGGCAGCGATGTCGGCGGCCTGCTGCGCGGATTGTTGAGCGACAACGCCGAAGAGCGTTGGGGCTTCGAAGAGGTGCGCGCCTGGCTGGACGGCCGGCGCAGCATCGGCGCCATGCATTCGACCCGCCCCCAGGCGGCGCGCGCCTTCACCTTCAAGGGCGTCGATCATTCCAACACCATGAGCCTGGCGACGGCGCTGGCCCAGCACTGGCGCGAGGCCCTGCGGGTGGTGATCGAGGAAAAACTCGATGGCTGGGTGGCGCGGGCGATCGGTGACGAGCGTCGTGGCAGCATGATTGCCCAGACGATCAGCGCCGGCCGCACCGATGGCGGCGCCGGTGCCGATGCCACCCTGGCACGGGTGCTGGCGGCGCTGGACCCCGAGGGGCCGTTGAGGCTGCGCCATGTGTCGGTGATGAAGGACGGGCTGGGTACGCTGATCGCGGTGTCGTTCCTGGATGACGACCGCGATACCCGGCAGGCTCTGGCCGAGATGCTGGTGGAAGGTCTGCCGATCACGTCACTTGGGCTGGTCGACACCAACGATGCCCAGCGCCGGCGGCTGGCGCAGAGCGAGATGGCCGAGTTCATGCGGCTGCGCGGCTTCGTGGCCGAGACGATCATGGGCTTCGGCCTGGAACGGGTGCTGTATGACCTGAACCCGACCCTGCCATGCCTGAGCCCGCTGGTTGCCGACGCCTATCCGCAGACCGTGCCGGCATTGCTGATGGCCCTGGACCAGCGGGCGGCCAAGGCGGGGCGGGGCACGGCACCGGTCGACCGCCATATCGCGGCGTTCATCGCCACCAAACTGGGGATTTCCTATGCCGGTGCGCTGAAGGGCGTGGTGCGCCAGGACAGCGAGGCATCGGAGCGGCTGTCGCAGTTGAACCTGCTGAGCCTGGCTCAGGAAACCCAGCCGCAGGTGCTGGTGCCGGCACTGAGCCGCTGGCTGGTGCAGCGGCTGGGGCCGGTGGTGCAGAGTTATGGTGCCAAGACCACCCGTGCCTGGATGGAGAAGGAACTGGAGCGCGCGGTATCGACCGGCAGCCTGAACGCGCTGCGTGCCATCGTCGACAACCCCGACCGGCGGATGGCCGACGATAGCGGGATGGCGGCGGCCCGCACCACCCATGCGCAATTGGGCATGGCAATGCGCCGCTATGACGAAACCCGCGCCGCCCGACGCGCCGAGGCGCAGCATTTCGGCCGTCAGGTGGCGGCGATGGTCGGCTATACGCTGTTGCTGAGCGTGCTGGCCGCGCTGACATTCGGATCGGTCGGATGAGGATGACCATCTTGCGTTCCAGAGACGGGCAGGGGCCCGGTGCCGCAACCGGCAGGGGCTGGTTCTGATGGCGAAGAAGGCCGCAGCCAAGCGCCGCGCCAAGGGCCCGGCCAAGTCGAGCGGATCGAGTTCGCGCCTGGTGGTGCTGGTGGTGATGGTGGTTCTGGCGCTGGTCGCCACACCGACCGCACTGGTGCTGGCGATCGGCATGGCGCCGTCCCTGGTGGCCCTGTTCCTGGAAAATCGCCCCGGCGCCTATACCACGAAATGCATCGCCGCCTGCAATCTGGCGGGTGTGCTGCCGGTGTTGCGGGATTTGTGGCTGGGCGGCCACCTGCTGTCGCAGGCCCGGATGCTGGTGGGTGACCCGCTGGTCTGGTTGCAGATGTACGGGGCGGCCGGTGTCGGCTGGTCACTGGTGTGGCTGGCACCGCTGGTGGCGGGCGTGCTGGCCGATGCGGCCCATGACCGCGCCATCGTCAAGCTGCGGAGCCGGCAGGAAAAACTGCGGGAAGAATGGGGCGACGAAATCGGGTCGTGAGGCGATCGGGCCGTGACGGCAAAGCTGGCGCCGGGACGATTTGGATGGGTGAATTCGCAGACGGTGCCTAGGATGCATGCTGCGCTGCAGCGTCGATTCGGCGGATCTGCTGAAAGCTTAGGCAGATCCGCCGATATCTGATCGTCAATGGCGCAGAGCCGGCGTGGGAAGAATGGGTGTACGACCCATTTCACGTTTGGTTTCGCGCTTCACCCAGCGGCTGACCTTTTCAAGCGCCCGCGCCTCGATCTGCCGGACGCGTTCGCGGCTGATGCCGTAAACCTGGCTCAGATCCTCCAGTGTCGCCGGCGCTTCGATCAGGCGCCTGCGGTTGAAGATGTCACGTTCCCTGTCGCCCAGGCTGGCGACGGCGTTGGCGATCAGGCTGCGCGCGCGGCCGCTTTCCTGCTGGTCGGCGAGGGTGGTTTCCTGGTCGTCTTCAGGGCTTTCCAGCCAGTCCTGCCATTCGGTATCGGCTTCCTGGCGCACCGGCTCGTTCAACGAGCTGGCGATGCCATCCAGATAGCGTTCCATCGCGACCACGTCGCCCGGCTCGACATCCAGCTTCTCGGCAATGATGGCAACCTGATCGTCGTTCAGGCCGGCCTCGCCGATGATGTCCAACTCGCTCTTCACCCGGCGCAGGTTGAAGAACAGCCGCTTCTGCGACGCCGTGGTGCCCATGCGGACCACCGACCACGAACGCATGATGTATTCCTGAATGGCGGCCCGGATCCACCAGATGGCATAGGTGGCAAGCCGGAACCCGCGATCGGGATCGAAACGGTGCACCGCCTGCATCATGCCGAGATTTCCCTCGGAGATCAGATCCGCGAGCGGCAGCCCATAGCCGCGATAACCCATCGCAATCTTCGCCACCAGACGGAGATGGCTGTTGACCAACTGGTCCGCAGCACGTACATCACCCTGGTCGCGAAAGCGACGCGCCAGACGCTGCTCCTCGGACAGTTCCAGGACCGGATAGCGGCGGATCTGTTGCAGATAGGGGCCGAGGCCGGCGTCGAACATGTTTTGACGACCGACGGTGCGGGGCGTGCGTGAAGCCATGGCACATGCCTCCTCTCGACTGACCACGCGGGCGGAAGCCCGCGGGCCGGGTCTGGCCGCGCCGTGGATCGGGCGACCGGTGCGGAGCCTTGTCACCCGCAGGATGCGGGGCTGGTCCGTCTGACCCGTCGCCGGAGTGCGATGCAAGCATCGCGCCAATTCTGGCGGTCGTGACCCGTTAACTTTTTGAACCACATTGGGAACGGTTACACGAAGCAGCCGCTCCATTCCTACGCTGGACGTCCACGAACCAGTGCGGACGCGACGCCCGGCTGGACGCCATGCGCGGCCTGGGCCGCCGAAAGCTCGAACTCCGTGATCTGTCGCTGTTAAGCAGCCAACTGATCAAACCAGACCTGGTTCCCACCCGGTTGTGGTCACCGCGTGTCCATATCGGGGCGGCGAGTGGCCATGAGCGCACTGGACATGTCCGCCCTGGCCAGGTGCCCGACGCCCCGTTATCAAAACTCTAGTCGGTGACGGCGTTAACGTCCATCACTTTAGAAGAAGTCTAAACTCTCAAGATGCTGCCGCATATCGGCTGGCAGCGGGCTTTCGAATCGCAAATTGCGACCCGTGATGGGATGCACGAAGCCCAGGCGGCGCGCGTGCAGCGCCTGACGGGGAAAGCGGCACAGCGCCTGGATCCGCGGATCCTCCATCCGCTGCAGCCGGGCGGGGCTGCGGCCATAGACCGGGTCGCCAACCAGCGGGTGGCCGATATGGGTCAGATGGACCCGGATCTGATGGGTGCGTCCTGTTTCAAGACGGCAGTCCAGAACCGAGGCGAAGGGCTCTTCGCCCAGCGCCTCCAGACCCACGGTGTTGGCGATGCGATAATGGGTGACAGCGGGCTTGCCGCCGCGGGTCACCACACTCATCCGCTGGCGCTCCACCGGATGGCGGCCGATATTGCCCTCGATCCGGCCCGGATCGACCCCGGGCACACCCCAGACCACGGCGGTATAGGCGCGGCGAATGGTGTGTTCGGCGAATTGACGGGCCAGCGCCAGATGGGCCGCATCGGTCTTGGCGAACACGATCAGCCCGCTGGTGTCCTTGTCGATGCGGTGAACCACACCCGGCCGGGTGGGGGCGCCGATCGACGACAGCCGTCCCTGGCCATGGGCCAGCAGGCCCGAGACCAGCGTGCCCCGGTCGTTGCCGGCGCCGGGATGGACCACCAGTCCGGCAGGCTTGTCGACCACGATCAGCCATTCATCCTCGAACACGATGTCCAGCGCCATCGGCTCGGGTTCGAGCGTTCCGTCTTCGGGCGGCGGAACCGTCACGGTCAACGACTGGCCGGGCTTTACCCGCCGGGAGGGGTCGGCTATCGTCGCGCCGTCGAGTGTCACCCGTCCGTCGCGGATCAGACCCTGGACGCGTCCGCGCGACAGCGACGGCGCGGCATGGGCCAGCAGCCGGTCGACGCGTTCCTCGACGAAGCCCGCCGGCAGGGTGATATCGACCACGCCACCCAGAACGGCCGCAGATTCCAGTGCCGAAAGCTCGTCATCATCCAGCGCCGTGTCGTCGTCATCGAAGATGGCGGGCAAGGTGTCGCCATCTTCATCCGCGGCGGCATCATCGGCGCCGGATGGGGACGCGACAGCACCGGTATCGGGCCGGGCATCGGCATCGGGCCGGGCATCGGCATCGGGCCGGGCATCGGCATCGGGCCGGGCATCGGCATCGGGCCGGGCATCGGTATCGGGCCGGGCATCGGGATCAAGGCCGGTTTCGGCGTCAGGGCCGGGCCGGGGCCGGTGTGGCCGGCTGGTGTCGCGTCCGCTCAAAACCGTCAACTCCCTCGGGGATCGGGATCATACACTATGCAGGAACAGTCGCCCGAGTCGATCGAACAGCGCATGACCCGCATTCTGAAGCGGGTGATCATCGGGCTTGGCATCGCCATCGCCATCGTCGGTGTCGGCATAGGTGTGCTGATATACCAGCGCAGCGTGGCAAACAAGGACGATAAGGCCGGCCTGCCGGTGGCGGCCGACCAGACACAGGCGCCGGCGGCACCGGCCGCACCGGCCGAGGCCGCCCCCGCAGTGCCGGCGCCATCCGCTGTAACGCCTGCCATGCCGGGGCGGATCGCCGGCGATTTCGACGCGGCGCGCCCACCCATGGCACCGGCGCGGGGGGCCGAAGGGCCGGCCTTGCTGCCCGGCGAGCGTGTGGTGACGGTGGCCGCCGCCGGCGAGGACGTGATGATGGTGGCCGAAGGTGAGGGCGGTGCCCAGGTTCTGGTGGTGATCGACCGGAGCAGCGGCCTGCTGATCCGCCGGGTGCCACTGAACGCCGCCGCCGCCGGCCGATGACCGGGGCGGAGACGGTGTCGGGGGCTGTGGCGCGATCGCGGGTTGAGATCGACCCGGCGGCGATGCGTGCCGTTGCCGATACGGTGGAGGCGGCCTATCCGGGCGAAGGCTGCGGGCTGCTGCTGGGCCGGATCGTCGATGGGGCGGCCGTGATTGAACGCGCGGCGGCCTCGGTCAATCTGGCGCCGGACCCGCTGCGCGCGTTCGAGATCGACCCCGGCCTGCGCCTGCGGTCGCAGCGCGAGGCCCGCGCCGGCGGCCTTGCCGTGATCGGGCTCTATCACGGACACCCGGACATGGCGGCCAGCCCGTCGGCCGCCGATCTTGCCGGTGCCTGGGAGGCCGGGCTGGTGTGGATGATCCTGCGGGTCGAGGATGGCCAGATGATCGAGGCCCGATGCTGGCAACTGGCGGCAGATGGCAGTTGCTTCGTCGAGCGGCCATGGAGTGTGGGGCGTGGCCGGGCCGTGGCCTATGGTCCACCCCGCGCGGTTGAACCGGGATGACCGCGGATATCGTGGACCGCGACAGAATTGGCCCTGTGATGTACAGGCATGCGACAACAAGCAGAACGATCAGATCCTTCAGATAATAAAGAGAGCGTGTGTGGACGAGGATCGCGACGACGAGGCGGAAGACCGGGAAGACGAGACCGGCTCCGATGACGATGATGGCGGCCCGGCGGGCTTGCGCGCGGGCGACGAGATCGAGGTCGAGATCACCGCGCTGGGCAGCCATGGCGATGGTATCGGCGAGCATGACGGCCGGCCGGTCTTCGTCAGCCATGCCCTGCCGGGCGACCGGGTGCTGGCCGCGGTGGACGCGGTGGAGCGCGACCGCATCCGGGCACGCTGGCTGGAACTGATCACCCCGGGCCCGGTGCGCGTCGAGCCGCCATGCCCGTATTTCGGCCCCTGCGGTGGGTGCTCGCTGCAGCATATGGCGCTGCATGACTATCGCGGCTGGAAGCGCGGCCTGGTGGTCGACATTCTGGCCCGCAACGGCTTTGCCGATACGGTGATCGCGCCGATGATCCCCGGTGAGCCGGGAGAGCGCCGCCGCACCGCCTGGAAGCTGCGCGCCACCGCCCGCAAGGCCGTGGTCGGCTATGCCGAGGCCGGCAGCCGCCATGTCGTCGATGTCGAGCACTGCATGCTGCTGGTGCCGGAACTGGATGCGCTGATCGGCAAGCTGCGCCGGTTCATGACCGCGGCCGGCGAGGGCGAGGCGCCGATGGCGGCCGGTGATGCCGACCGTTATCCGACACCGGCCGATTTCCGCGATGCCCATGCCGAGGCCACCGATGGCGGCATCGATCTTGTGGTGACGCTGGCCCGGGCCCCGGACGGCGCCGGATTGCAGGCCCTGGCGGCCTTTGCCGAAACCGCCGATCTGGCGCGCATCTCGTGGCGGCCCGAGCCGGAGGCGGCGCCGGAACCGGTGTCGAGCCGCGGCGGCAAGGGCCGGGGCGGTGCGCGGCGCGGCCCCGCCCGTGGCGGGCCGCGTGCCGGCAGCAATCCGATGATCATGGCCGAACCACAGGTGGTGGTGCGTCGGCGCCCGGCCTTCGTGCACCGTGGCGGCGTGCAGGTGGAGCCGCCGCCTGCCGGCTTTGCCCAGGCGACCCATGCGGGCGAAGAGGCTCTGATCGGCTTCGTGATGGGCGTTTTCGGCAGTCTGGCCGAAAGCGGCGGCACGATCGGCGATTTCTATGCCGGGTCCGGCACCTTCGCCCTGGCGCTGGCCCATCGTGGCGCCAAGGTGATCGCGGCCGAGGTGGAAGGGCCGGCCCTGGATGCCCTGACCCGTGCCGCGGCCGGTGCGGGCCTGTCCGACCGGGTGACGATCGAGCCGCGCGACCTGATGCGCTGGGCACCGTCGGCTCGCGAGCTCGGCGTTCTGGACGGGGCGGTGTTCGATCCGCCGCGTGCCGGCGCGCGCGCGCTGGTCGAGGAGCTGGCGCGATCGGGCGTGCCGCTGGTCGCGGCGATTTCCTGCAACCCGGTCACCTTTGTCCGCGACGCCAGAATTCTGGCGGCGGCGGGCTATCGGCTGGTGCGGGTGATGCCGGTCGATCAGTTCCTGTGGTCGCGGCATGTGGAACTGGCGGCAGAATTCCGGCTTGACCCTGCGGCCGCATCGGCCCGCATCCAGACCGGACGCGACCGGGTGCGCGACGATCCGCATGCCCCGCCGCGCGGGCGCAGGCCTGGGGCTGCATCCGGCAACCGTCCGGCAGGACCGGCCAGCGGACCTGCGGGCAAAGCAAGAGGAACGCGATGAATTTCCACAGCGATCACGTCGTCGGCGCCCACCCCAGGATCATGGAGGCGGTGGTTGCCGCCAATCGCGGGGCGGTGCCGTCTTATGGCAATGATCCGGTGTCGGCGGCGCTGGTCGAAGACCTGTCGGTGCTGTTCGGCCGCGAGGTTCATGTCTTCATGACACCCACCGGCACGGCGGCCAATGCCCTGTCGCTGGCCGGGCTCACCCCGCGCTGGGGCAGCATCTATGCCCATGCCGAGGCGCATGTCGAACTGGATGAATGCGCGGCGCCCGAATTCTATACCGGCGGCGCCAAGCTGGCGCTGGTGCCGGGCGACCATGGCCGGATGGATCTGGATCTGCTGGAAGCCCGGCTTCAGGCAGCACCCCGCGGCTTCGTTCACGCGGCGCAGCCGGCGGTGATCACGCTGACCCAGGCGACCGAGGCCGGCACGGTCTACAGCCCCGATCAGGTGCGGCGCGCCGGTGCCATCGCCGCCGCGCAGGGCATGCGGCTGCATATGGATGGCGCGCGGTTCGCCAATGCCTGCGTGCATCTGGGCGTGGCGCCGGCCGAGATCACCTGGGATGCGGGGGTGGACATCCTCAGCTTCGGATCAGCCAAGAACGGCACCATGGGCGCCGAGGCGGTGGTGGTGTTCGATCCGGAACTGGCCGAGGCGATGGCCTATCTGCGCAAGCGCGCCGGATTGCTGATCCCCAAGATGCGGTTCCTGGCGGCCCAGTTCCGCGCTTATCTGGCGGGCGATCTGTGGCTGGCGCTGGCGGGGCATGCCAATGCCATGGCCACCCGGCTGGCCCATGGGCTGCAATCGCTGCCGGGGGTGAGCCTGGCCCATCCGGTCGAGGCGAACGAGCTGTTCGTCGATCTGCCCGAGGCGGCGGTTGCCTCGCTTGAGGCGGCCGGTGCCGGTTTCTATCGCTGGGCCGATCCGGAACCCGGCATGGTGCGGGTGCGGCTGGTGACATCCTGGGCGACCGATCCGGCCGAGGTCGACCGTTTTCTCGACCATGCCTCGATCGCCGCGGCCGCGGCCAGACATGGAGAGGGCCGGCGCTGAGGCCGGGGATGTCCTGTTTTCAGAGGCTTGGTGGCCGGCTTTCAAGCCCCTGAAATCTTCGTCATCCGATCTTCATTTTTTCGCTTGCGCAGCCGGTCGGGCTCTTGTAGATATCCGCCCACACCGATGACGCCCCCATCGTCTAGCGGTCCAGGACGCCGCCCTCTCACGGCGGAAACAGGGGTTCGATTCCCCTTGGGGGTACCAATCCTCAGGTGTCATCAGCGAAACGCCGCGCGGATCTTATGATCCAGCGCGGCGTTTCGCGTTTAGACCTGCGGCTGGTCTTGTCGTCATCTTGGGCAGGACAGCGGGTGCCGGGCGAAGACCCGAGCGGAACCGGCTTCGGGCACAGATCACAGTGCTTTGCCTTGTCTGCATCGCAGCCCGGTCCTATCGTGCGCACTCTGGCCCGCAATTGACGACGCATGAGGAGACAGCGCGGTGAGCGACAATCTCTACGCCCGCATCCGGGCACGGTTTCCGGCCGATCTTGCCCGGCCGATGCTGTACCGTCCCGATGGCAGCATGCTGACCTATGGCGATGCCGACCGGATTTCGGGTCAGGTGGCCGGGCTTCTGGATGCGCTGGGTGTGGGCGTGGGCGACCGGGTGGCCGTGCAGGTCGACAAGTCGCCGATGGCGCTGATGCTGTATCTGGGCTGCCTGCGGCGGGGCGCGGTCTATCTGCCGCTCAACACCGCCTATAAGCCGGCCGAGCTGGACTATTTCATCGACAATGCCGAGCCGCGGCTGGTGGTGTGCCGGCCCGAAGCCGAGGCGGCGGTGCGCGCGATCATCGGTCAGCGCGATATCGCGGTCGGCACGCTGGATGGCAGCGGCGATGGTGCCTTTGCCGACCGGGTTCGCGCCCAGCCGGGCGGGTTCGCGCCGGCGGCGCGCACGGGCGACGATCTGGCGGCGATCCTGTATTCGTCGGGCACCACCGGCCGCCCCAAGGGCGTGATGCTGTCGGGCGACAATCTGTGGAGCAACGCCGAAACCCTGGTCGATGCCTGGGGCTTCACCGACCGCGACGTGCTGCTGCACATGCTGCCGATCTTCCATACCCATGGCCTGTTCGTGGCCACGCATTGCGTGCTGCTGGCGGGGGCGGCCATGCTGTTCGAGCCGAAATTCGATGCGGCACGGGCGCTGGCGCTGATGCCGCGCGCCAGCGTGATGATGGGGGTGCCGACCTTCTATGTCCGCCTGCTGGCCGAGACCGGGCTGACGCGGGAGGCGACCCGCCATATGCGGCTGTTCGTCTCGGGCTCGGCACCGCTGCTGCCCGAGACGTTCCAGCGCTTCGAGGCCGTCACCGGCCATCGGATCCTTGAACGCTATGGCATGACTGAGACCAATATGAACACCTCGAACCCGCTGGATGGCGAACGCCGGCTGGGCACGGTGGGCCGGCCGCTGCCGGGGGTGGATCTGCGCGTCACCGGCGAGGATGGCCAGCCGGTGACGGCCGGCGCCGCCGGCATGATCGAGCTGCGCGGCCCAAACGTGTTCAAGGGCTATTGGCGGATGCCCGACAAGACCGCCGAGGATTTCACCGCCGACGGCTTCTTCCAGAGCGGCGATATCGGCCAGATCGACGGCGATGGCTATGTCTCGATCGTCGGCCGGGCCAAGGATCTGGTGATTTCGGGCGGGTTCAACGTCTATCCGAAGGAAGTCGAACTGGTCATCGACCGCATCCCGGGCGTGGCCGAAACGGCGGTGATCGGTGTGCCCCACGCCGATTTCGGCGAGGCGGTGGTGGCGATCGTGGTCCGCGAGCCGGGCGCCGATACCCCGGACGAGGCGGCCGTGCTGGCGGCGACGCATGAGGCGCTGGCCAATTTCAAACAGCCGAAGCGGGTGCTGTTCGCGGCCGATCTGCCCCGCAATGCGATGGGCAAGGTGCAGAAGAACCTGCTGCGCGATGCCCATCGCGACCTGTTCAAGGCCTGACCTACCGCGCCGAACAGCTTGCATCGCGGGGCGAAGCGGCGCATCAACCGGTTATGAAGGCCATCCGTGGTCCAGCCATATGTCAGCCAGAAAGGCACCGACGCCATGCGCATCGACGTGATTTCCGACACCGTCTGCCCCTGGTGCTTCATCGGCAAGCGCCGGCTGGAGGCGGCCCTTGAGATGTTCGCCGACCGCCCCGACGCGGTGCCGGTGGATGTGCGCTGGCACCCGTTCCAGTTGAACCCGGCGATGCCGCGCGAGGGCGCCGATCGGGCCGGCTATCTGGCCGCCAAATTCGGCGGGCCGGAGCGGGCGGCGCAGATCTATGGCCGCATCCGCGCGGCCGGTGCCGAGGTGGGCCTGGACCTGGACCCCGAACGCGCCAAAGTGATGCCCAACACGCTGGACAGTCACCGACTGCTGCACCGCATGCAGATGCGCGACGAGACCCTGAGCGATGGCGCCGGGCGCGGTGACCGCACCGCCGAGGCATTGTTCCGCGCCTTTTTCGGCCAGGGCCGCGATATCGGCGATCCGGCGGTTCTGGCCGAGATCGCCCGCGCGGTCGATCCGGCCGATAGCGGTGCCGCCGCCTATCTGGCAACGGATGAGGACCGCGACATGCTGGCGGCGGCCGATGCCCATGCCCGCGAGATCGGCATCGATGGCGTGCCCTGCTTCATCATCGATGGCCGCTGGGCGGTGATGGGGGCGCAGGCGCCGGAGCAGATGCTGGCGGCCCTGGTGCGGGCGGCAACGAACACCACGGCTGGTGGCGTCGACGACAGCGGCGACGACGCCATGTCGGAAGACGGCCAGAGCTGCTGACGCCGGACCCCGCGCACGCCATGACCACCGATCAGACCGGCCACGACCGGCGGACCGCCGGCCTGCGGCTGAAGGCGCCCCTGCTGCTGCTGTTGTTCGGCACCGTGATGGGCAGCGCCTATGCCCTGGCCCGTTTCACCACCGAGGCCGGCGTGCCGCCGCTGTCCTTCGTGTTCTGGCAATGCTTCGGCGGCTTCGTCGGCGTGTCGCTGACGGTCGCGCTGGCGCGCCGGCCGGTGGTTCTGGGGCGCCGGGCGCTGGGCTTCTATCTGGGCAACGGGCTGCTGGGGCTGACCCTGCCCTATATCGCGTCGATGCTGGCGGTGCCGCATATCGGCGCCGGCCTGCCGGCCGTGCTGATGGCCTTGTCGGCGGTGTTCACCTATCTGTTCGCGGTGCTGCTGGGCATGGAGCGGTTCCGCGCGCTGCGTGCGGCGGGGCTGGTGGCGGGGGTGGCCGGTGCGGCGCTGATCGTGATCGGCGGTCGCGGCATCGATGTCGGACCGGGGGGCGCCACCGGCATCGGTCTGGTGTTGTGGACGCTTGTGGCAACCCTGGCGCCGATGTGCACCGCCGGTGGCAACATCTTTCGCGCCCGGTTCTGGCCGGCGGGCATCGATGCCGCGGTGATGTCGGCGGGCATGCTGTTCATGGCATCGGTGACGCTGCTGCCGCTGGTTCTGATCGACGGCCTGGCCATCCCCGGCATCGGCGTGGCGGCGGGGCTGCCGGGCTGGATCCTGATCGGTCAGGGCGCGCTGACCGCCATCGCCTATCTGGCCTTCTTCGAATTGCAGCGGATCGCGGGGGTGATCTATTTCGCCCAGGTCGGCTTCATCATGACCGGCACCGGACTGGTCTGGGGCGTTCTGGTGTTCGGCGAACGCTATGGCGGCGTGGTCTGGCTGGGCGTGGGCCTGCTGGCGGCGGGCCTGCTGTTCTATAATCTGGGCCTGCGGCGGATCGCGGCCCGGGGTCGCTGATCCGCGGGCCTCAGCCGAGCGGGGCCATCAACCAAGCAGGGTCAGGGCCAGCGACACGGTTGCCACGGAACCGATCGTCGACAGCAGGATGGCGGCCGAGATCCGGCTGGTGTCCATCCGGTACTGATCGGCCAGCACGAACACCGACACCGCGATCGGCAGCGACGCCTCCAGCACCAGAACCTTGATCAGCAACGGATCCAGCCCCAGCAGCGGGCCGGCCAGCAGCAGCACCAGCAACGGATGGACCACGATCTTGAGCAGGGCCAGCGCGCCGACCTCGCTGATGCCCCGGCTGAGTGAGCAGCCGGCAAGATTGGCGCCCAGCGCGAACAGCGCGCAAGGCGCCGCCGCAAGCCCGACCAGCGTGCCATAGGCGGCCACCGGCTTGGGCAGCTCCAGGCCCGATGCGCCGAACAGGGCGCCGGCGATGATGGTCAGAATCAGCGGGTTGAACAGCAGGCCGCGACCGATCTTGACCAGAGCGCGTTTCAGGCCGCCGCCGGCTGCCCGTTCGCCTTCGATCAGCAGGACGCTCAACCCCATCATCAGCACGTGATCGAGCACGATGATGGTCATGGCTGGTGCTGCGGCATCGGGGCCGAAGGCGAAGATCACCAGCGGCAGGCCCATATAGCCGACATTCGAAAAGGTGGCCGCCAGCCCGCGGATGCCGGCCACGGCGCCGCCGCCGCCGAACAGCGCCCGGCCACCCAGGCTGGACAGGGCATAGACGATCAGCCCCGCGCCGTAATAGGCGGCGATCAGTTTCGGATCGAGCAACTGGCCGAGCGGGACATCCGCCACCTTCACGAACAGCAGCGGCGGCAGCGCCACCCAATAGGTGAACCGGTTCAGCCCGGCCAGCCCGGCCGCATCGATGAACCGTCGGCGGCCGACGAACCAGCCGGTCAGGATCACCGCGAAGAACGGCAGGCAAACGTCGATCAGGATCTGCATGCGGATGGACTCTGCCGGTGGCGGGGAGGAGAGGGGCGACGACTGGCGGGGCGATCCTGACCGGCGTCGAACGACTTGGCAAGCCCACCCACGCCGTGCGCGCGCCTGGCCGCCATGCACTCGCCGTGCAAGCGACTTGACAGGCCGGGCCCTGAGACCGGATAGTTGATCCAGGTTGAATGATCCTGGCGCCGGATCGATCGGGCCGTTCCGCGATGGGGGATTGCGGGCCGGTTTGCGCTTCCGGCACCTCTGGTGGTCCGTCTTCTGTACCGAGACGCGGGTTCGCGCATGGCCCGCTATCGGCCTTCCGTTCACGAGCACCTTTAACGGGCGGGCTTTGGCCCGCCCATTTTTTTGAATCGGGGCAGGGGGCGGCTTCGGCCCGCCGGCTTTTCTGGCATGCCTGCCGGCATCGGGGGGCGGGCATGCGCGCGCCGCGTCTCGCATGACGCCTGCGCCTGCGATATAGTGCGCGCCGCCGGTGGTGCGCCGCCGGCATCTCCAACTCTTGCAGGAGCGGCCCATCCCATGAGCGGCAAGCCCACCGTATTCATCGACGGCGAGGCCGGCACCACCGGTCTGCAGATCCGTGCGCGGCTTGAGGGGCGTGACGATCTCACGCTGGTCTCGATCGCCCCGGACCGTCGCAAGGATCCGGAGGAACGGCGACGGCTGCTGAACGAGGTGGATGTGGCGGTGCTGTGCCTGCCCGATGCCGCCGCGATCGAAAGCGTGTCGCTGATCCGCAATCCGGCCGTGAAGGTGCTGGACGCATCCACCGCGCACCGCACCGCACCGGATTGGGTGTATGGTTTTCCGGAATTGCTGCCGGCGCAGCGCGCTGCGGTCGCGGCCGCCAGCCGCGTCTCGAACCCCGGCTGCTACCCGACCGGCTTCACGGCCCTGGTGCGGCCGCTGGTCGATACGGGGCTGATCGCCGCCGATGCGGCCCTGACGGTGAACGCGGTCTCGGGCTTCTCGGGCGGTGGCCGGCAGATGGTCGAGGATTATGAGGCGGCGTCTCCCGTTGGCCGCGAGGCCGCCTATCCCTATGGCGATTATGCCCTGACCCTGGAACACAAGCACCTGCCCGAAATGGCGGTCTATGGCGGGCTGGATCAGTCGCCGCTGTTCGTTCCGGCGGTCGGTCATTTCAAGTGCGGCATGCTGGTGCATGTGCCGCTGACCGCATCGCTGTTGAAGCCCGGCACGACCGCGGCCGATGTTCATGCGGTGCTGGCCGCGCGTTATGCGGGCGAGGGCTTTGTCGGTGTCGCACCGCAGGATGGTGGCGATTTGTTGCGTGACGGCAAGTTCCTCGACCCCCGCGCCCTGAACGGCACCAACCGGATCGAGCTGTTCGTGTTCGGCCACCAGAGCCGTGGTCAGATCCTTCTGGCGGCACGGCTCGACAACCTGGGCAAGGGGGCCTCGGGCGCCGCGGTGCAGAACCTCAACCTGATGCTGGGCCTGCCTGAGACGGCGGGCCTGGAGACGCCGTTGCCGTTGACCGACACGATCATGACCTGAGATGCAGATCCCGATCAGGTGGGCCGCCTGATCGGGATTTTCTTTGACGGACGCAAGCCCGACCGCCCAGCCGCCAGGCCAGTCACCAGGACCACGATGGCGGGGGTGCATGACCGGTGATCCCGGTTATTTGAGCGACGTGCGGAAACGGCCGAGCGAGATGGCGAACAACACCGATCCGATCGCCATCAGCGACAGGAATTGCGGCCAGACCGTGCCGAGCCCGGCGCCGCGATAGAGGATCGATTGCGCCAGCATCACGAAATGGGTGTTGGGTGCTGCCAGCATCACAGTCTGAACGATATCGGGCATGCTCTCACGCGGGGTGGTGCCGCCTGACAAGATCTGGAGCGGCAGCAGCACCAGCATCAGCAACAGGCCGAATTGCGGCATGGACCCCGCCATAGTGGCTAGGAAGATGCCGAGCGACGTTGTGGCGAACAGGTGCAGGGCGGCCCCGGCCAGGAACAGGATGAGCGAACCTTCGATCGGCACCGCCAGCAGCCCCTGGACCACGAAGACCAGGGCAAAAGCCGAGGCCGCGAGAACCACCATCCCCATCGACCAGACCTTGCTGATCATGATTTCCGAGGGCGTCACCGGCATGACCAGCAGATGCTCGATCGTGCCGTGCTCGCGCTCGCGGATCAAGGCGGTGCCGGTCAGCACGATCGACAGCATGGTGACGTTGTCGATGACGCTCATGATGGCGCCGAACCAGCTTTTGTTGAGTTCAGGATTGAACCGTGCCCGCAATGCCAGATCGACCGGCGGTGTCGCATTCCCACGATAGCGCTGAAGAAATTCGGTGATTTCGGCCGACAGGATGGTTTGGATATAGCCGGCGCCATTGAAGGCCTGGGTCATGCGCGTGGCATCGACGTTGAGCTGGATCACCGGTGCCTTGCCAGCCAGAAGGTCGGCCTGGAATTCTGGTGGAATATCAATCGCGAAGGTGTCGGAGCCCGCATCCATCCGACGGTCCATCTCAGGCGGGGTGATCGGGGTGGGTGTGGTGAAGTAGGGGGGATAGAAGGCGCCGGCGAGCCGGGCGGACAGCGGTGAGACATCCTCATCGACGATCGCGATCGCCGCCCGGTTCAGGGTCTCGGGCATGGCGGTCGCCGATGTGTAGATGGCAAGGGTGAAGGCATAGACGATCAGCACCAGAAGCATCGGATCGCGCAGCAGGCCGCGCAACTCCTTGACGCCCAGATGGAAGATGGTGGCGACATGCATTGTCCTACCTCGCCTGCTTCTTCAGCAGCAGGACACAGAGCCCTGTCAGCACTGGGATCGCGAGGGCAAGTGGCATGAGGGATGCTTGAAGATCGCCAAAGCCCAGCGCCTTTGAAAAGGTGCCACGGGCAATGGTGATGAAATGGGCGGTGGGATAGACCTGCCCGATCAGCGCGCCGATGCCTTCCAGCGACGATACCGGATCGGTCATGCCTGAAAACTGCACGGCGGGCAGGATGGTCAGCACCGATGTTCCGAAGATCGCCGCGATCTGGCTGCGCATGAAGGTCGAGATCAGAAGCCCGATACCGGTGGCCGCGGTGACGTAGAGCAGGGCGCCTGCGGCCAGGGTCCAGAAGCTGCCGGTCAGGGGCACGCCGAAGATGAAGACGGCGAGCCCGGTCAGCAGCATGAAGTTGACCATCGCCAGCCCGATATAGGGCAGTTGCTTGCCGATCAGGAATTCGAACCGGGTGACCGGGGTCACGTACATGTTGACGATGGAGCCCAGTTCCTTCTCGCGCACGACGCTCAACGCCATCAGCATGGCGGGGATCATCATCAGCAGCAGCGGGATCACCGCCGGCACCATCGCGACGAGGCTGGCGACATCGGGGTTGTATCGGAAACGGGTTTCGATGCTGAAGGCGTCGGCCGTGGCGACGCCGCGCTCTCGGGCACGTGCTGCCAGCCAATGGGCATGCATGCCCTGGACATAGCCCCGGATGGTCTCGGCGCGTTGAGGCATGGCGCCGTCGAACCAGGCGCCGATCTCCACCGGCCGGCCACGGGCGACATCGCGCCCGAACCCTTGGGGGATCTCGATCGCGAGCGAAAGCGTTCCCGCCCGCATCCGCCGGTCCAGATCGGCATGATCCAGGATCGGCGCCTGCTCGATGAAATAGCGCGACCCGGCGATATCCCGGACATAGCTGCGGCTGGTGGTGGTCTGATCGCGATCGAGCACCGCGAAGGTCAGATTCTCGACATCCATGTTGATGCCATAGCCGATGATGAACATCAGCAGCATGCTGCCGACCAAGGCGAGCGTGGCGCGGATCGGATCCCGGCGCAGTTCCAGACTTTCACGGCGGGTGTAGCTGAACATGCGGCGCGGATCGAAGACGCGCCGCAGCCGGGATGGCGCCGGCGCGTCGGCGGCCCCCGCCGCGCCATCTCCGATCGTCCCGGCGATGGTCGCGTCCGCCGCGTCGTCCGTTGCCGCCCCGGCGCCGGCGTCTTCCAGGACGGCAACGAACGCCTCTTCCAGCGTGGCCGTGTTACGCATGCGCCGGATGTCCGCCGGCCGGTCGCTGACGAGAACCCGGCCGGCATGCATCAGCGAGATGCGGTCGCAGCGCTCGGCCTCGTTCATGAAGTGGGTCGAGATGAAGATCGTCACCCCGTCCTGCCGCGCCAGATCGACCAGGATCTGCCAGAAGCCGTCGCGCGCCACCGGATCGACGCCCGATGTCGGCTCGTCCAGGATCAGGATATCCGGGGCATGGATCATCGCCACCGCCAGCGACAGCCGCTGGCGTATACCCAGCGGCAGGCCCCCGGGCAGTGTTTCCATCACCGCATCCAGATCGAAGCGGGCCGCCATCTCGCTGACCCGCGCCGGAATGCCGTGCGGGTCCAGGCGGAACAGACGGGCGTGCAGTTCCAGATTCTGGCGGACGGTGAGTTCGGAATAGAGCGAAAAGGCCTGCGACATATAGCCGACCCTGCGGCGGATCTCGATGTCGCGCGGGTCGATATCGGCGCCGAACAGCCGTGCCCGGCCTTCCGTCGCCGGCAGCAGGCCGGCCAGCATCTTCATAGTCGTGGTCTTGCCGCAGCCATTCGATCCCAGAAAGCCGAAGATCTCACCACGGGGGATGCGGAAACTGACATGGTCGACAGCGGTGAAATCACCGAAACGCATCGTCAGCCCCTCGGCCTCGATCGCCATCTCGCCTTGGCCGGCCGCAGTTTGCGGCGGGATGTCGACTGGTCGGTAATCCTGGCGGACAGCCTCGGGCAGCAGCGCGATGAAGGCTGCGTCGAGCGTGTCGGCACCGGTTCGTTCCAGCAGCGCCGCGGGTGTGCCCGTTGCCAGCACACGGCCTCCATCCATCGCCACCAGCCAGTCGAAACGCGCGGCCTCCTCCATATAGGCGGTGGCGACGATCACGCTCATCCCCGGCCGTTCAGAGCGGATGCGGTCGATCAGATCCCAGAACTGACGGCGCGACAGCGGGTCGACGCCGGTGGTCGGCTCGTCCAGGATCAGCAGATCCGGGTCGTGGATCAGGGCACAGCAGAGCCCCAGCTTCTGCTTCATGCCCCCCGACAGCTTGCCGGCCGGCCGGTCGGCGAAGGGCGACAGGCCGGTGCTCTTCAGCAGCCGGCCGATGCGCCGGTCCCGCTCGGCCCGGTCATGGCCGAACAACCGGCCGAAAAAATCGACATTCTCGAACACGCTGAGCGTGGCATAGAGATTGCTGCCCAGCCCCTGGGGCATATAGGCGATGCGCGGGCAGGTTCTGCGCCGATGCCCGGCGTCGGCGATGTCACCACCCAGCACCTCCACCCGGCCCGACGGCACCGCGCGCCCGCCCGAGGTCAGCGCGAGCAGGCTGGACTTGCCGACACCATCAGGCCCGATCACGCCGACCATGCATCCCGACGGCACCTCCAGACACACGTCATCCAGTGCCCGCACCCGGCCAAAGGAGAGCGAAACCCGGTCGAGCCGGACGACGATCGGCTCCATGATCACTGCACCAGCGTGCCGCCGAGCGCCTTCGGCCAATCGGCATCAGGTGCTAGGCGGACATAGGCCATGCCCGGCAGACCGGTCTTTACCTGCCGGATGTATTTTTCAAGCAGGTCCGGTGCGATCCGTGCCCGGACCCGGAACATCAGCTTCTGCCGCTCGATCGCGGTCTCGACCGTTTTCGGGGTGAACTGGGCGACATCGGACACGAACGAGATTTCGGCCGGAATCACATATTGCGGTGCCGCATCCAGCACCAGCCGCACCTCGGTGCCCAATGCCACCTGTCCGACCTCGGATGTCGGCAGGAAGAAGGTCATGTAGACATCGGCCAGATCGACCATGTTGAGCACGTGGCCGCCGGCGGACAGAACCTCGCCCGGCTGGGCAACCCGGAACTGGATCCGACCGTCGCGCGGCGCCTTCAGCTCGGCATCGGCGATATCCGCGTCGATCCGCTCAAGCGTCGCGGCCGCGGCCTCCACCCCGGCTTCGGCATCGACGATGCCCGAGCGCGCGGCACCGATCGCCGCGTCGGCGGCGGCGGATTGCGCCCGTGCGGCAGCCACCGCCGCCACCATGCCCTGCAGCTTCGCCCGGTCGTCATCAAGAATCTGGTCCGAGACGCTGCCGCGTCGCGACAGCATTTCGGTGCGGCCCAGACGCTTGGCCGCAGCGTCACGTTCGGCGTTGCGCTGGGCGATCAGCGCTTCGGCCGCGGTCTTCTCGGCCTCGCGCTGAGTGACCAGGCTGCGGGCGGTCTCGACACCGATCCGCGCCCTCTGCAACTGGGCATCGGCCTCGCGGCGCTGGGCCATCAACTGGTCGGTGTCCATCAGGGCCACCGGTTGGCCGGCGACGACGAAATCGCCCTCACGCACCATGATATCCCGGATGCGGCCGGCAATGCGGGTCGAGATATCGATCTCCACCGCCTCGATCCGGCCATTGCCGGCGGCGATGCCGTCGGGCAGGCCCTCGGGCTGGAGCTGTGTCCAGGCGTACCAGCCGGCGGCGGCTGCCACCAGCCCGATCGCCACCAGGACGATCCGTGATCGCTTGGGCATGAACCTTCTCGCTTCTTTCGACGTCAGCGTGAAAAGAGGACAGATATCAGCTTCGGAGACCATGGTGCATGTCGCGCCATCGGAAATCACTGATCTTAGCCGGGTGCGACTATATGCCCCCCTCGCCAGCCCATTGGCCGCGGGGTTCGGGGCCGGCCGCGCCGATCTTCGGCGAACACGAAGACGGCTGTTCCGCCCGGGCGGAACAGCCGTCAGTTCTGTCGCGCCGGAACCGATCGGGCGCCCTGATCCGGGACCAGGGATCATAGGGGCGTGGATCGGTCGCCGACCGGGCAAGCGGCCCTGGACGGGCTGGCTCAGGTGCCGGTATCGGGGGACGATCCCGTCTTCGGGCCGGTTGCCGGTGCACGATCGACACCACGCAGCGTATTGTCCGGTGAATTCCGCGTCAATTCGTATAACGGCACGATGGTTTTATCGCAGGATATACGCTTGAGCCGCGCAGCCGTGCCTGAGCCGCGCAGCCGTGCCTGACCGGCAGGATCGGCTCAGAAACTGGGCGGGGTGCAGGCCGAGACGATCTCGGCCTCGTCGTCGCCGACATTGCGGAAGCGATGGGGCAGGCGGCTGTCGAAGTAATAGCCATCGCCGGCTTCCAGCACCGAGGTTTCGCCGCCGACGGTCAGCTCGATCCGGCCGCGCACCACGATGCCGCCTTCTTCCGAGTCGTGGCGCAGCATCTGCTTGCCGGTATCGGCGCCGGGGGCGTAACGCTCATGCAGGATCTGCATCCGCCGGCGGCTGAGATTCTCGCCGATCTGGGCATAGGCCACGTCGCCACGCGCGATCAGCGTCAGTTCGTTGGCGCGATAGAAGGCGCGCTGCGGCGCCGTCAGGTCCAGCGCGAAGAATTCCGACAGCGAAATCGGAATGCCTTCCAGCACCTTTCTCAACGATCCGACCGACGGGCTCACCTTGTCCTGCTCGATCAGCGAGATCGTGGCATTGGTGACCCCGGCGCGTTTGGCAAGCTCGCGCTGCGACAGGCCATAGATCTGACGGATGGTCTTGAGCCTGATGCCCAGATCGGTGCTCATCGGGCGGCCTCCGGCTGGTGTGTGTTTAATATATTTGACATTCTGTGCATCTCGCGACGCAATATCAACATGTTGTGCGTGGTGTGGAAATCACTTTGTCGAGTTTAATTGCCGGTGATAGGCTTGCATGCAGAACGACGACAGCAGGGGGCGGCCAGTGCGGCTGCCCGGTCGCGTTTTGCATAATTGCCGAGTGACAGGGAGCGACGCGGTCATGGCGCGCATCATGGTTCCGAACGATCTGGACGCGCATTGGATGCCGTTCACCGCCAACCGCCAGTTCAAGGCCAATCCGCGCCTGCTGGTCGGGGCGAAGGGCATGTACTACACCAGCCATGACGGCCGCGAGGTGCTCGACGGCTGCGCCGGCCTGTGGTGCGTGAATGCCGGCCATGGCCGCGACCGGATTTCGGAAGCCGTCGCCCGGCAGATCTCCGAGATGGATTATTCGCCATCCTTCCAGATGGGCCATCCGAAGGCGTTCGAGCTCGCGACCCGCCTGGTCGAACTGGCACCCGCCGGCATCGATCACGTGTTCTATTGCAATTCCGGCTCGGAAGCGGTGGACACCGCGCTGAAGATGGCGCTGGCCTATCACCGCATCCGGGGCGATGCCAGCCGCACCCGCCTGATCGGCCGCGAGCGCGGCTATCATGGCGTGGGCTTCGGCGGCATCTCGGTCGGCGGCATCGTGTCGAACCGCAAGCATTTCGGCACCATGCTGGGCGGCGTCGACCATCTGCGCCACACCCATGACCTGGATCGCAATGCCTTCTCGTGGGGCCAGCCCGAGCATGGCGCCGAGCTTGCCGATGATCTGGAGCGTCTGGTCGCGCTGCATGACGCATCGACCATCGCCGCCGTGATCGTCGAGCCGATCGCCGGATCGACCGGCGTGCTGATCCCGCCAAAGGGCTATCTGCAGCGCCTGCGCGAGATCTGCGACCGCCACGGCATTCTGCTGATCTTCGACGAGGTCATCTGCGGCTTCGGTCGGACCGGCCGGAATTTCGGCGCCGACAGCTTCGGCGTCACCCCCGATATGATGACCACCGCAAAGGGCATCACCAACGGCGCGGTGCCGATGGGGGCCGTGTTCGCCAAGAAGGAAATCTACGACGCCTTCATGACCGGGCCGGAACACCTGATCGAGTTCTTCCACGGCTATACCTATTCGGGCCATCCGCTGGCCTGTGCCGCGGCGCTCGCCACCCTCGACATCTATGCCGAGGAGACGCTGTTCGACCGCGCGGCGGCGATGGCCGACTATTTCGGCAAGGCGGCGCATGCGCTGCGCGATCTGCCGAACGTCATCGACATCCGCAATTACGGCATGGTCGCGGCGGTGGAACTGTCGTCGCGCGCCGGCGAGCCGACCAAGCGGGCCTATGAGGTGTTCGTGCGCGCCTATGAGCAGGGCGTGCTGCTGCGCTATACCGGCGACATCATCGCCATCTCGCCGCCGCTGATCATCAACGAGGCCGAGATCGACCGCTTGTTCGAGGTGCTGTCCGAGGCGATCAAGACCGTGGCATGACCATCAGACACCGCCCGGCACCCGCCGGGCGGTGACGACCGACGACTGCCGGTGTCACCCGATACTGCCTGTGATTGCGGTCCGTCCGCATGCGGGACACGCCCAAGCCGACACAGTGCGGCGGCCAAAGTGCGGCGGTATGAAAATCGGGGACACCGGCGGGCTTTTCCTGGGGAGGAAACCACCATGCGTCTGGGCGTGCCCAAAGAAATCAAGACCGACGAGCACCGTGTGGGCCTGACACCCGCCGCCGTGCGCGAGTTGGCCCGCCATGGCCACAGCGTGCTGGTGGAGCGGGGGGCCGGTATCGGTGCCGGTCTGGACGATGCCGCCTATGAACAGGCCGGCGCCCGGCTGGTGGCCGATGCCGATGCGGTATTCGCCGGGGCGGAGATGATCGTCAAGGTCAAGGAGCCGCAGCCCGAGGAATGCCGGCGCCTGCGGCCGGGCCAGATTCTGTTCACCTATCTTCATCTGGCCCCGGACCCTGAACAGACCCGGCTGCTGCTGGCCAGCGGCGCCACCGCCATCGCCTATGAAACCGTCACCGATGCCGCCGGCCGCCTGCCGTTGCTGGCGCCGATGAGCGAGGTCGCCGGGCGGATGTCGGTGCAGGCCGCGGCCCATGCGCTTGAGAAGGCGCAGGGTGGCCGCGGCATGCTGCTGGGCGGCGTGCCCGGTGTGCGGCCGGCGCGGGTGGTGGTTCTGGGCGGCGGGGTGGTCGGCACCAATGCCGCCCGGCTGGCCATCGGACTTGGCGCCGAGGTGGTGGTGATCGACCGGTCGCTGAACCGGCTGAAGGAGCTTGATGCGCTGTACGGGCCGGCGATGCGCACGCTCTATGCCACCACCGAAACCATCGAAGAGGCGGTGGTCACGGCCGATGCGGTGATCGGGGCGGTGCTGGTGCCGGGTGCGGCCGCGCCACGGCTGATCGACCGGGCACTGCTTGGCCGGATGCAGCCGGGTGCCGTGCTGGTCGATGTGGCGATCGACCAGGGCGGCTGCTTCGAGACCTCGCGTGCCACCACCCATCGCGCGCCGACCTATGAGGTCGACGGCATCGTGCATTACTGCGTCGCCAATATGCCGGGCGGCGTTGCCCGCACCTCCACCTTCGCCCTGACCAACGCCACCCTGCCATTCGTGCTGGCGCTGGCCGACAAGGGCGTGGCGCGGGCGCTGGGCGATGATCCGCATCTGTTGAATGGTCTGAACATCCATGCCGGACAGTTGACCATCGAAGCCGTGGCCGAGGTTCAGAACCTGACCGCCGTCACCCCCGCCGACGCGCTGCGGCATGTCGCCTGACGGTGCGGTTCAGGCATCTCCCGCCTGGACCCGGCCACAACGGCCCGACGCCCGCCGGTGAAAACCGGCGGGCGTCGGTGTTTCGCACCCCGGAAAGGCTCAGGTCAGAGAGGCCGAGCGGGCCGGGCCGCGCGCCAGCCTGAAGGCCGCGATCACGCCGACGAGCCCGATCGGCAGGAAGGCCGCGAACACCCAGAACCCCACGCGGGCGGCGGTTTCCGGATCGGGCAGCGCCCCGCCATGACCGCCACCCAGGCCTGAGAGGTTGGCGGCGATGCCGGCCGCCGCCGCACCCAGCGCATAGCCCAGGATCTGCATGGTCGGCACGGCCGATGAGGCGCTCTCTCGCGCGTCATCTGGCACCGCGCCGACGATGCGGCGGACGATGAATGCCCAGCACATGCCGAAGCCCGCGCCCTGCGCCGCCGCAAACGGGATCACCATCCACAGTGACCCATGCGGGATGACGATGGCGAAACCGGCAATGCCGCCCAGGATGACCACGGCGCCTGCACGGATCAGCCAGCGTTCGGCGCGGGGGCCGGCACCCGACAGCAGCACCGAGGCGATCGTCCAGGCAACCGCCTCGATCGCGACCAGGAAGCCCGCCGTCAGGGCATCGGTGCCGTGCAGCACCACGAACAGGATCGGGCCATAGACCGTGAACGGCACGGTCCCGGCCGACAGGGTCAGCACCATCATCAGCCCCATGCCCTGGCGATGGCGCAGGTTCAGCGCTGCCGGCGGGAACAGACCCCGGCCCAGCGGCTGGCGGCCGTCGACGCGGAAGAACACGGCCAGCAACGCCACACCGGCCAGCCCCAGAAGGGCCGCGGTGGTGATGGCGCCCGACACGCCCGCCGCCGCCACCGCCAGCACGGCGATGATCAGCAGCGCCAGCCGGCCGAACGGCACGCGGGCCGCCGGCATGCCATGCGCATCGCCGCGTTCCGCCGCATCCATGGCGGCAATGCCCACCCGGTTCAGCAGCAGCCCGCCGGCCACGGCCACCACCAGTGCCTGCGCACCGAAGGCCCAGAACGCGCCGCGCCAGAGGCCGGCATCGGCGAACAGCCCGCCGATCATCGGCCCGGCCAGGGCGGATGCGCCCCACAGGCCCGACATGATCGCATAGAGCCTTGGCCACAGTCGGGGTTCATAAAGTCTGGCCACCGAGACATGCGCCAGCGCCACCAGCGTGCCACCACCCACCCCCTGGACCAGCCGGCCAGCCAGCAAGGTGCCCATATCGGGGGCAAGGGCGCTGATCACGCAGCCCACCGCGAAGGCCGCCGCAGCCAGGGTCGTCGCCCGGCCCAGCCCGGCCGCCCGCACCGCCAGCCCGGTGCAGGCGCCGGCCACGATCGAGCCCAGTTCGTATAGCGCCAGCGCCCAGTTGACCCAGGCGATGCCGCCGATTTCGGCAGTCACCGCCGGCATCACCGTGGTGGTCAGCAGGCTGTCGGCCGCGTGCAGCCAGATCCCCAGGCACAGCACCATGAAGGCGCCGAACCGCCCGCCCCGGCGGATTTCCGCCCAATCGCCACCCGTGGTGGTCATGCCGGCCTCCTTTATAAAAAGCGATAGCCTGTTTAATTAGGTTTCGGTGGTTTAAACAAGGTATATTTTGTTAAATAGCAATCGGTCAGTGAGCATGGCCCATTCCGCGACGACCTCCGGCTGACGCGGGAGGGGGCTGCATGGAAGGTGAAGAACTGTCGGTGTCCAACAGGATGACGCCGCCCTATGTCATGTCCGGCCTGTGCCGGCAGAAGACCGGGCCGGCAGCCTGGTTCCCATATCAAAGATGTTGTCCATGCCCCTCGCGTCGTCACCCCATCACAACCTTTGGCTCTATACACGGCTTGATCGCGCATGGTTGCGGCGTTCCTATGTCGCCAAGATCATGGCGGTCAGTTTCGTCGGCGTGCATGTGCCGCTGATTTGCCTTGCCGCCTATCTTCTGGCGGCGTCACCACTCAGTCTGGAGGCGGTGATGCCGATCGCCCTGACCGTGCTGATCGCGACCCTGGCCGGGACGGCGGGCACGCTGGCGGCGCTGTATCTGCTGTTGAATCCGGTGCGCGCGGCCTCGGCCGCCATCCACGACTATATCCACAACCGGCACGTCGCGGCATTGCCGACCGGGTTCACCGACGAGGCCGGCCGGTTGATGGCGGATCTTCAGGAGGGGATCACCCGGCTGGACGGGGCGCTGGATGCGACGGGCGCCGAACGCCACCGGCTGATCGAGGAACGCGAGGCGCATTTCGAGATGCTCTCGAAGATGAGCCATGAATTGCGCACGCCCCTGAACGCCATTCTGGGCTTCGCCGAGGTGATCCAGACCGAGATGATGGGGCCGGTCGGCGCGCCCGCCTATTCGGAGTATGCGGGCTTTATCCGCAAGAGTGGCGCCGACCTGCTGCACATGGTCGAAGGGCTGTTGCAGATGGGTGACGCGAAGACCGGTGCCGCCCGCCAGGCCGTCACGGCGGTCAACCTGGATGACATGCTGATCGAGGTGGTGAACCTGCAGCGGCTGCATGCCGACCGAAGGCATGTCGGCATCGATCTGCATCGTGGCAATCGACCGGTCGTGGTGCACGAGGATCCGCGCGCCCTGAAGCAGTTGCTGATGTTCACCCTGAGTGGCGTGATTGCCGGCACCCAGGCCGGCGGCCTGGTTGCAGTGGCCCTGCGCCTGACGGATGATGGAGGAACAGGGGTGTCGGTGACGGCGCCCGGGGCATTCTCGCCGGCCGACCTGCCGCGCGTCATCACCCGTGTGGTCGATGCCTCGGGCGGCGGGTTTGCGGCGGCGCCCGCCGGGACGGATGATTTCGGTCATGTGTCGGTCCAGGGCTTCACATTCGCCGTCGCCCATGCCATTGCCTCGGCGGAGCATATCGCCATGGATGTGCGGCCACTGGACGGACAGCGGGCGGTGACGCTGACCTTCACCGCGGCCACGGCCGATAGTTGAGATCCGCCACCTGACAAGGACGACATGACCGATAGCGACGATCGCCTGCTCACCCGGATCAAGACACTGGCGCCCGTGACCGCGGCGGACCTCGCCGCCGCTCTTGGCGTGACGGCGCAGGCGGTGCGCGAGAAGCTGGCGCGGCTTGTGGATGACGGGCTGGTCGTCTTCGAGGACCGGGTTGAAGGTGTCGGCCGGCCGCGCCGCTTCTGGCGGCTGACGGCGGCCGGCCACGCCCATTTCCCAGACGGCCATGCCCGGCTGGCGGTGGACCTTCTGGAGGGCGTGCGCGCGATCATGGGGGAGGCGGGGATCGACCAGTTGATCGCCGGTCGCGAGGCCGCCCAGCGCCGCAGCTATGCGGCGGCGATGGCGGCGGCCGGCGATGATGGCGCGGCACGGCTGCGGGCGCTGGCGGCCACGCGCAGCACGGAAGGCTATATGGCCGAGGTCACGGCCGATCCCGACATGCCCGGCGGTTTCGTGCTGACCGAGCATCACTGCCCGATCTGTGCCGCCGCCACCATCTGTCAAGGGCTTTGCCGATCGGAACTGGCGCTGTTCCGCGAGGCCCTGGGGCCGGACGCGATGGTGGAGCGCATCGCCCACCAGCCATCGGGCGATGCGCGCTGCGCCTATCGGGTGTGGTTCAGAACCGGTCGATCGTAAGCCCGTCGATGTCGATATCAGGCTGGCGGCCCGATATCAGATCGGCGACCACCCGCGCTGATCCGGCGGCCATCGTCCAGCCCAGCGTGCCATGACCGGTGTTGAGATACAGGTTGCGGAAACGCGTGGGGCCCAGAACAGGCACGCCATCGGGGCTGGCGGGCCTGAGCCCGCACCAGAATTCAGCGCGGCTGGTGTCACCGATGTCGGGAAACAGCGTCTCGACCGCTGTCAGGATGGCACGGGAGCGGACCGGGTTCATCGACAGGTCATAGCCGGCGAGTTCCGCCGTGCCGGCGGCGCGCAGCCGGTTGCCCAACCGGCTGAACACGATCCGCCGGGCGTTGTCGGTGATGCTGCCGCGCAGCGCTGTGTTGCGTCCGTCGACCGGCACGGTGACGGAATAGCCCTTCAGCGGGTAGACCGGCAGGCGGATGCCGATCTGGCGCAGCAGCAGGGGGGTATAGCTGCCAAGAGCCGCCACCACCGCGTCTGCCTTGAGGCTGGTGCCGTCCGACAGGCGCACGGCGGTCACCCGGTCGCCATTCGTGTCCAGCGCCAGCACGCCGGTGCCATAGCGATAGAGAACGCCCATCTCCCGCGTGCGGGCGGCAAGGCGGGTGGTGAACAGATGCGCATCGCCGCTTTCGTCGGCGGGGCTGAGCACGCCGCCGGCCAGGCTGTCGCGGATGGCCGCCAGCGCCGGTTCATGGGCGACGCAGCCATCGGCGCCAAGGATGGTCTGTGGACAATCCAGGTCCCGCGCCAGATGGCGGGCGTGATCGGCGGCGCGGTTGAAGCCGGCATTGTCCTGATAGATATGCAGGATGCCGCGGGTTTGCTCATCATAGGAGAAGGCGTCGTCCCGCCCGCCCTCGTCTTGACGGATCTGTTGCAGCGTTTCCAGCGAATAGCGGCCGATGCGCCAGGCGCGTTCGGTGTTGCGGCGGGTGGGCGCCGCGCGGCAATTGGCCAGGAAGCGCAGGCCGAAGGCCCAGAGCTTCGGATCGGCGCGCCAGCGGATGATGACCGGCGCATCCTCGCGGAACAGCCATCGGGGCAGCAGCTTCAGGGTTTCGGGGTTCGCCCAGGGTTCGCAATGGCTGGGGCTGACTTGGCCGCCATTGGCGAAGCTGGTCTCAAGCCCCGATCCGGGCTGACGGTCGATGACCGTGACCTCGTGGCCCTGGCGCGCCAGAAAATAGGCGGTGGTGGTGCCGATGACACCACTGCCGAGAACGACGACCTGCACGGCAACCTGTCTCCGGATGGCGGGGTGGGTGAGTGATCGCATCGGCTCTGCGACCCCGCGCCGCCTTGTCCGGCGTGGGTGCGGCGAGATATAAGCCCCTGACGGCCGCGAACCAAGCGTTGCGCGCCGATCGGAACATGATGCGGACCGGGCGGCGCCATGCGCGCCGCCACTTGCAACATTGGAAGGGACGACGCCCATGCTGCGCACGATCTGGATCATCGGTGCGCTGAGCGCCCTGCTGGCGGTTGCCGCCGGTGCCTTCGCCACCCACGGGCTGCAACAGCTGGGGGACGTGCATGGCGCCGATATCGTGCGCACCGGCGCGCTGTACGGGCTGGTTCACGGGCTGGTGCTGCTGGTGCTGGGCATGGCGCACAGTCTGGCGGTGAAAGGCGTGCTGCCCTTCGGACAGAAGCGGCTGCTGGCCGGCGCCGGCGCCATCGCGCTTGGCGCCGTGCTGTTTCCGGGCAGTCTTTATCTTTATGTCGCAACCGGATGGCGGCCGCTGGTGTTCGTGACGCCGGTGGGCGGCACGGCGTTTCTGATCGGCTGGGTGTTCATCGGCCTGTCGGTGTTTCGCGCCCGCGCCAGGGTTTGACGGCGCCGTTGCCGGGGGATCGGCCCCGCCGCGACCCATGCGGACGCATCGACTTTCAGGCGTGCGCCGGCATGTTGGATACAACTTTCACGCGGTCGAACATCGCTTGAAATTATGCTTTATGGTTTAATGGCTTGAACCCGCCGGTCGCGATGCTACCCTCTGGCCAGAGATGAGGCTTTTCACGGGATCTTCATGGCCATGGACCAGACCACGCAGCCGGCCAAATTCACGGGCACCGACAGCTATGTCGCGACCGAGGATCTGATGATGGCGGTGAATGCCGCCCTGACCTTGGGACGACCACTGCTGATCAAGGGCGAGCCCGGGACCGGCAAGACCATGTTGGCGGAAGAAGTGGCGCGCGCCCTGGGCCGGCCACTGCATCAGTGGCATGTGAAGTCGACCAGCAAGGCCCAGCAGGGGCTTTACGAATATGACGCGGTGTCGCGGCTGCGCGACAGCCAGCTTGGCGATGACAAGGTCAAGAGCGTCGACAACTACATCATCCGCGGCGCGCTGTGGGATGCCTTCGCCAGCGAAGAGCCGACCGTGGTTCTGATCGACGAGATCGACAAGGCGGATATCGAATTCCCCAACGACCTGCTCCGCGAGCTGGACCGGATGGAATTCTATGTCTACGAGACCCGGGCGACGGTGCGCGCCATTCACCGGCCGCTGGTGATCATCACGTCCAACAATGAAAAGGAACTGCCCGACGCCTTCCTGCGCCGGTGCTTCTTCCATTTCATCGCCTTCCCCGATGCCGACACCATGCGGTCGATCGTGGATGTGCATTATCCGGGCATCAAGCAGGCGCTGGTGCGTGAGGCGCTGGAGATGTTCTTCGGTGTCCGCGAGATGCCGGGCCTGAAGAAGAAGCCCTCGACCTCGGAACTGCTCGACTGGCTGAAGCTGCTGCTGGCCGAGGATCTGGACGCCGAGACCCTGCGCGAGGCCAAGGACAAGGCCCTGCCGCCGCTGTATGGCGCCCTGATCAAGAACGAACAGGATGTGTCGCTGGCCCAGCGGCTGGTGTTCATGGCCAAGCGTCGCGCGGAAGGCCCCGGTCGCGGCTGACTTCTTGGCGATCCGCGGCCGGCCAAGGGCTGCGGATCGCTGCCGATGAACACTGATGATACCGGCCCTGACATGCTGCGCGCGCCGGCGGGGGAACCGCCCGCCGCGCCCCGCATGCCGGGTTCCAACCGCTGGTGAAGGTTGCGCGCTGATGCTGATCGACTTCTTCTTCAAGCTTCGCGAGGCGAAGCTGCCCGTGACGATCAAGGAATATCTGGTCCTGATCGAGGGCATGCAGGCGGGACTGGCCCAGTTCTCGCCCGAAGAATTCTATTACCTCGCGCGCACCTCGCTGGTGAAGAACGAGAAGCATTTCGATCGGTTCGATCAGGTCTTCGGCGCCTATTTCAACGGCGCCCAGGCCCATTTCGCGGCGATCGAGGGCGCCATTCCCGAGGAATGGCTGCGCAAGCTGGCCGAAAAGCACCTGACGCCCGAAGAGATGGCCGAGATCGAGGCACTGGGCGGTTGGGAAAAGCTGATGGAGACGCTGAAACAGCGTCTTGAGGAACAGAAAGGCCGTCATCAGGGCGGCAACAAATGGATCGGCACGGCCGGCACCAGCCCGTTCGGCGCCTATGGCTATAATCCGGAAGGTGTGCGCATCGGTCAGGACCGGTCGCGCAACCGCCGCGCGGTGAAGGTCTGGGACCAGCGCGCCTTCAAGAATTACGACGACGATGTCGAGCTTGGCACCCGCAACATCAAGGTGGCCCTGAAACGGCTGCGCGCCTTCGTGCGCGAAGGCTCGGATCTGGAACTGGACCTGCCTGACACGATCCGCTCCACCGCCCGCAATGCCGGCTATCTCGACATCAAGCTGGTGCCCGAGAAGCGGAACAAGGTGAAGGTGCTGCTGTTCCTCGATGTCGGCGGATCGATGGATGATCACGTCAAGCTGTGCGAAGAGCTGTTCAGCGCCGCCCGCACCGAATTGAAGCATCTGGAATATTATTACTTCCACAATTTCATCTATGAAAATGTGTGGAAGGACAATTACCGGCGCTTCTCGGAGCGGACGCCCACGCTCGACGTTCTGAACAAGTTCGGCCCCGACTATAAGGTGATCTTCGTGGGCGATGCCACGATGAGCGCCTATGAGATCGTGATGCCCGGCGGTTCGGTCGAGCACTGGAACGAGGAATCCGGTCAGGTCTGGATGCGCCGGTTCATCGATCATTTCCCCAAGATCGTCTGGCTGAACCCCGAGCCGAAGCAGCGCTGGCGCTATACAGAAAGCGTCAAGATCACCCAGAAGCTGATGGAGGAGCGGATGTATCCGCTGACCCTGCGCGGTCTGGACGAGGCGTTGCGCTATCTGAGCCGTTGAACCATCGGCCATGAGCGGCTCCGAGCCGGCAGACGATGCCGGGGCGGCATGAGGTGTTGCGTCATGCGGTTGTTTCTGTTGCAGGAAGCCGCTGTTTGCCGCTAATCTGTTGCTAACGGTTCGCACCCATGACGAACCGATATCGTGCCATGTTCTTGGATTGCGTGACGGCCCTCAAGGGCCGCAGGTGGTCGTTTGACTCCAACCGGTTGATCGGGTGGTGGCACGATGGTGTCGAATACATCGGACCGGGGGCCGGAACGGCTCCCAAGGCAACGGGTGGTGCCGTCGGCGTTGAGACATCCGCCGACGGCACCTCTGCCTTCATCTTTCCAGGCGACACGTCTTCCGCTTTCGGCATCGGCATCGGCCGCGGCCGCGGCCAATCTGTCTGCGGCCGCGCGTGCGGCATCGGACAGGCTGGCCTCGATGCGATCGGCAACGGCGCTTGCCGGTGCGGCGTTCTCGGCATCGGCACTGCTGTCGGAGATGGAGCCGGTTCCCGGGGCGGAGACGGATCACGACCTGTTCACCGACAGCCTGCGCGACTTGCGCAGCGCGCTCGCGGCGCTGTTCGCCCTGCTGGGCATGACGCCTGAAGAGGCGCGCGGTGCCGCCGACAAGGCGGTGGCGGGCGAAGACCTGCCCGACGGCCGAAGCGGTGCGTTCGGCACGGCATCGGCCGCGGCCAGGGGGCCTTCGGCCTTCGGCCTGGGCGGGCTGGATGTGCCCGACGGTGCCGCCCGCACGCTGGGCAAGGCCTTGAGCAAGGGCGCCCGGGCGCTGCACTGGGAAATGATCGCCCTGCTGCTGCGGCTGGGGATGGAGCCGGCGGCCGCACGGGTCGCGGCCTCGCGGCTGCTGGCTGGTGTTGCCGCATCCGGTGGCGGTGGCGACAGTCTGGCGCCGTCGCTGATTCTGGCCGACATCCGCCGGGGCGTTGCGCCGTCCGCGGGCACGGTCGGGCTGGCGCTGGCCGTGAAGTCGCTGAGCCTGGAGCGCGACGACACCCATGTCCGGCTGCATCTGGACCAACTGGTTCTGCGTGGCTTTCCGCTGGCATCCGATGGTGTCCGCCTTGTCCGGGGCGATGCCACCGGCCGACGCCTGACCGCCGATCTGGTGATTCCGACCGGCGTATTGCTGCCACCCGATCCGGTCACGGATGCGGCGGCTATTCGGCAGCCAGTGCGATGACCGGGTCCATACGCGCGGCTTTGCGGGCCGGCAGATAGCCGAAGACGACCCCGGTCAGGAAGGCGCAGCCGAAGGCAAGCAGGGCAGGTGCCGGGGTGATCAGCACGTCGAAGCCCGCGCGGGCGAGCAGAAGCGCCGCCGCCAGCCCGACACCGATGCCGACGACGCCGCCGATGCCGCAGACGACCACCGCTTCGACATTGAACTGCATCAGGATGCTGCGCATCCGCGCACCGGTCGCCATGCGGATGCCGATCTCGCGGGTGCGTTCGGTTACCGAGACCAGCATGATGTTCATAACCCCGATGCCGCCGACCAGCAGCGAAATCGCCGCGACCGAGCCCAGCAGCAGGGCGAAGCTGCGCTGGCTGTCGCTCATCGCCGCCTGAACCGCGGCGGTGTCGCGGATCTGGAAGTTGCGGACGCGGTGCCGGTCCAGCAACAGGCTGTCGATCTGGCGCGCGACCGGGGCGACCTGATCGGCGCTCTCGACCCGGACCGTGACCGAACTGACATGCGACCGGCCCAGGATGCGCAGAAAGCCGGTCGACAAGGGCATCAGCACCACATCGTCCTGATCGCTGCCGCTTTGTGTCGCCCCTTTCGCGGCCAGGACGCCGATCACCTCGAAGGGGATGTTCCTGACCAGGACATAGCCGCCGATCGGGTCGCTTCCGTCGGGGAACAGATTGCGGGCGACGGTATCGCCCAGCACCAGCACAGACCGGTAGTCGTAGACGTCGGCGGCGCTGATGAAATGGCCGCGCGCCATCTGCCAGTTCCTGACCAGCAGCGCATCCGGCCACACGCCCTGAGCCATGGTGGTGTAGTCGATGCCGCCGACCCTGAGCGTGGTGCGCAGATTGCGTTCGGGGGCGGTGGCGACGATTCCGTCGATCTGCCGGATTGCCTGCACGTCCTCGACCGTCAGCGAGGTGATGTCGCCAACCGCCCTGACGCCCGGCGCGCCGCCCCGCACCGTCAGCAGATTGGTGCCCATGGCGGCGATCCGCTCCAGCGTCACCGCCCGGCTGCCATCGCCGATCGCGAGCATGGCGATGACCGAAGCCACCCCGATCACCACCCCCAGCAGGGTGAGCAGCGAGCGGAACAGGTTGACCCGCAGGGCGTGCAGTGCCATCCGCACCGCCGCGCCGATATCGGTGATGCCCAACGATCGCCTGCGCTGCGCTGCCGGAGCGGTGGCGGGTGACGGATGGGCTGGTGGTGGACAGGTGGCCGATGGTGGACAGGTGACCGGTGCATCGGCGCCGCTGTCTGCGACGATGCGGCCATCGCGCATCCTGATCTGGCGACTGGCATGGGCCGCGACCGCCGCATCGTGGGTGATCAGGATGACGGTGCGGCCCTCGCGGTTGAGATCCTTCAGCAAGGCCAGCACCTCGGCGCCGCTTGCCTCGTCGAGCGCGCCCGTCGGCTCGTCGGCCAGGATGATCTCGGCATCATTGACCAGCGCCCGGGCGATCGAGACCCGCTGCTGCTGACCGCCCGACATCTGGTTCGGCCGATGTCCGGCACGGGCGCCGAGCCCCAGACGGTCGAGCAGGGCGGCGGCAGTGCGGTGACGGTCGCGCGCGGCACACCCCGCATAGACCGCCGGCATCTCGACATTTTCGCGCGCGGTCAGGCCGGGGAGCAGATTATAGCGCTGGAAGACGAAGCCGAAGCGACGGTTGCGCAGGCGGGCGAGCGCGTCGCCATCCAGCCTCGACACGTCCTGGCCGTCGACCAGATAGCGCCCGCCGTCCGGCCGGTCGAGACAGCCAAGGATGTTCATGAGCGTGGTCTTGCCCGATCCGGACGCGCCCATGATCGCGACCATCTCGCCAGCCTGAATGGTCAATGACACGCCGGTCAATGCCGTGACGCCGCCGGCGCCGCCGAAATGGCGCGAGACGGTGTCGAGCACCAGCAGAGGCGCGGAGGCGGGCCGATGGGCGATCATGGCGCCGGCGCGGCCGCGCGTGCCATGGCGGCAGCAGGCGGGCGCCCGCCACTGCGCCAACTGCCGACGGTGCCCGGCGCGCCCCCCGTGGCAGGCTCTGGCCCGATCCCCACGGCATCGCCCGGCTGAAGCCCCGCCAGCACCTGGGCATGGCCGCGATCGACCAGCCCGATCCGCACCGGCCGGGTTTCGGTCCGCCCGTCGGGCAGCCGGAGCGCGACCACCCGGCCATCGGCCCCGTCATGCAGCGCCGCCAGTGGCACCAGAGGCACATCGATCGCCTGATCCAGAATGAAGAACACCTGTGCGGTCATCGCGGTCATCAGCGCGCCGTCGGGGTTGGCGATGTCGATCAGCACGTCGTAGAGCACCACGTCGTTCAAGGTCTGCGGGGTCGGCAGGACCTGGCGCACCCGGCTTTCCCACACCCGGTCGGGCATGCCGAGGGTGGAGAACCGCACCGGCTGACCGGTCCGGATGCGCACGACATCGGCCTCGGTCACCTGCGCGCGCACAGTCATGGTGGCCAGATCGGCAATGCGCAGGATGATCGGCGAGGTCTGATTGGCGTTCAGGGTCTGGCCGACCACAGAGGTCTGCGAGACCACGGTGCCCGAGATCGGCGCCAGGATGCGGGTATAGCCAAGATTGGCCTGGTCGCCGTCGAGGGTGGAGCGGGCCTCGCTCACCTGGGCGAGCAGGGCATCGACCTTGGCGGTGGCGATCCGCAGATCGGCGGCGCTGGTGTCGGCCTCGTCGCGACTGAGCGCATTCGACCGGAACAGCCGCCGGGCGCGGTCGTCGCGCAGCCGTGCCAGATCCCGCTCGGCCCGGGCCTGAGCAAGCTGGGCCTCAAGATTGCGCAGCTTCGCCTCGTCGCCACGCACCCGTGTTTCATAGATCGCCGGGTCGATTTCGGCCAGCAGCGCGCCTTCGGCAACCATGTCGCCGATCGCCACATACACGCGGTCCAATTGCCCTGAGACCTGGGTACCGACATCGACGAAGGTTCGTGGTTCCAGCAGACCCAGCGCCGTTACCCTGTGCTCGATGCTGCCGGTGGTCACCAGCCTGACATCGGCATCGGCGTCGGTGGTGGCGTTGGCCGGCATGCCCCGATCGGCCCACATCCAGCCGCCGGCGCCGATCGCGGCCAGAACGGCCAGAATGGCGGCGATGCGCATGCCCCGGTAGCGATTGGGTGATACGGGCGATGATGTCATGCGATCCTGGTCTGGAACAATGCGCGGGGTGGCGATGTGATGCCGATGGCGTCTGGAAGGCGGTGCGAGTGAAATCCTACGCGGCGGTGCGAGACGACGCCATCATTGATCCGTGGGCGCGGTGGCAGTTGAATGGAGCCACACCGGCCGCGCCGGAAACCCCTCATCCAAGGATGTCGCCGTCATGGGCAAGAAGGATCGCAAGCAGGCCAAGGCGGAGCGCAAGGCCAAGGCCGCCGAATGGCGGGCCGAGGCACCAGAGGCCGTGGCCGAACTTCTGCCCGGCGAGGACACCGACCGGGCGCTGAAGCGCCTGCAGGATCAGCTTGTCATGCTTCAGCATGCCTATGTCATCCATGGCCATCGCGGCATCGTGGTGCTGGAGGGCTGGGATGCCGCCGGCAAGGGCGGGCTGATCCGGCGGGTCGGCTGGTGCCTTGATCCGCGCCATCTGCGGGTGCATTCGATCGGCGCCCCCAATCAGGCGGAAAAGCGCCAGCACTGGATGCAGCGCTTCTGGACCCGGGTGCCGGAAAACGGCCGGATGGCGATCTTCGACCGGTCCTGGTACGGCCGGGTGCTGGTGGAACGGATCGAGGGCTTTGCCAGCGAAACCGAATGGCGGCGCGCCTATGACGAGATCCGTGCCTTCGAGACGACCCTGCTGGACGAAGGCATCCATATCGTCAAGTTGCTGCTCGACATCACGCCGGAGGTGCAACTGGACCGGCTTCAGGCCCGGTACGACAATCCCGAGAAGCGCTGGAAGCTGACAGAAGACGATCTGCGTAACCGCGCGCGCTGGCGCGATTACGAGGAGGCCTATGGCGAGATGGTCGAGCGCACCTCGCTCGACCGCGCGCCCTGGCAGCGGATCAATGCCAATGATAAGGACACCGCCCGCATCGCTGCCTTCGAAGCGATCATCCGTGGCCTGGGGGATGGCGTCGACGTCAGCGAGCCGGTGGTGCCGCCGCTGATCCGGGCGTTCTTCGGCGATCCGTCCTGAGCCCGCGCCGGGTTCGCGGGGAGGGTGATTGATGCCTGATATCGCCATGCCGACGCCCTATCTGGATCTGGCAAGCGCGCTCGCCATCGGCGCGCTGATCGGCTTCGAGCGCGAGAAGCACAAGGCCGATCAGCATCTGCGCGGCGCCATGGGACTGCGCAGCTTCATCATCGCGGCGCTGGCCGGTGCCGCCGGTGCGCTCGTCACCACGGCGCTGGACAGCCCCTGGCCGCTGGTCGCGGTGCTGATCGGCGTGGCCGCCGTGGTCGTGGCCTCGCATGTCGAGGCGGCGGTCCATGATCCGCGCAAGCTGGGCGCCACCACCGAACTCGCCGCTATCGCCACCACGGCCCTGGCGGCACTGGCGGTGCTTGGCCATCGCGACATGGCGGTGCCGCTGGCGGTTGCCTGTGCGGCGGCGCTGGCGTTCAAGGCGCCGCTGAAGCGGATGGTGGCCGGCTTTGGTCGGGACGACATCCACGGCATGATGAAGCTGCTGATCGCCAGCTTCATCGTGCTGCCATTGCTCCCCGACCGCGCCCTGGACCCTTGGGACGCGATCAATCCCTATCGGTTGTGGCTGCTTGTCATCCTGATCACCGCGCTCAGCCTGGTCGGCTATGTCGCGGTCCGGCGTTATGGCGCCCGCACGGGAACCCTGATGACCGCGCTGGCCGGCGCGCTGGTGTCGTCGACGGCGGTGACACTGTCGCTGGCCCGTCACGCCCGCACCGGTGATATCGCCACCCGTCGCGCGGCGGCCGGCGGCATCCTGGCCGGATGGACCGTGATGGCATTGCGGGTCGCGGTGCTGCTCGCGGCCGTGAATTCCACGATCCTGCTGCTGCTGTGGCCGGTTCTTGCGGCCCTGATCGCCCCGTCCCTGGCCGGCGCGCTGTGGCTGCTGGTGCTGCGGCAGGTGCCGTCCGTGGCGCCGGTGGTGCCGGCTGAAGGCGACGGCGCCCCGCCCGCTGATCAGGCGCCGGCGCCGGCGGCGCCGGCGGCAGGGGTGCGGACATCGGTCGACAACCCGTTCAGCCTGGGCCCCGCCATCCGCTTCGCGGTTCTGATGGCGGCAATCATGCTGGTCTCGGCCCTGGCGGAACGGTATCTGGCGCCGACGGCGCTGGTGGCCGTGGGGGCATTGTCGGGGCTGGCCGACGTCGATGCGATCACCGTGTCGATGGCCGAACGCAGCATCGGCGATGCCAGCCGCATCGACCTTGCGGCGGCGGCGATCATGGCTGCCGCCGTGGTCAATACGGCGGTCAAATATGGCCTGGCGCTCACCGCCGGTGGCCGCGGTCTGGCATGGCTGCTGGCCCCGGCGACGGCCGTTTCGCTACTGGCGGCGATTGTCGCGGCGGTTCTGCGGCTCTGATCAGCCAGCGCCGGTCAGGTTTATCACTCCTCGCGCGCGGCGCCCTCGATGCTGTGCAGCAGCGGTTCGATCAGGTAATCGAGGGCGGTGCGTTCCCGCAACGGCACCATCACTTCCGCCGGCATGCCGGCGGTCAGCGTCGCATCGGGCAGACGGGCCAGTTCTGACGGTGGCACCTCGACGCGCAGATCGTAATAGCCGGCACCTGTGCGTTCGTCCGTCAGCCGGTCGGCGGATACTTGCGACACGCTGCCATCCAGCACCGGCGTGGTCCGATAGGGATAGGCTGTCAGCCGCACCTCGGCCTTCATGCCATGGCGCACGTCATCGACCTGATCGGGACGCAACTGGGCACGAACGATCAGTGGCGCGTCGCTGGGCACGATCTCCATGATGGTCTCGCCCGCGCGGATCACGCCACCGACGGTGAAGGCGGTCAGCCCCACGACCGCGCCCGATGCCGGAGCCTTCACATCGGTGCGGCCCAACTGGGCGCGCACCGCTTCCAGGCGCGGGGTCAGGTCGAACAACTGTTCCTGGGTCTGGCGCAGTTGCTCCGCCACCTCGGTCTGACGCTCGCGCTCGATCTGGTCGATCTGAAGCCGGGCCTCGCCGATGGCCTGGGCCGCACGCGCGGCATTGGCCTCGTTCTCGCCCCGCTCGCCATCCAGGGATGCCGCGGCACGTTCCAGGGCCAGCAGCCGGGTTCTCGGCGTCAGTCCCTTTTCGTACAGCGACCGGGTGCCCTTCAACTCGTCGCGGATCAGCGCAAGCTGGCGGCGATTGGCGTCGGCCTGGGCCGTGAAGCCGGAAATCTGGGCTTCGAGCTGAACGATGCGCTGGCTCAGGATATCCACCTGATTGCCGCGCGAACGGGTGCGGGTCGCGAACACCCGTTCCTGGCCATGCACCAACTGGTCGATCTCGCCGTCCTGGCCCAGCCGGGCCACGATGTCGGGCGGAAACATGATCGCCTCCAGCCCGTCGCGCTCCGCCACCAGCCGTGCCTCCAGGATGGTCAGGGCATCGGTCTGCTTCGACAGCACGCTTTCCTGGGCACGCAATTCGGTGCTGTCCAGACGTAACAGCATCTGCCCGGCGGAGACCCGGTCGCCTTCGCGCACCGGCAGTTCGGCGACGATGCCGCCATCGCGGTGCTGCACCGCCTGGCGGTTGCCTTCCACGATCACCACGCCGGGGGCGATGGCGGCGCTGTTCAGCGGCGCCATCGCCGCCCAGCCTCCCAGCACGCCAAAGAACAGCACGCCCACGATGATGCCGGTGCGCATCGGCCGTCCGGCGCCGTCATCGACCCGTCCCGGCGCGCCGGTGGGGCGGGCGGCGGCGCCTGCCGGTGCCGATTGCATGCTCATGCGTCGCCTCCGCGCCGATCGCCGGGATCATGGCCCCCGTCCCTGCGATTGTTGTCGGTACCGCCATTGCCACGCGGCGTCGGCCGCCCCTGTGGCTGCGGCGCATTGGGATGGGGGGCATTGGGATGGGTCGGCGCCGGCGGGCGCCCGCCCTCGGCGCGGGGCGTGCTCAACGCCTTCACCACCTCGGCCGTCGGTCCATACATGTGAACCCGGCCTTCGCGCAGCACCAGCAACCGGTCCGACAGGCCCAGAATGCCGGTGCGGTGCGCCACGATCAACACGGTGCGGCCTTCGGTCCGCAGATGCTTCAGCGCGATGACCAGCGCCTGCTCGCCATCATTGTCCAGGCTGGAATTCGGTTCGTCGAGCGCGATGATCGCGGGGTCGCCATAGAGCGCGCGGGCAAAGCCGATCCGCTGACGCTGGCCGCCCGACAGGCCGATGCCGCCATCGCCGACCCGGGTATCATAGCCCTGCGGCAGGGCCAGGATCATGTCGTGGGCACCGGCGCGTTCGGCCGCCTGGATGACCAGGGCATCGTCGGCATCGCCGAAGCGGGCGATGTTGTCGCGCACGGAACCCGCCAGCAGCACGACATCCTGCGGCAGATAACCGATCGCCGGCCCCAGCCGTTCCCGCGGCCAGCGCGCCGCGTCGGCTCCATCCAGCCGCACCGATCCCGACAGCGGCACCCACAAGCCGATCATCAGCCTGAGCAGGGTCGATTTGCCTGCCGCCGATGGCCCCAGTATGCCGATGGTTTCACCGGCGCGCACATCCAGGTCGACCCCACCGATCGCCGGCCGTTCGGCGCCGGCCATGCGGAACACCACGCGGTCCAGGGTGATGGCGCCCTTCGGGCGAGGCAATTCGGTCTGCCCGGGCCGCGGCGGCGGGGTGGCGGCAAGGGCGGTCTTCACCCGGCCATAGGCCTCACGCGCCGAGGTCATCTGCCGCCACATGCCGACGATCTGTTCGATCGGCGCCAGTGCCCGCCCGATGAGGATCGAGCCTGCGAACATCGCCCCGGGTGTGACCTCGCGTTCGATGGCGAGCCAGGCGCCGATTGCCAGCACCAGGATCTGCAACGACAGCCGCACGCCCTTGGTCGCGGCCGACCAGAAGGCGCCGCGTTCGGCCGACCGGGCATGTCCGGCCAGACCTTCCATCCGAGCGTCGTGCCAGCGGCCGATAAGCGCCGGCGCCAGGCCCATCGCCTCGATCGGCTCGGCCTCGCGGATCAGGGCATCACCGGCCGCATGGGCGCGCAACTGCGCCTGCCCGGCGGCGGCGGCGGCTTTGCGCATGCTGTATTCGCCGGCGATCGCCAGCGTCAGCAACAGCACCGATCCACCCAGGGCCAGCATGCCCAACCAGGGATGGATGATCCACATGATCGCCACATAGACCGGCATCCAGGGCAGATCGAACATCGCCCCCGGCGCCGGCCCCGACAGGAACATCCGCAGGGTTTCAAGATCGCGCAAGGGCTGTGCCGCCGGCGGCTGGCCGGGCAGGGCGGACTGGCGGATCAGCCGCGCGAGTAACGGCCCCGCCAGCACCCGGTCGACGCGCAGGCCCGCGCGGCTCATCAGAATGCCGCGCACCCGGTCGAGCGATGCCATGGTCAGCAGGGCCACCAGCGCTATGACGGTCACGAACATCAGGGTTTCGCCGCTACCGCTGGACAGCACCCGGTCATAGACCTGCAGCATGTATAGCGACGGGGTCAGATACAGCAGGTTCACCCCGGCGCTGAACACCGCCGTTGCCCCGAGATGCCGACGAATGGCGGCGCGCGCCCGGGCGATCAGGCGGGCGCCATCGACGTCGTCGCCGGGAACCGGCGCCACCGGCCGTATGGCGGATGGCCGGGCCATGGCGGGGATATCGGGTGGGCTGACGGTCATCGGGCCAGAGATCCGGCGGCTGTTGACTGATGTGTATCAGGGCGCACAGGCAGGCCGCATGTCGGCGCGGACGACCATCATATATCAAGCGATATGACGCGTGTGTAACCGCCTATCAATATCGACGATCAGGGCACATGTCATCCGGCTTCCGGTTGCATGGCAAAGAACGCAGCGCCATGCAGGGGCAAGGCCAGGCCCGTGGTTGTCACGACCGGGCGCGGCGCTGCTTGAAAAACACCGGGGCGAACATGATGACATAGATGACGCGCATCACATGGAACACCGCGACCACGGCGGCATCCAGGCCCAACGACAGCGCGATCAACCCCATTTCGGTGAACCCGCCTGGCACCAGGCTGAGCAGCATCGCCAGCCTGGGCGCACCGGTCACCGCGGTGAATACCGGCGTGAACAGAATTGCCGTCACCAGCATCATCAGCGCCGAAATGACCGCCAGAATGACGATCCGGGCCAGTTTGCGCATCGACAGCCCGGCAAAGCGGGCGCCCATCATGGCGCCGGCCAGCAACTGGGCAAGGGCGATCGCCGCGGCCGGCAGTTGCAGGGTCACCAACCCCGACAGATGCAGGGCGCCCGAGACCAGCAGCGAACCGATGAAGGTGGCGCCTGGAATGCCGGCGCGGCTGGCCAGCCGATAGCCCAGGATGCCGCCGGCCACCAGCATGACATAGCTCGCGATCATGCCCGCCATGCCGCCGCCGGCCCAGATGGCGATCAGCCCGTCCTGTGTCGCGTGCCGCGGGGTGATCGTGGCGGCGACGCCGTAGCCTTCGACATAGGCGAGGTATAGCGGCACGGTGAACACCACCGCATAGATCCGCACCGCATGGGTCAGCGCCACGGTCGCGATGTCCGCGTGGTGGTCTTCGGCCACGCGGGTCATCTCGTTGATGCCACCGGGCATGGCGGCGAAGAAGGCGGTCGCCCGGTCGACGCGGCCGAAGGCGATCATCAGCCAGTAGCCCATCGAGAACAGCAGCAGGATATAGGCGGCCAATGCCGCCAGCCCCAGCGGCCAGCCGGCGGCATGGGCGAAGACGTCCGGGCTGAAGCTGCCGCCCAGCACCATGCCGAGCGCGACCACGGTCCAGTTCCGCAGCCGCCGGTTGGCGATCAGCGGCGCCCCCAGAATGCCGGTGAGCGCGGTCAGGCTCATGGCACCCAGCATCCAGGCCAGCGGCAGATGCCACCAGGCGAACAGCCCGCCACCGGCGGCACCGATCAGCAGGGTCAGACACAGACGCGCGGCGTTGTGCCGGTCGGTGCCACCGGTTGTCATCATGGACGGCGGCTGTGGCTGATGTCGATCGGCGGACACGGGGGGGATGGTCCTTGCAAACGCGATGATTGAAGTGGCAGGCTGGTCGCATATGGTATACCAAAGCCGTGCCGGCCTGCCTATCCACCGGTGCCGTCAAGGCTGCGCAGACGATGCTTGCGCGCCGCAGGCCCGCGCGGGAGAGTAGGGCCAGAACCAGGATGACCCGCAGGATCGGGCGACGCCGCAGGCCAACGACCGGCTGGCGGCCAACGCCGGGCCGGATTGCCTTTGAGGAAACGCTGAACCTGATGTCGGTGCTGTTGCTGACCCACCCGGCCTGTCTCGATCACGAGACAGGATCGTGGCACCCGGAATCGCCTGCGCGCCTGCGCGCCGTTCTGAAGGCGCTGGAGGCGCCGGAATTCAGCCGTCTGGTGCGCGAGGACGCGCCAGCCGCGACAGAAGAGACGCTGTCTCTGGCCCATGACCCGGCCTATGTCCGCGCCGTGCTGGCGGCGATCCCGGCCCAGGGTGCGGAGGCGGTGCATCTGGATGCCGATACTGTGGTGTCGCCCGGATCGGGCGAGGCGGCGCTGCGGGCGGCCGGGGCGGTGGTGGCCGCGGTCGACGCGGTGATGACCGGGCGCTTCGACCGGGCGTTCTGCGCGATCCGCCCACCCGGCCATCATGCCGAACCGGGCCGGCCGATGGGGTTCTGCCTGTTCAACAACGTGGCGGTGGGCGCGCTGCATGCCCGTGCCGCCCATAAGGTGAACAGGATCGCGGTGGTGGATTTCGATGTCCATCACGGCAACGGCACCCAGGCGATGTTCCAGAACGACCCTGACCTGTTCTATGGCTCGATCCATCAGGCGCCGTTCTATCCCGGCACCGGCAAGATGTCGGAGCGCGGGGTCGCCGGCAACATCCTGAACATTCCCTTCGGCGCCGGATCGGGCGGCATCATGGTGCGGCGCGCCTTTGTCGAGCGGTTGATCCCCGCGCTGGACGAATTCATGCCCGATCTGCTGCTGGTCTCGGCCGGGTTCGACGCGCATCACCGCGATCCGGTGGGCGGCATGGACCTGGGCACCGAGGATTTCGCCTGGATGACCAAGGAGCTGATCGAGGTCGCCCGTCGCCATTCCGGCGGCCGGATCATCTCCACATTGGAAGGCGGCTATGACCTGCGGGCGCTGGCCGATGCCGCGGCGTCGCATGTCCATGTCCTGATGACGGCGCCATAGCGGCAGGCAGCGGCCGGGAAGCCGGCCTTGCCGCGGCGATGTGGGCCGGCTTACACTCCCGGCCTCATTCCGTCACGCCCATCACTCCTTCACGCCTATGGAGATGCCGACATCATGGCTGCCGACGAGACCCTGCCGCCCGAGATCGCCGGCCTCAGTTTCGAGGATGCGCTCAAGGAACTGGAGCAGATCGTGCGCAAGCTCGAAAGCGGCGAAGCCCGTCTGGAAGAGGCGATCGAGGATTACGAGCGCGGGGCCCTGCTCAGGCGTCATTGCGAGCGCAAGCTGGCTGAGGCCAAGGCCAAGGTGGAACGCATCGTGCTGGGTGGCGACGGCCGCCCGACCGGGCTCGATCCGGTCGACCTGCCGTGACGACGCCGGTTGATGACGGGCCAGGCGCCATGAATGGCAGCGGACCGCTTCCGGGCGACGATCAGGCGGGTCTGCTGCCGATTTTCGATGCGCGCGCGCGCGCGGCGCTCGCCGCCCGCCTGGAGACGGTGTCGGCCGGTGTCGAGACGGCCATGGACCGCTTGCTGCCCCCCCAAGGGGGCGGCGCCTCGCCACGACTGACCGAGGCGCTGCGCTATGCGGTGTTCGCCGGTGGCAAGCGGCTGCGGCCGTTTCTGATCGCAGCCTCAGGGCAGTTGTTCGACGTGCCCGCGGACCGGTCGTTCCGCGCCGGGGCCGCGGTGGAGTTCCTGCACACCTATTCTCTGGTCCATGACGACCTGCCGGCCATGGATGACGATGACCTGCGTCGCGGCCGGCCGACCACCCACAAGCAGTATGACGAGGCGACCGCCATTCTGGTCGGCGATGCGCTGCTGACGCTGGCCTTCCAGGTGCTGGCCGAACCCGCCACCCATCCCGATGGCGATGTGCGGGCCGATCTGGTGCTGGCGCTGGCGGAAGCCGGCGGTGCCGGCGGTATGGTCGGCGGCCAGATGCTCGATATCGAGGCCGAGGCCGCGGGCGGCATGACCGAGCTTGGCGCCATCGGCCGGATGCAGCGGCTGAAGACCGGCGCTTTGATCGAATTCAGTTGCCGGGCCGGTGCCATTCTGGGCGGTGCCGGCATGGAGGCCCGCACGGCGCTGCGCGATTATGCCCGGGCCCTGGGTCTTGCCTATCAGATTGCCGATGACCTGATCGACGCCACCGGCGATGCGACGGCGGCCGGCAAGGCGGTCGGCAAGGATGCCGCGCGCGGCAAGGCCACCTTCGTGGCGCTGATGGGCGTCGACGGCGCCCGGGCCGAGGCCGCGCGGCTGATGGATATGGCGATTGCGGCACTTGGTGCGTTCGATGATCGCGCGGATGATCTGCGCCGTCTGGCGATCCATGTGGTGACCCGCGACCGGTGACGGCAATCGCCGGCGCCGCATCGCCCGGCCCGTCTCTGTCATTGCTCACATCTGCCATCGAATGCGTCTGAGTCGCAGAATTCAGCCACGTCTGGTGGTATGGGGACCAGACGGTGGCAGCGCCGCTTGATGCTGTGCAAGCTTAGCGGGCAAGGCTATATTGGCCGGATTTCCGACCGGTGGGCGGGTTTGACGGTTACATTGCCGTGACGCCCGCGCCATATCTTTCGGATCGAATGTGCATTTCGGCCTGAAACCGCAGGCAGGGGTGTTGCGTACAGAGACCAAGACCCCTATGAAACGGGGCCGTCATCCTGAAGACTTTCGCCGTGAGCGAGGAGAGGCTGCCAGTGTCCGATCGCCCGTCCACCCCGCTGCTGGACACCGTGCAGGTGCCGGCGGATCTGCGCGGTCTGACCCGCGACCAGCTTCGCCAGCTTGCCGATGAACTGCGCGCGGAAACCATCTCGGCGGTCTCCGTGACCGGCGGCCATCTGGGCGCGGGGCTTGGCGTCGTCGAGTTGAGTGTCGCGATCCATCATGTGTTCGACACACCCCGTGACCGGCTGATCTGGGATGTTGGCCACCAGTGCTATCCCCACAAGATCCTGACCGGCCGGCGCGAGCGGATCCGCACCCTGCGCCAGCGAGACGGCCTGTCGGGCTTCACCAAGCGGGATGAAAGCGACTACGACCCGTTCGGAGCCGCCCACAGCTCGACCTCGATTTCGGCGGGGCTGGGCATGGCGGTGGCCAGTCGACTGAAGGGCGAGGCCGACCGGCGGGTGATCGCGGTGATCGGCGACGGCGCGATGAGCGCCGGCATGGCTTATGAGGCGATGAACAACGCCGGCGCCATGCCCGACCGGCTGATCGTGATCCTGAACGACAACGACATGTCGATCGCCCCACCGACCGGCGCGATGAGCGCCTATCTGTCGCGGCTGATCTCGTCGCGGTCCTATCGGTCGTTGCGCGACATCGCCAAGCACATGGCCCGGGCCTTCCCCAAGCCCCTGGAAAAAGCCGCGAAACGCGCCGAGGAATTCGCCCGCGGTCTGGTGACCGGCGGCACGCTGTTCGAAGAACTGGGCTTCTATTACGTCGGCCCGATCGATGGCCACAACCTGGACCATCTGTTGCCGGTGTTGCTGAATGTCCGCGACGCCCAGCAGGACGGCCCGGTGCTGATCCATATCGTCACCCAGAAGGGCAAGGGCTATCCGCCGGCCGAGAAGGCGGCGGACAAGTATCATGGCGTAGCGAAGTTCGATGTCGTCACCGGCGCCCAGGTCAAGCCCGCCGCCGGCGCGCCCAGCTATACCAATGTGTTCGCCGACGCGCTGATCGCCGAGGCGGAGCATGACGACCGCATCCTGGCGGTGACGGCGGCGATGCCGACCGGCACCGGACTCGACCGGTTCAGCCGGCGGTTCCCTGACAAGGTGTTCGACGTCGGCATCGCCGAACAGCACGCCGTCACCTTCGCGGCCGGCCTTGCCGCCGAGGGCATGAAGCCGTTCGCCACCATCTATTCCACCTTCCTGCAGCGCGCCTATGATCAGGTGGTGCATGACGTGGCGATCCAGCGTCTGCCGGTCAGGTTCGCGATCGACCGCGCCGGGCTGGTCGGCGCCGACGGCGCCACCCATATGGGCTCATTCGATCTGACCTATCTGTGCTGCCTGCCCGGTTTCGTGGTGATGGCGCCGGCCGACGAGGCCGAATTGATGCATATGGTGGCAACCGCGGCCATGATCGACGACCGGCCGAGCGCCGTGCGCTATCCGCGCGGCGAGGGCACCGGCATTGCCCTGCCGCCACGCGGCGTCCCGCTTGAAATCGGTCGTGGCCGCGTGCTGCGGGAAGGCACCAAGGTGGCGATCCTGGCGCTGGGCAGCCGGGTCGCGGATGCGCTGAAGGCGGGTGAGGAACTGACCGCCCGCGGCTATTCGACCACCGTGGCCGATGCCCGCTTCGCCAAGCCGATCGATGCCGATCTGGTCCGCAGGCTGGCGGCGGAACACGAGGTGCTGATCACGATCGAGGAGAATGCGATCGGCGGCTTCGCCACCCAGGTGACGCAGTTGCTGTGCGACGGCGCCCTGATCGAACGCGGCCTGAAGCTGCGCCCGATGATGCTGCCCGACCTGTTCCTCGACCAGATGAGCCCGCGCGATCAGGTGGAGGTTGCCGGCATCGGGGTCGGCGCCATCGTCGCCAAGGCACTTGAGGCCCTGGGCCATAACGATGTCGACGTGGTGTTGAGCAACAGCCGCGCCTGACCGACGGACAGGGACGTTTCCTATGGCTGGCGATGCATCACGTCTCGATCAGGCCCTGGTCGACCGGGGGCTGGTGGAGACCCGCAGCCGCGCTCAGGCGCTGGTGATGGCCGGGCTGGTCTATGTCGGCGACCGCAAGGAAACCAAGCCGGGCACGCGGGTCAAGGCGGATGCCGCCCTGACCGTGCGGGGCAGCGACCACCCCTGGGTGTCGCGGGGCGGACTGAAGCTCGCCGGCGCGATCGACCATTTCGGCCTGAGCCCCGCCGGCGCCGTCGCGATCGATGTCGGCGCATCCACCGGCGGCTTCACCGATGTGCTGCTGGCGCATGATGCAGCCAAGGTCTATGCGGTCGATGTCGGGCATGGCCAGTTGGCGTGGAAGCTGCGTCAGGATCCGCGCGTCGTGGTGCTGGAAAAGCAGAATGCCCGCCATCTGACCGAGGCGCAGATCCCTGAACGGGTCGACTGGGTGGTCTGTGACGCCAGTTTCATCGGCCTGCGCACCGTGCTGCCGGCGGCCCTGTCGCGTCTGAAGCCGGGGGGGCTTGCCGTCGCCCTGATCAAGCCGCAATTCGAGGTCGGACGGGGCCGGGTCGGCAAGGGCGGGGTGGTCCGTGAACCCGAACTGCATGCCGAGGTGGTGGACACCATCAGCGACTGGTTCGCGGCACAGCCCGGGGTGACCGTGCTGGGTGTGACACCCAGCCCGATCAAGGGCCCTGAGGGCAATGTCGAATTCCTGATCGCGGCACGATTTGCCGATGGCGGCACCCCGTCGGCGGCCGTGGATGCATCCCGGCCGGAGGACTGATTGCCGGAGACGGTGCAACCGCCTCCGGCAATCAGGTGGCGCCGACCGTCAGTTCACCCGACGATCGGTCTTGTTCCAATAGGGCTGGCGCAGATCGCGCTTCATGATCTTGCCGGCGCCCGACATCGGCAGCGGCTCGTCGCGGATCTCCACGCTGCGCGGGCATTTGTAGCCGGCGATATACTGTTTACAGAAGTCGATGATCTCCTGCGCGGTCGGCCGGGCATCGGCGTGGGGCACGACGACCGCGTGGACCAGCTCCCCCCAATGGGCGTCAGGGATGCCGATCACGGCGCATTGCGCGACAGCCGGATGGCGGGCGACGATGTTCTCGACCTCGACCGAATAGACGTTCTCGCCGCCCGAGATGATCATGTCCTTCATGCGGTCGACGATATAGACATAGCCGTCGGCATCCATCCGGGCACCGTCGCCGGTGTGCATCCAGCCATCGACGATGGCCTTCTCGGTTTCCTCCGGCCGGTTCCAATAGCCCTGCATCACATTGGCGCCACGCACCGCGACTTCACCGACCGTGCCTTCGGGCACCGGGCGGCCATCGGCGTCGACGATGCGCACCTCGCAGCCGATCACCGGCCGCCCGGCCGACCGGTGACGGCCCTTGGCGCGGGCGTCGCCGATATGATCCTGCGGATGCAGCAGGGTCGCGATCGGCGACAGTTCGGTCATGCCGTAGGCCTGCATGAACTCGACGCCCGGCAGCTTTGCCGAGGCCCGGTCCAGCACGGCTTCGGTGATCGGGGCCGCGCCATAGATGATCCGTTTCAGCGATGACAGGTCGTAATTGCCGATCGCCGGATGATCGACCAGCATCTGGATCATGGTCGGCACCAGCAGCACCGAGGTGACCCGATGGTCCTGGATCACCTTCATCACCCCTTCGGGCGTGAAGGATGGCACCACCACATGGGTTTCCCCCTTCAGCAGCAGCGAGAAGGTCGCGGCACCATCGGCCAGATGGAACATCGGCGCCGCGTGCAGATACACCGTGTCGTTCGGGAACAGGCCCTCGGCCAGGGCATGCAGGCTGTTGGCGATGATGTTGTCGTGCGACAGCATCACGCCCTTGGACCGGCCGGTGGTGCCGCCGGTATAGAAGATGCCGAACAGATCATCGCCGCCACGGTCGGCGTCGGCGACCGGCTCGTGGTTGCGGATCAGGTCTTCCATAGCGGGCATGTCTTCAGGCGCCGCGCCGCTGCCGGCATAGATCAACGCTAGCTGTGCGCCCGAGGCGGCGGCGATCGACCGGCCCATCTCGGCGAAGGCGTCGTCGACGATCAGCAGGCTGGCGCCGCAATCCTCGACCGCGTCGGCATTCTCCTGCCGGCTCCACCGGATGTTCAGCGGCACGATCACGGCACCGGCCCAGGGTGCCGCGACATAAGCCTCAAGGTAGACGTCCGAATTCAGGGTCAGCACGGCGATGCGGTCGCCATCCTCGATCCCCAGCGCGCGGAAGGCGCCGGCCATGCGGGCGACGCGTTCAGCGGTTTCCCCCCAGCTACGCCGCCTGTCGGCGCAGATCGTCGATGTCCGGTCGCGCGCGACCACGACCGCTCTTCTCAAGCCCGACGTCAGTCCCATCTGTCCTCCCAGTCCGTTGGCGTTTCCTGAAGATCCCCGTCCTGGCCTCTTGGGCGGGCGGATCGGGGTGATGTACGGACGGCTGACGGGACGGAGGCGATCGCCGCCTCAACCCCGCGCCGTCAGTGCCTGCCGGGCCATGTCTGCCATGGCATCGGCAATATCCTCGGCCGAAGACGGCCCGCTTTCCCTGAACCATTGCCCGACCCAGTTGACCGAGCCCGCCAGCAAAAAGGCGGCGATCCGCGGATCGACCGGCCGCACCGAGCCGTCGCTGATCCCCTCGGCGATGCAACTGCGCAGGCGGCTGTCGATCGACCGTTTCCAGGTCCGCACCTTGCGCCGGCTGTCGGTGGCCAGATCGCGATCGTCGACCGTCACCAGACACATGCCGAAATCGGTGGTCATGTTCAGCGTATAGGCCTTCAGGAACGCCACCGCCCGGTCGAGCCCGGTGCTGTTGTTCAGTTCCACCTCGGCCAGCAGGCTCTCGATCATCTCGCTGCCCAGCATGTAGCAGGCATAGAGGATGTCTTCCTTGTTGCGGAAATAGTGATAGAGCGCAGGCTTGGTGATGTGCAGGTGCTCCGCCACATCCGCCATCTTGGTCCGATGGAAGCCGTTTTCGACGAACAGCCGTGCCGCCGTCCGCAGCACGGCGTCGCGCTTGGCGTCGCGGTCGCGCTGGCGTTCGGCGGCGGGCTTCCAGGGCGACGTCGGAATCTCGATCTGCACGTGTCGTGATCTCTCTGTGGTTCCTGTGGGCCGGCGCGCATGAACAGCACCCCTTGGCGCCCGATCATTGCACGGCTCGGCCCAGATCGGAACGAGCGCTATCCCCAAGGCAGAGATTGACGGCTCGACTTGATATTCGATATCTTACCCACGGGTAAAGAATAAGTCCAGCCGCGGCGGTGCGTCCGTCTGCGGGTTATCTCCTCCCCCTGAAGGCGTGAAGGAAACCAGAGATGGTCGAGAGCGTGAGAATCGCGGGCGTCGGCATGATCCCGTTCAAGAAGCCGGGCACCAGCGCACCGTATCGTGACATGGGTGCCGAGGCGGCGCGGCTCGCGCTCGCGGATGCCGGCATCGATTATGCCGAGGTTCAGCAGGCTTATGTCGGGTATGTCTATGGCGACAGCACCTGCGGTCAGGCGGCGCTGTATGAAGTGGGCATGACCGGGATTCCGGTGGTCAACGTCAACAACAACTGCTCGACCGGTTCGTCGGCGCTGTTTCTGGCCCGCCAGGCGGTGGCATCGGGCATGGCCGACTGCGTGCTGGCGCTGGGCTTCGAGCAGATGGTGCCGGGCGCGCTCGCCGACGTCTATCAGGACCGGCCGAGCCCGCTTGAGAAGTTCATCGAGGTCGCGACCGAGGTCGACCCGACAGCGGACGCGCCGATGGCGATCCGCCTGTTCGGTGGCGCCGGCAAGGAATATCAGGAGAAATACGGCGCCAGCAACGAGGCCTTCGCGATGATCGCGGTCAAGGCCCGCCGCCATGCCGAGCACAATGAACGGGCGATCTTCCGCACGCCGACCACGGTCGAGGAAGTGCTTGCCTCGAAGCATATGTACGGCCCGCTGACCCGCCTGCAGTGCTGCCCGCCGACCTGCGGCGCCGCCGCGGCACTGGTGGTCTCGGAAGCCTTCGCCCGCAAGCATGGCCTGACCGATGCCATCCGCATGCGCGCCCAGGCGATGACCACCGATTACACGTCCAGCTTCGACGAGAAGAGCATGATGAAGGCGGTGGGCTTCGACATGGCCCGCGCCGCCGCCGATGCGGTGTATGAGGCGGCCGGCGTCGACCCGATGGATGTCGGCGTGGTCGAGATGCATGACTGCTTCACCGCCAACGAGCTGATCTCGTATGAGGCGCTGCGCCTGACGCCTGAGGGCACGGCCGAGAAGTTCATCATGGATGGCGACAACACCTATGGCGGGCGTGTCGTCACCAACCCCTCGGGCGGGCTGATCTCGAAGGGCCATCCGCTGGGCGCCACCGGTCTTGCGCAATGCGCGGAACTGGTCTGGCAACTGCGCGGCCAGGCCGGCCCCCGTCAGGTCGAGGGCGTGAAGCTGGCACTTCAGCACAATCTGGGCCTTGGCGGCGCCTGCGTGATCTCGCTCTACGAGCGCGCCTGACATTATCGAGCGAAGAGGTTTTTCCCATGCTCGACAGAGCGGCGATCGGGCGGGTTCTCCCGCCCGTCACCGCGACGGTTGAACGCGGCCGTCTGCGGTTTTTCCTGAATGCGATTGGCGAGACCAATCCGATCCACCATGACGCGGCGGCGGCGCGGGCCGCCGGCTATCGCGATTGTCCGATCCCGCCGACCTATCTGTTCTGCCTGCGGATGCTGGATGCGCCCGACCCTTATGCCCTGCTCGACGATCTGGGCATCGATCTGGGCACGGTGCTGCATGGCGAACAGGGCTTCACCTATCACCAGCCGGTGGTGGCCGGCGACGAGATCCGCTTCACGGCCCGCATCGCCGACATCTTCGACCGCAAGGGCGGCGCCCTTGAATTTCTGGTCGAGGAGATCAGGGTCGAGCGGGTGTCGGATGGTGCCCATATGGCGGATATCCGGCAGGTGACGGTGATCCGGAACCCGATCCCGGGAGGTGCGGCATGACCGCTGATGCCATTCATGTGACGGTGGAGCTGCCGCCGATCACCCGCACCCAGTTGGCGCTGTATGGCGGCGCATCCGGCGACCATAACCCGATCCATATCGACATCGACTTCGCGAAGAAGGCCGGTTTTCCCGACGTCTTCGCCCACGGGATGTTGGTGATGGGCCTGGCCGGCCGGGTGGTGACGCAGGCGGTGCCGCTGGCACGGCTGAAATCCTGTGCCGTGCGCTTCGCCGCCATCACCCAGGTTCACGACCGGCTGACGGTTGAGGCAAAGGATGTGGGCGCGGTTGACGGCGGCGACGGCGACCGGCGCCTTGAGGTGATCGTGCGTGACCAGAACGGTCAGGTGAAGGTCCAGGGCGAGGCGGTGATTTCCGTCGGATGACCAGGGTTCGGCTGACCGGCATGGCAGCCGATCGCGGGACACGGATTCCAAGAAAACGTGATCGGGAGAGACGCAACGATGGGTAAGCTCGACGGCAAGGTCGCGCTGGTATCAGGATCTGGACGCGGCATCGGCCGGTCGATCGCATTGAAGCTTGCGAGCGAGGGCGCCCGGGTGGTGATCAACGACCTGGACGAGGCCCCGGCGGAATCGGTCGCGGCCGAGATCCGCGACATGGGCGGTGAGGCACTGGTCTGTGCCGGCAGCGTGACGGCGGAAGATTTTGGCACGCGGTTCGTGAATACGGCGGTCGAGGGCTTCGGCGGCCTGGACATCATCGTCAACAACGCCGGCTACACCTGGGATTCGACAATCCAGAAGATGGGCGACGACCAGTTCCAGGCGATGATCGACGTTCATCTGACGGCGCCGTTCCGCATTCTGCGCGCCGCTTCGGAACCGATCCGGATCTTTTCCAAGCGCGAGGCGCAGGAGGGCCGCGAGGTCTTCCGCAAGGTGGTCAACATTTCGTCGATCGCCGGCCTTTACGGCAATGCCGGACAGGTCAGCTATTCGTCGGCCAAGGCGGCATTGGTCGGTATGACCCGTACCTTGTGCAAGGAATGGGGTCGCTACAAGGTCAACGTGAACTGTGTGGCTTTCGGCCTGATCGCCACCCGGCTGACCCAGGCGATCGACAAGGAGCAGGCGACGATCGACGTCGAGGGGCGCGCGATCAAGGTGGGCATCCAGCCGCAGTTGCTGGAGACCATGGGCCACATCATCCCGCTGGGGCGTCCGGGCAAGCCGGAAGAGGCGGCGGGGGCGGTGTATATGTTCTGCGCGCCTGAAAGCGACTATGTCAGCGGACAGGTTCTGGTCTGTGGCGGCGGTCTGCTGCTCTGATACCGGGCTGGAATGACGAGGCCGGCCCGCAGGGTGCTTGCGGGCCGGTTTCGCCATGGTGGCCATCAACCGTGGATTGATGGCCCGACAGGACGATCGGCAGGGAGGCCGAGATCATGCTGAACACGCAATCACCCTGGATGACAGCCGAATATGAGGGGCTGCGCGACCAGTTCCGTCGGTTTCTGGACGCCGAGTTGAAACCCCATGCGGCCCGCTGGCGCGACCAGCGCATGGTCGACCGCTCCGCCTGGACGGCGATCGCCGGCATGGGCGCGCTCTGCCCGGCCGTGCCCGAGGAATTCGGTGGCAGCGGCGCCGATATCTATCAGGAAATCCTGCTGCTGGACGAGATGTGCCGGCGGGTGCCGGAGGCGGCGAGCGGCTATAGCGTCCACAGCGGCATCGTCGGCCATTATGTGTTGAACTATGGCACCGAAGACCAGAAGCGCCGCTGGCTGCCCAAGCTGTGTTCCGGCGAATGGGTCGGCGCCATCGCGATGACCGAGCCCGGCGGCGGATCGGACCTTCAGGCGCTGATCACGCGCGGCCGGCGTGATGGCGACGATTATGTCATCGACGGCCAGAAGACCTATATCACCAACGGCATCGCCGCCGATCTGGTGCTGACGGCGGTTCGGGTCGATGGTACGCCCGGCGCCAAGGGCATTTCGTTGATCGGCGTGGAAACCGGCGCCTCCGAGGGCTTCCGGCGCGGCCGGTCGCTTGAGAAGATCGGCCTGCATGCCTCGGACACCGCCGAGCTGTTCTATGACGGCGCCCGCGCGCCGGTCGCCAACCTGCTGGGCGGGGTCGAAGGGCAGGGCTTCTATCAGATGATGGAGCAACTGCCGCGCGAACGCCTGCTGCTGGCGGTGAGCGCGGTTGCGGCCATGGAACATGCGATCGACATCACCACGGCCTGGGTGCGTGACCGGCGCGCCTTCGGCAAGACGCTGTTCGATTTCCAGACCATCTCATTCCGTCTGGCCGAACTGGCGACAGAGGCCCGGATCGGGCGGGTGTTCCTGGACGATTGCATCGTCAAGCTGGCCGAGAACCGCCTGGACACGGTGACAGCCTCGATGGCCAAGTGGTGGTGCAGTGAGCATCAGGTTCAAACCATCGATGCCTGCCTGCAGATGTGGGGCGGGCTTGGCTATATGGCCGAAAGCGAGATCGGCCGCATGTATATGGACGCCCGGATCCAGAAGATCTATGGCGGGCCGAACGAGATCATGAAGCTGCTGATCACCCGCGCCCTGTGACACATGGATGGCCTGCCCGGGCGGGGCGCACGGTATCCGCCCGGTTCAGCCGCTCGTCGCTGTCAGGCGACCGCTGTCAGATGGCCGGCGGCCGCTGATATATCGGCCGGCGACAAGGCGATGGTGCCTTCGGAATAGTCGATCACCCGGCCGGTCAGGGCGACATGGCTGGCGCCTGGTTCGGCCCAGACGCGGCCCCGGCGGGCGGATAGCTGCAATCCTTCCACCCGCGCGCGGCCAAGGGCATCGGCCATCAGCGGCGCAATGCCGGCATGGGCGATGCCGGTGACCGGATCCTCGTCGACCCCCAGCCGTGGCGCGAAGAACCGGCAGACATAATCGGCGCCCTGGGCGACCCCGGCGCCATGGGCCAGACTGGCGATGGCAATGGCCCGTGGCGGCAACGCCGCCAGGGCCGCCGGATCGGGCCGGCAGGTCGCGACCGCATCGGCGCTGCTGGCCAGAACGTACCAGTCGTGAGTGCCGGTCAGCACGCGTGCGGGCGTCAGCCCGCCAAGGGCCGCGCAGAGCCGGGCCGTCTCGTCGCTGCCCGTATGCCGCGGGGTCAGTGTCTCGTGCGGCAGGTCCAGGCGCAGATACTGGCCGCCGCTGCCGGCTTTGCCGTCGCCGTGGACCGGCGCCGGTTGGCGACGCACCTTCAATGTTCCCCCCATGGTCTTGAAGATCACCTGATCGGCGCCCGGTTCCAGGCGGGTCAGGATGACATGCGCGGCCGCCAGGGTGGCATGGCCGCACATCGGCATTTCGGTGGTGGGCGTGAACCAGCGCAACAGATAGGGGCCGGTACCGGCAGGGTCGCCTGCGACCGGAGTGTCGCGCACGACGAACGCGGTTTCCGACAACCGGTTTTCGGCGGCAATCGACTGCATGACGGGGACCGGCAACCAGGCGGTGAGCAGGCAGACGGCGGCCGGATTGCCGGCGAACAGCCGGTCGGCGAAGGCATCAAGGTGGAACATCCGGATTGTCTGCACCGCCGCATATCCCCCTTTTACTTAACTAAAAGTTGTGTAGCGCGGATCATCATCGCGTCCTGGCACTGGTTTTGGCAACCGGAAATGATTTGGGGGCGCAAATGCGCCCCCATTTCCGTTCCCATGCGAAACGCCGGATTTCCGCGTTTCGTGGCGCAGGAAAACCGATGTCAGCGGTTCATATCGTGATACTCGTCATTCGGCATCATCTCGATCGCGCTCGCGACCCGGTTCGACATGTTGTAGAAACCGATCACATTGGCCAGATCGAAGATGTCTTCGGTTGAGAAGCCGGCCTCCCGCAGCCGGGCGCGGTCGGCCTCGTCGACCAGATTTGGCGTACCGGTGACCTTCCAGGCGAAATCCAGCATGGCGCGCTGGCGCAGGGTCAGGGGAGCCACGCGATAATTCATCACCAGGGCCTCGCCCAGCTTCGGGTCGCCAGACAGCGCGCGCACCGCCTGCCCATGGGCAACCAGGCAGTAATAGCAGCGGTTATAGGACGAGACGACGACCGCGACCATTTCGCGTTCCAGCTTGCTGAGGCCGCTGTCGCCCAGCATCAATTCGTTATAGAAGCGGCTGAAGGTGCGGAACTTCTCAGGGCGGAGCGTATAGGCCTGCAAGACATTCGGCACCATGCCCAGCTTTTCGCGACATTTGGCGTAATAGGCCTGGATATCGTCGTCATTCCCGGCCTCGTCGGGAATGGGCAGCGCCATCACACCGGTGTCGAGATGCAGGGGCCGCTCTTCCGTTGACGTGGGGGCTTCGGCTGACATGGGGGCGTCTCCTCGTTTCTCATTGGATCCGGGGAGTATGCCTGCGCCGTGGCGCGCTGTCTTCAGGCGGTGGCGTTCTGTCTGCCGCTCAGCCGCCGCATTGGCCGCGATGGCGCAGCAGATGATCGGCCAGAACAACGGCCATCATGGCTTCGCCCACCGGCACCGCGCGGATGCCCACGCAAGGGTCGTGGCGGCCCTTGGTCACCACCTCGGTGTCCTCGCCATCGCGGGTGACGCTCAATCGGGGCGTGAGGATCGAACTGGTCGGCTTCACCGCGAACCGCACCACAACTGGCTCGCCATTGGCGATGCCGCCCAGAATGCCGCCGGCCCGGTTGCCCAGAAAGCTCGGGCGCCCGCTGGCCATGCGCATTTCATCGGCGTTCTGCGAACCGGTCAGCCGGGCGGTTTCGAAGCCGTCGCCGATCTCGACCGCCTTGACCGCGTTGATGCTCATCATCGCCTTGGCCAGATCGGCATCCAGTTTGTCGTAAAGCGGATCGCCGAGCCCCACCGGCACGCCTTCGGCCACGACCTCGATGATCGCGCCGCAACTGTCGCCGGTCTTGCGCAGACCATCGAGATAGTCGGCCCATCGTGCGGCGGTGCCGGCATCGGGGCAGAAGAAGTCATTGCGGCCGCATTCCGCCCAGTCCCAGGCGCTGCGGTCCACGGCGATGCCGCCCATTTCGACCAGCGCGCCGCGGATCGCGATACCGCTGCCCAGCACCTTGCGGGCCACGGCGCCCGCCGCCACCCGCACCGCGGTTTCGCGGGCGCTGGACCGGCCGCCGCCGCGATAGTCGCGGATGCCGTATTTGGCCTGATAGGTGAAATCGGCGTGGCCCGGACGGAACTTGTCCTTGATGTCGCCGTAATCCTTGGACCGCTGGTCGGTATTGCGGATCAGCAGGCTGACCGGCGTGCCGGTGGTCTGGCCTTCGAACGTGCCCGACAGGATCTCCACCTGATCGGGCTCGCGGCGCTGGGTGGTATAGCGCGACTGGCCGGGGCGGCGCTGGTCCAGATAGGGCTGAATATCGGCCTCGGTCAGCGCGAGACGCGGCGGCACACCGTCGACGACGCAGCCGATCGCGGGTCCGTGGCTTTCTCCCCAACTGGTGAAGCGGAAAAGCGCACCGAAACTGTTACCCGCCATCGTCTGCCGGTCCTTGCATTGTATGGGCGTTGATCAGGTGGGTGCTACGGCCCGCAATCGTCACTCGGACAGATCGATATCCGGCGCGTCTTCCGCCTTCATGCCGATGACATGATAGCCGGCGTCGACATGCAGGATCTCGCCGGTCACGCCCGTGCCCAGATCGGACAGCAGCATGACCGAGGCATTGCCGACCTCGTCGATGGTGACGGTGCGACGCAGGGGCGAATTCAGCTCGTTCCAGCGGATGATATAACGCAGATCGCCGATACCCGATGCCGCCAGCGTCTTGATCGGGCTGGCGGAGATCGCGTTGACCCGGATGTTCTCGGTGCCGAGATCGGCCGCCAGGTAACGCACGCTGGCCTCAAGCGCCGCCTTGGCCACGCCCATCACGTTGTAGTGGGGGATGACCTTTTCGGCGCCGATATAGGACAGCGTCAGGATGCTGCCGCCACCCGTCATCAGCGGGCGGGCATACTGGGCCATCTGCACCAGCGAGAAAGCCGAAATCTGCATGGTGCGCAGGAAATTGTCGAGCGTGGTGTCGACGAACTTGCCGCGCAACTGGGTCTTGTCGGAATACGCCACGGCGTGGACGAGGAAATCGAGCTTTCCCCATTTGTCGCCGATTTCATCGAAGAGAGCCTTCAGGCTGGCTTCGTCGGTCACGTCGCAGGGCGCCACGATCGTGGCGCCGGCTTCCTGCGCCAGCGGCCGGACGCGGCGTTCCAGCGCCTCACCCTGATAGGTCAACGCCACTTCGGCGCCGTTCTGCGTCACCGCCTTGGCGATGCCCCAGGCAATCGAGCGATCGTTTGCGACGCCGACGATCAGACCACGCTTGCCGGCCATCACGTTCGATTGAACGATCATGCGGTCCCCTCGCTCTTTCACACGCCCGATCCAGAGACGGACCGGGGGCTCGGCCGGCCCTGGCGGACCCTTTTAAAAAAATCCAGTCGACGCACCGTATGCGCGACCAACGGGCGCGCTGTCCAGGCACGGGTGCGGCGCATCCTACACGAAACCGGCGTCTGGTCAAATCAGCCGCGGTGGTGGCTAAAACGCCGGCAATGCCGGGCAAGTCACCGCGCCCGTGCCTTCAGCATATGCCGTCGTGCCAGCCTGCGCATCGCCGCATGACGGCGCCGGTGACGATCGATACGGGCTCTGACCGCTGCCCAGTATCCGCCCAGCAGGAAGATATAGGCTGCCAGATACAGCAGAAGCAGGGTCGCGATCATGCTGCCCAGGCTGCCATAGACCGCATTCATCCCACCGGTCTGGTGCAGATAAACTGAAAATCCGATCAGCAGCGCCGTCCAGCCGAGCACGATAACGGCGGCCGGCGGCAGCAGGGCCCGGCGCCGCGGCGGCAGGGCGTCGGGCAGCAGCCGCAGCAGCCCCCAGACGACTGCGATCGTGCCCAGCAGCAACAGGGGCGGACGCAGCGTATGGACCAGCCAGATCCAGCTTTCCGACAGGCCGAAGAAATCCACCGCCGGGCCGATCGCGATCGGCAACAGCACGAACAGGGCCAGCGCCACCGGCAGGATCAGCGCGCCCAGCACGACCAGGATCAGGCTCTGCCCGCGACGCTTCCAGAAAGGGCGCACCATCCGGACCCGAAAGGCCCGGTTCAGCGCGTTGCGCATGCTTTCGAGCGCGTTCGAGGCCGACCATAGCGCGGTCAGGATACCGAAGGTGAGCAGGCCGCCCTTCGGCCCGAAGATGATGGTGTCGATCGGCCCGCGCAAAGCCTCTGCCACATCGGGCGGCAGATAGTCCAGCAGAGTCAGGATCAGCGTGTGAACCTCGTCCGCCTGACCGACCGTGCCGGCCAGAACCACCAGCACGATCAGGAAGGGGAACATCGAGAACAGCATCGCGAAGGCGATATGGCCCGAGATCTGGTCGGCGCCGTCCTTGACGAAACGCCCATAGGCCACGGTCAGTTCCCGCACACGGCGCATGCCGCGCAGACGGGACAGCACTGTCTTGAGAGGAGCGAGGCGATCGGTCATTCAATCCCGGCACGCCGCCGGACCTGATCGTAATCCTGAGGCGGCTTCCACCGCTTCACGAATTCGGTCAGCGCGGGGTCGTCGCGATCGGGCAGCACGAGCCTGAGGACGACGAACATGTCGCCGCGATCGCCGGAATCCGCACCCATGCCACGGCCCTTCAGGCGCAGCCGCCGTCCGCCGCTCGATCCGGGCGGCACGGCGACCCGGACCGGGCCGTCGAGGGTGGGAACGATGATGCCGGCACCCAGCACAGCTTCGGGAAGCGTGACAGGCACGTCGATCAGAATGTCGCGCCCGTCGGCGCGAAACAGCGGATGCGGCCGGACATTCACCTCGACCAGCGCATCGCCGGCCTCGGCATTGCCGAATCCGGGCATGCCCTGGCCGGACAGGCGCAGCTTCTGCCCGTCGCGGATACCGGCCGGCACCGTGACCTCTAGCTCGCGGCCCTCGGGCAGGCGGATGCGCTTGCGGGTGCCGCGCGCCGCCTCGATGAACTCGACCAGCAGCGTATAGGTGACGTCGACGCCCCGGCGGTGAATGCCGGTCCGCCCGGCCGCGGTACTACCGGTGCCGGCGGCACTGCCACCCCCGATGCCGCTGCCTGCACCACCACCTGTTGTACCGGGGCCACCACCGGCTGCACGCGGGCGCCGGGTCCGGCCGGGTTCGGTGAAGATGTCGGAGAAGAAATCGGCGAAGCCGCCGCCATCGCCGCGCGGACGGCCCTGAGGGCGGGGGCGGGATGCGCCGTTTGCATCGGTGTCGCCGCGATCGAACGCCGCGCGGCGCGTGGGATCGGAGAGCACGGCATAGGCCGCGGACACGTCTTTGAACCGGCGCTCCACGGCATCATCGCCCGGGTGCAGATCCGGGTGGTAAGCCTTGGCGAGACGGCGATAGGCCGCTTTGATGGTATCGGGCGTGGCGTCACGAGCCACGCCCAGGGTCTGGTACGGATCGGCAGTCACGCGGTCCCCCGTGGGCGAACACTGTCCGGCTGTCTACAGGCCGGCCCTGTCCCCCGGGGACACGGCCGCGCAGCCAGAAGCGAACCGCCGCCTGCGAGCGGGCGGCGGTCCGTGCCCAAGGGTCGTGGGACGCGGGCTCCGCGTCAAGAGTTCACGATACGCCAACTGCCATCGGGCTGCCGACAGGCGGTGCCATAGGCCTCTTCGGTCTTGCCGCCGACATTCACGCGCTGGGTGAATTCGCGGCAATATTCGCCATTCGGGTTCTGATAAGTCTTCACCGGGGTGATCGTGCCGGAATGGCCGCTGTCGGGATTGCTCCAACTGGTGGTCTGTCCGGTGGGGTTGCTTTCCAGCGCGCGCTGGCTGGCGGCCTGGGCCTCGACGCGGTCGGCGCGATCCAGCGACTTGCCGACCTCGTTGCCCAGATAGGCGCCGACCAGCGTGCCGACGGCGGCGGCGGCGATCTGCCCGGTGCCCTTGCCGAACTGCGCGCCGGCGACGGCGCCGCCCACGGCGCCGAGGACGGAGCCGACGCCTTCCTTGGTGCCCATGTCGCTGCTGGAGCAGGCGCCCAGAGCGAGGGCGGCGGCGACGATGACGGGAATAAACGGCTTCATGGGAGCTTCCGGTGATGATGTGGGGTGCGATCTTCTACGCCGACGACGACCGATATCCTATGGACAAGTATCCTGTGGACAAGGGGGCGATATCCTGTGGACCAGATGGCCGATGCTCGTCAGGTGCGGATCATATCACGCGGCCGGCCGGCCAGAAGCGGCAGGCATCGGATTTGCCGTGTCAAATTTCAGGCCCATGGTCACAGGTTGCGGGTCGTGGTTGCCACCTCGAAATGTCGGTGCGCATCGACATCGCGACAAGAGGCCGTCTTAGGGCATTCGGTCGCACCCGTCTGGTCCCACCCGTTCTGGCCCGCCATCCCGGACTTGCCCCCGTCTGGTGGCTGTGCATCTATTGGGCACCGATCCTGTCCCTGAAGACCCGCCTTCCGCCGGAGCCTGTGATCTGATGTCGATCCGCGAGCTTGAAGATCCGTTCGAACAGTTTGGCGGCTGGTACGCCGATGTGCGCGCCGAGCCCGCGATCACCGAGCCCACGGCCGTGTGCGTGGCCACCGCCGGCACCGATGGCCTGCCTGCGGCGCGTATGGTGCTGCTGAAGGCATGGGACCGCGATGGCTTCGTCTTCTATACCAATTACGAGAGCGACAAGGGCCGCGACCTGCTGGGCAATCCGCAGGCGGCGCTTTTGTTCTACTGGATGCCGCTGGGCCGTCAGGTCCGCGTTCAGGGACAGGTCGAGCAGGTGACGGCGGACGAGGCCGATGCCTATTTCGCCAGCCGAGCCCGCGACAGCCAGATCGGCGCCTGGGCCTCGCGGCAGTCGCGGCCGATGAAGGGCCGCTATGAGCTTGAGAAGCGGGCGGCCGAATTCGCCCTGAAATTCAATGTCGGCCGGGTGCCGCGGCCCGATCACTGGTCGGGCTTCCGGGTGGTGCCGCAGCGCATGGAGTTCTGGCAGGAAGGCCGTTTCCGGCTGCATCAGCGGCTGGTCTATCTGCGCGACGGTGCCGGCTGGACCCGGCAATGGCTGTTTCCCTGATCCGGCGACGATGATGTCTCCCGCCCGCGATCCGGCCCCCACGGGTGTTCTGGCACCACCCGATCCGGCGCTGGCCCGGCTGAAGCGCCGGGTGACGATGGCGTCGCTGTGCGTGGCGCTGGCCCTGGTGGCGCTGAAGATCGCGGCTTCGATCATGACCGGGTCGGTCAGCATTCTGTCCAGCCTGGTCGACAGCGTGTCGGATGCCGGTGCCAGTCTGGTGACGCTGCTGGCGGTGCGCCAGGCGATGCGGCCGGCGGATGCCGGGCATCGCTTCGGCCATGGCAAGGCCGAACCGCTGGCCGCCATGGGGCAGGCATTGTTTGTCGCAGGGTCGGCGCTGCTGCTGACGGTGGAGGCCGTGCGCCGCCTGTTCCAGCCGGAACCGGTGGGCGAGGGCACGATCGGCATCGCCGTGATGGTGATCGCCATCATTGTGACGCTGGTGCTGGTGCGCTATCAGACCCATGTGCTGGCAAAGACCGGATCGATGGCGGTTGGCGCCGACCGGCTGCACTATACCGGCGATCTGCTGATCAATCTTGGCGTGATCACCTCGATCGTGCTCAGCCAGTATCTGGGCATCACCGAGGCCGATCCGGTGATCGCGGTGCTGATCGCGCTGCATCTGCTGCGCGGCGCCTGGGGCATCGGGCGCAGTGCCCTGGACGCGCTGATGGATCATGAACTTCCGGCAGAGGATCGCGCACGCATCCGGGCGATCATTCTGGCGGTGCCGGGCGTCAAAGGCATGCATGATCTGCGCACCCGGTCGTCCAGCGTGCACACCTTCATTCAGATGCATCTGGAACTGCTGCCGGAACAGAGCCTGACCCAGGCCCATACCATTGCCGACGAGGCCGAGCGGCGGCTGCGGGTGCATTATCCCGACGCCGAGATCATCACCCATCTGGACCCGATGGGTCACGACGAGGCCGTGCCACGGTTTCGATAGCCGTTGATGCCGTGGCCGATATCGATCGCCAGAAGAACATCGATCGTCAGAGGAACATCGATCGTCAGAGGAACTCTGGCCGGAAAATATCTCCACTACAGGTTGTCGTTTTGCTAGGCTCGACGGGTGGCGGATCTGCCCCGGTCATGGTGGCCGCGCGGCACCCCCTCCAGCCGACCTCCAGAAGGACCAGCGTCGCCATGGATCTTGCGAGCCATATCCGCCACGTTCCGGATTTTCCGAAGCCGGGCATTCTGTTCTATGACATCTCGACGCTTCTGGCGCATTCCGACGCCTGGCGCGAGACCATCGACCGGATGGCCGAGGCAATCCGCCCGATGCAGCCCGACCTGCTGGCCGGGATCGAATCGCGCGGCTTTCTGGCGGCGGCCCCCCTGGCACTGGCGCTGGGCAAGGGCTTCGTGATGGTGCGCAAGCGCGGCAAGCTGCCGGGCCGCACCGTCAGCCATGCCTATGCGCTGGAATATGGCGAGGATGTGGTCGAGGTGCAGGAGGGCATGATCGAGCCCGGCCAGCGGGTGGTGCTGGTCGATGATCTTCTGGCCACCGGCGGCACCGCGTCGGCCGCCGTCACCCTGCTGCGCAAGGTGGGCGCCGAGGTGCCGGGTGCCGCCTTCATCATCGAACTGATCGGCCTGGGCGGTCGGGCACGTCTGGACGTGCCGACCGAGACCGTGCTTCAGTTGGAAGCCTGACCGGACCGGTTCAGCCCGCGTCACCCGCGGCGCGGGCAATCTCGGCATGGCGCGGACAACTGACCAGATGATCGTTCACCATCCCGGTCGCCTGCATCAGCGCATAGGTGGTGGTCGAGCCCATATGCCTGAAGCCCTTCTGCTTCAGCAGCTTCGCGATCCGGTCCGACAGATCGGTGCGGGCCTGGGCGTCGCTCATGCTGGCCAGATGATTGGTGATCTGGCGGCCGTCGATCACGTCCCACAGCGTATCGGCAAGCCCGCGCCCGGCATCGCGCAGCGCCAGGGTGGCGCGGGCATTGCCGATCGTCGCCTCGATCTTGCCGCGATGACGGATGATGCCGGGATCGCCGACCAGCCGGTCGACGTCATCGGGCCCCATCCGGGCCACGGCCTCGGCATCGAAGCCCAGAAACGCCTGTCGGAACCCCTCGCGCCGGCGCAGGATGGTGATCCAGGACAGGCCGGACTGGAAGCTTTCCAGCACCAGCATCTCGAACATCTGCCGGTCGTCGCACACCGGCACGCCCCATTCGGTGTCGTGATAGGCGCGGTAGAGCGGATCGGTGCCACACCATGGGCAGGTGCCGTCGGCGGCGGCTGGGGTATCGGTCACGGCGGGGGCATCCTTCCATGGGCGCGCGGCAGGCGATGCCGGGCGCGGATCTTCCGTGTCAGTCGTCGCCACGCGGTCGCGCGGCCAGGGTGATGCCATCGGCGGTCAGGACCGGGCCGCTGCCGGCTGCCGCCTCGTCCGTCCGGTCGATCCGGAGCAGGGCGATGCCGGTGCCGCCGACGCTGCTGCGCAGATCGCCGGCCGCACGCTCGCCCGCCATCACCGGCGTGCCCGGCGGCGGCAGGCGGGCGCCGTCGGCCGTATCGACCACGAACAGGCGCTTGCGGACCTGGCCGCGGAACTTGCTGCGGGTGGTGACTTCCTGCCCGACATAGCAGCCCTTGTCAAAGGCGACGCCGTTCAGCCGGTCCAGATCGTGTTCCAGCGCCAGCCCCTGTTCGGGCGGCAGGTCCGCCGGCCCCTCGGGCACCCGTGCCTCGATCCGCCACAGATCCCAGTCTGCGGCCTCGGCCGACGCAAGACCGGCCGCGGCTGCGCGGTCGGCGACGGCCTGATCGCTGCCCCAAAGCCGCACGCCCAGCCCCGCGCGGCGTGGATCGGTCACCTGCAGCACGCCGCCCTCGGCGACATCGCCGCCCGTGGCCCGAACGCTGCCGGGGGCGTCGTCGACACTCAGTGCCGCCGCGGCACCGGAACCGAAGGCCACGGCGACCACAAGCCCGGTGGCGGGGCGGATGGTCACCTTGGCGCGCAGCTTGTACAGCGTCAGCCGCTTGACCAGATCGCCTGCAAGCGGCGCGGCGCATTCCACCAGCAGCCGTTCGGCGCCTGCCGCCGGGTCGGCCGGTGCCACGATCAGGTCATGCAGGATCTTGCCCTGGGGGGTGAGCAGGGCACCATAGCGTGCGCGGCCTTCCTCCACCGGATCAAGGTCGCCCGACACCAGCCCGTCGAGGAAGCGCAGCGCATCGGCGCCATCGAGCATGATCAGGCTGCGGCCGGGCAGGCGGGCGATGCGGGGCTGGATGGTCAGGGTCATGTGGCGGTCCTGTCGGTGGCGTCGTCCGGTGCGGCCGATTGCCGGCCGGCCGCTCAACTGTGGCGTCGGCGACCGGCGGGTTCAAGGGGAAGCCGCGCGTGCCGTGCGATCGAAGCCCGGTGCTGCGGGGACCATGGTTGCATCACCGGCCACAGGCACCCTATAACCGACGGGATGCCATGGCCGGGATTGCGCATGAATCTGCTGTTCATCACCTCCACCCGCATCGGCGATGCGGTTCTGTCGACCGGCCTGCTCGATCACCTGATCCGGGCGGAGCGCGCGGCGGGGCGGGGCGTGCCGCGTGTCACCGTTGCCGTGGGCGCACCCGCGGCGGCTCTGTTTGCGGCCGTGCCGGGGATCGAGCGGGTGATCCCCATCGTCAAGCGCCGTTACGCCGGGCATTGGCGCGATCTGTGGCGGGCGGTGATCGGCACGCACTGGGACATGGTGGTCGATCTGCGCGGTTCGGCGATTGCCTGGACCCTGCGGGCCCGACGTCGGCGGGTGCTGGCGCGCCATGACGGCGGTCGCCACAAGCTGTTCCAACTGGCGGGCACGCTGGATCTGGACACGCCACCGGCGCCCCGTATCTGGACCAGGCCCCAGGACCACGACGCGGCAACCCGCGCCCTGCCGGCCGATGGCCGCCGGCTGCTGGTGGTGGCCCCTGCCGCCAACTGGGTGGGCAAGCAATGGCCGGCCGACCGGTTCGCAAGCCTGGTCGGGCGGCTGGCGGGGCCCAAGGGGCGGCTTGGGGGTGCCTCGGTCGCCGTGATCGCCGCCGCCCATGAACGGCCACAGGCGGAGCCGGTGCTGTCGGCCGCGCACGCTCTGAGCCTGAACGCCCCCGACATCGTGGGCACCCTGCCGCTGCTGGCGGTTCAGGCCCTGCTGGAGCGTGCGGACCTGTTTGTCGGCAATGACAGCGGCCTGATGCACATGGCCGCGGCTGCCGGCGCGCCGACCGTCGGGCTGTTCGGCCCCACCTCGGATGTGGTCTATGGCCCGTGGGGCGACCATGCGGTGGCGGTTCGGACGCCCGAATCCCATCACCAGCTCGCGGCCGAGCGATCGTCGTCACCGGCCGATCGCTGCTACATGACCGACCTTGCCGTCGATACCGTGGAGCGGGCCGCGGTGGCGTTGCTTGACCGGGTTGGCGTGGCGCGACCGGGACTGGTGACCCAATGACCCACCGCCCGACCGATCTTGCCATCCTGCTGACGCCGAGCGAGAGCTTCCAGGCGGCCAATGCCGGCGCCATCGCGCTCTCGGTGCGTGATTTTGTCCGATTCAGCGGCTATGCCGACCGCACCACGGTCCTGGGTGCTGCGGTTGAGCGACCCTTCGAGGGCATCAGCTTTCGCAGCCTAGCGACCCGGGGGCTGATCGGATCGCGGCGCCTGGCCTATCTGATCTCGGCGACCCGCGTGCTGCTCGCCGCCCGGCCGAAGCTGATCGAGGTCCATAACCGGCCGGAATTTCTGCCCTGGTTGATGCGCATCGCACCCCGGGCCGGTTTTGCCCTGTTCCTGCACAACGATCCCCAGGTCATGCGCCGTTTCCGCAGTGCCGCCGACCGTCGGGCATTGCTCGCCCGGCTCGACACGGTGTTCTGTGTCAGCGGCTATATCCGCGCGCGGCTGCTCGACGGCATCGACGATCCGGCGCTGGCGGCGAAGGCGGTGGTCTGCCCGATCGGTTTCGACCTGTCCGTCTTCGACGCGAACCGCGCGGCCATCACCGAGCCGCGCGGGCAGGTGGTGCTGTTCGTCGGCCGCATTGTCAGAGACAAGGGCGCGGATCTGTTTGTCGAGGCGGCCGCCGCGGCACTCGCCGACCGGCCGGGCTGGCGGGCGGTGATGGTGGGCGCCGATCGCCCGCCTGAGGGCGCGGGCGCGCGGATGGCCGCCGTTTCGACCTTCGAGGCGGGCGTGCGGGCGCGGGTGGCGGAGATCAATGCCGGCCGCGACCGGCCGCTGATCGAAATGACCGGCTTCCGCACCTTCGATCAGGTGCTCGACCTCTATGGTCGCGCCGCGATGGCGGTGGTGCCGTCGGTCTGGGACGAACCCTTCGGCCGCACCGCGGTCGAGGCCCTGGCGATGGGCTGCCCGCTGATCGCGACCGATCGCGGCGGGCTCCGCGACATCGTCCACGGCGCCGGCCTGACCCTGAACCCGGCCACTGCCGATACACTCGCGGCGGCCATCGGTGCGCTGGCCGACGATCCGGCCCGCCGCGAGGCGATGGCGCGGAACGGCCGTGCGCATCTGGACCGGCTCGGCTACGATATCCGCGCCGTCGTGGCCGGGATGGACCGGGCCCGCCGCGATCGGCTGGGCCCGCCCGTGACAGCGGACCGCCTTCGCCCTCCCGGCAACCCGACGGACGGATGATGCCTGATACCGAACAGCCGCGACCTGCCGTCACCCCCCCGGACCTCCCCGTCCTGCTCAGGGACGGGCGGCCGCTCCGGGTGATGCAGCTCATGGCGGGCGCCGCCCATGGCGGTGCCGAGGCCTTCTTCGACCGCCTGGCGGTCGCCTTCCATCACAGGGGGATCGAGCAGGCGATCGCCGTTCGCCCCCACCCGGAACGCATGGCGAAGCTGCGGGCCGCGGGCCTCGACCCCCAGGGGCTGCGTTTCGGCCGCCATGTCGACATCAGGACCTGGTGGCGTTTACGGCGGATGGTGAAGCGCTTCCGGCCCGACATCGTGCTGACCTGGATGAACCGGGCCACGGCCGCCTGCCCGGCGGGCGATTTCGTTCATGTGGCACGGCTGGGTGGATATTACGATCTGAAGAACTATCGCGGCGCCGATCATCTGGTCGGTAACACCCGCGATATCGTCGCCTATCTGCGCCGCAAGGGCGTGCCGGCCGAGCGCAGCCATTACGTGCCCAATTTCGTCGACGCCACGCCGATGCCGCCCGAGCCGCGGTCGCGCTGGGGCACGCCGGATGATGCGCCGCTGATCCTGGGGCTTGGGCGGCTGCACCCGAACAAGGGCTTCGACGTGCTGATCCGTGCGGTGGCGCAGGTGCCGCGCGCGCATCTGTGGCTGGCGGGCGTGGGATCGCTGGAAGACGATCTGCGCGAACTGGCGCGCGGGCTTGGCATCACCGACCGGGTGTCGTTCCTGGGCTGGCGCACCGATGTGGCGGCGCTGTATGCGGCGGCCGATGTGTTCGTCTGTTCATCGCGTCACGAGCCGCTGGGCAATATCGTGCTGGAAGCCTGGGCGCATGGCGTGCCGGTGGTGGCGGCGGCAAGCCAGGGGCCGTCGGAGCTGATCGCTCATGGCGCCAACGGCCTGCTGGTGCCGGTGGATCACGACGCGGCCATGGCGGCGAGCATCGAAACCGTGCTGCGTGAAACCCGGCTGCGCGAGACGATGATCGCCGGCGGCCGCACGGCCTATGAGCGCAATTTCACCGAGGCGGCGGTGGTCGGGGCCTATGCCGATCTCTTCCGTCGGATCCTGCCCCGGAGCTGAAGGAACAGTCGCCCATGTGCGGCATCGCCGGCATCATGACCCGGGACGGCCAGCCGCCCACCCGCGCGGTTCTGGACCGCCTGGCCGGCGCCATGGGCCATCGTGGCCCCGATGGCCATGGTGTGACCCTGCGCGGCGGGGTGGGGCTGGTCCACACCCGGCTGGCGATCATCGACCTTGCCACCGGTGACCAGCCGCTGCTGTGGCCGATCGACCCCGCCGACCGGAACGCCGTGCAGAGCGGCGATCACGCCCGGAGCCTGGCTTTGGTCGCCAATGGCGAGATCTACAATTACCGCGAATTGAAGGCGTCACTGCCCGATGCCCGCTTCCGCACCGCATCGGATTGCGAGCCGCCTCTGCCGCTGTATCTGCGCCATGGCACCGAGGGTTTCGACCGGTTGCGGGGCATGTATGCCATCGCGCTGCATGATCCGCGCGGCAGCGGCGATGGCCGGCTGGTGCTGGCGCGTGACCCGTTCGGCATCAAGCCGCTCTATTACGTCGAGGGGCACGAAGGCTTTGCCTTCGCGTCGGAGCCGGCGGTCCTGATCCGGGCCGGGCTTGCCGGCACGGCCCTCGACGACGCGCGGATCATCGAGCTGCTGCAACTGCATTTCACCACCGGAGCCGGAACGGTCTTCCCGGCCATCCGCCGGGTGCTGCCGGGCGAGCGGCTGATCGTCGAGGCCGGACGGATCACCGACCGCCGGGTGGCGCCGGCACTGCCCGGGGGCGATGCCCGGTCCGAGCCCGATCCCGGGCGCGGGATGGATGCGGCGCTGGCCGCTTTTGACCGCGTGTTCGAGCAGACCATCGACCTGCACCAGCGCAGCGATGTGCCCTATGGCCTGTTCCTGTCGGGCGGTGTCGACAGTTCGGCCGTGCTGGCGATGATGGCGCGCCTGAACAGCCGGCCGGTGACCGCCTTCACCGCCGGGTTCGGCGATGGCGGGGTGCATGACGAACGGGCTGCTGCCCGCGTGGTTGCCGGCGTGACCGGTGCCGACCTGATCGAGACCCTGGTGACCCGCGCCGATTTCGACCGGATCGCGCCGCAGGTGGCGCGGGCGCTGGATGATCCGACCCTGGACTATGCGGTTCTGCCCAGTTTCAAGCTGGCCGAGATTGCGCGCGCCCATGTGAAGGTGGTGTTGTCGGGCGAGGGCGGCGACGAGTTGTTCGCCGGCTATGGCCGGTATCGTCGCGCCCGACGCTGGCGGCTGTTCGGGGGCCGCCCGATGCGCCGTCGCGGCGACCTGGACGGTACGGGGCTGCTGCGGCCGGAATGGTCGGCCACGGCCGATGACTGGCGCCACGGCGTGGCGGCTGCCGAAGCGGCGGCGGCCCGCGCCGGCGGCACCCGGCTGCAACGCCTTCAGGCGGTGGATTGCGCCGACTGGCTGCCCAACGACCTGCTGCTGAAGCTGGACCGGATGCTGATGGCCAATGGCATCGAAGGACGCACCCCGTTTCTGGACCCGGCCATGGCCGCCTTCGCCTGGCCCTTGCCCGATCGGATGAAGGTCGACCGGCGGCGCGGCAAGCTGCTGCTGCGCCACTGGCTGGCACGGCATCTGCCGCAGGCGACGCCGTTTGCGCCCAAGCGCGGCTTCACCGTGCCGGTGGGGGCGTGGATTGCGGCCGACGCCGCGCGGCTGGGGCCGCTGGTGGCCGACGAGCCGCTGATCGCCCGGTTGTCGCCACGGGATGCCGTGATCGACCTGTTCCGGGCGGCCGACCGCCCCGGCCAGGGCCAGCGCGCCTGGGGGCTGCTGATGCTGGCGCTGTGGCACCGCATTCAGGTGAACGGCGCGGTGCCGGGGCCGGATATCGCCTCGACACTGGTCGGACAATGACCCGGCCCGACAGTGACCCGGCCCGACAGTGACCTGACCCGACAGTGACTTGACCGGAGCGTGATCGTCAGCGGATCTCCGCCCGATACAGCACCGGCCAGGCATCGGCCGGAATGCCCTGACAGACCTCCATCGCGATCAGCGATGTCAGGCGGAAGCGGCCGCCATCCCACAGCCAACTGGCGGCGGTGCCGCAATCGCCGATCCCGCGCCCCTTGGCATAGCTCGACAACATGCGACTGTCGGCATCATAGTCTATGTTCATCAGGTCGATCGGGCTGATGCCGTCGGGCATCTCGATATCCGCCGCCTCGATCCCGCCCTGTTGGTCTTCAACCCACAGTTGATAGACCATGTTATAGGCGCCGGCCAGACAGACGGTGCCATACAGCACATGATCGGCATCCAGACGGCCGATCAGCGGTGGCACCATCTCGCGGGCCTGAGGATCGCAGTCGTCGCCCTGAGACCGGGTGTCAAACCCGGCCGGCAAGCCGGCGGGCACGGGGGACGTGGAGGGCTGCGGTGGTGTGACCACCGGCACCGGCGGCACCGGCGGCACGGCCGAGGCGGGCTTGTCGCCCCGCCTGACCAGTGCGGTGACCGTACCCACCCGCTTCTGTGCATCATCGACATAAAGCAGCGCCGCCGAGGCCCCCGCCAGCGAGACCCGGCTGGAGGCGAGGACACCCGCGGCGGGCGCGGTCACGGTGATGTCCAGCATGTCTGCCTGCCGCAGTGCCGGCAGCATGGCCGCCGCCATCGATGCGGGGAGCGGTGCCATCAGCATCCCCTGATCGATGGTGGCGTCGATCGGCGGCAGGCTGCCACCACCACCGGGAATGGTAAGCGTCGCCGTGACCGGCCCGGTCGTGGCCTCGTCGGCCAGCAGAACGCCGATGGCAAGCCGCGGCACCGCGTCGCCGTCGCCGTCGCCGTCGCCGTCGCCGTCGCGTGCGACCGACAGCCAGGTGCCGAACACGGCATCGGTCATCGCCGGCGCCGTGCCGAAGGCCGTGCAGCTCAGGCGGTTGTCGCAGGCCACCCACCAGTCCTTGAAGGTACCGGTGCTTTGCGCGGCTGCCGGCGCCGCCATCAGCATCAGGGCGCCCAGGGCCGCGGGCAGGCCCGCGCGGGCTGCGGTGTGGTGGCGCGGCTTGCGGGTGGTGGGACGGGTCATCGGATGGCCTTGTCGACAGGAAGCGGGTGCGATCGACATCATATAGCGCATCCGACAATGCGGCGACCCGCGGCTCCGGCACAATGGACGGCGCCGATCCGGCACAGGCCGGCGCGGGCAGGGGATGTGTGATCAGGCTGTATCTCGCGCAGGGGGTTCGCCTTGTGCGAGTGATGCGCGTTCAAGCTGCAAAAAATGATGAAACCGGGACACATCTGCCGTTAAACTTCCACGCACGCCCGGCTGCGGCACCGTATCGCCGGCCGTCTGTTGCCTTCGGGAGACCTCTGCTGGCTGTGCCGTCATGATCCGGGACTTGCGAGACCTGCCGCCGTCCGGTCGCGCGCATCATGCGACGCACCTCAAGGAGACCGCTGGTCATATGCCGTCGTCCGGGCGCCGGTCGCTGCTCCAGATGCCGTTGATCCAGGCCCTGATGATTGCGGCGATCGCGGTCTATCTCGTGCTGGTCGGGGTGGGTGTCACGCTGCATATGGTCGCCTATCAGCAGCCACTGCGCGACGCCATGGAGCGGGCTGAAGGTACCGCAAGCCTGCTGGCCGATCATGCCGCCCAGGCGATGGAGGCAGCCGACCTGACGCTTCTGCGCGCGGTGGACCGCGTGGCGGACTATGACATGCGTCTCCGCAGCGACGGGGCGGCACCACGGCCACGTCTGCTGTTCGATCGGCTGGACGAGTTGATCCGCGGTTCGCAGCAACTGCGGGCGCTGTGGGCGGTGGATCGTGCCGGCGTGATGTATGTGCAGACCCATGTCTTCCCGACACCGCCGATCGACCTTGCCGGTGACGATTACATGAGCCGGCTGATGCGGGCACCCGACAGCGGCATGGTGGTGGGGAGCACCACCTATGGCGCCTTCACCGGTCGGCGCTATTTCACCGTCGCCCGGGCGCTGACCGATCCGGCGGGCGGCTTTGCGGGCGCCGCCGCCGCGGCCGTGGATGTGGACCATTTCAGCGCGTTCTATGGCGCGGCGCCGATCGGCGCTCATGGCCGGGTGCTGTTGATGTCGACCGCGGGGGCAGGGGTGCTGGCGGCGAGCCCGGGGCTTGCCGAAGCCGAGGTCACCCAGTTGCGGCACGCCATCCGGGACGTGCCGCCTCGGACCCCGGCAAAGGCGCGCGACGAGCCGGCGGCGCCGGTGCTGATCGGCGACGACTATGGCGGAGGACCGTGGTTCGCGGCGGCGGTGCCGGTACCGGGTCAGGCCATGCAGGTTGTGGTGCTGCTGGCCGAGAGCGACGCGCTGGCGGCGTGGCGCGCCTCGGGCTGGCGCACGGCGGGGTTGCTGCTGATCGCGGGCGCCGGTTTTGCCGGCGCTGTGGTTCTGATGCGGAACCATCTGGCGCGGCCGCTCGACCGGCTGCACGCGGCGATCCACCGGATCGAGCAGGGCCAGATCGACCGGCCGGTGGGCACCAGCGGCGGTCTGCCGCAGATCGAGGCCGCAATGACCGGCATCGAGACCTTGCGGCTGTCGTTGTCGCATCTGACCGATCATCTGAATGCCGAGGTCGACACCCGCACACAGGAACTGGAAGAGCGCAGCCAGCAATTCAATGCCGCCCTTGAGAACGTGTTTCTGGGGCTGGCGATGTTCGATGCCGAACGGCGGCTGGTGGTCTGCAATCAGCGCTATCGCGAATTGTTCGGCCTGAGCGAGTCCCTGGCCTGCCGGGGGACCACGCTGCACGCTATTCTTGAACATGCGGCACGGGTTGAAGGCTATGACGTGTCGGAACTGGGCGAGGTTCTGTCGCGGCGGCTGGAACGGCTGGCGACCCGCCATACCCGGACCTGGTCTGAAGAATTGCGCAATGGCCGGGTGCTGGACCTGTTCGTGCGGCCGGTCGCTTCGGGCGGCGCGCTGGTCGCGGTGCAGGACGTTACCGAGCAGCGTCGTTTCGAACAGGCGCTGATGGAGGCCAAGATGCAGGCGGAGCGCGCAAACAGCGCGAAGTCCGAGTTCCTGGCCAATATGAGCCATGAACTGCGCACGCCGTTGAACGCGATCATCGGTTTTTCCGAGATCATCGGTGCCGAGATGTTCGGCCCTGCCGGCAACCCGCGCTACGCCGCCTATGGCCGTGACATCGCCATCTCCGGCCGGCATCTGCTGGTGCTGATCAACGATATCCTGGATCTGTCGAAGGCCGAATCCGGCCGGATGACCGTGGATGTGGCGCCGGTCGTTCTGGGGCGTGTGGTCCGCGACTGTCTGCGGATGGTCGAGGCGCAGGCACGGGACAATCACGTGCGGCTGGTGGCCGACATTGCCCCGGGCCTGCCCGATATGCGCACCGACGAACGCCGGCTGGCGCAGGTTCTGCTGAACCTTTTGTCGAACGCCGTGAAGTTCACCCCCGCCGGTGGCCGGGTGACGCTGTCGGCCCGTGCGGTATCGGACCGCGCCGCATCGGACCGCATCGTGCTGGTGGTCGAAGATACCGGCATCGGCATGTCGGCGGCCGAGATCGAGGTGGCGCTGAGCGTGTTCGGCCAGATCGAAAGCGCCATGCATCGCCGCCACCACGGCACCGGCCTTGGTCTGCCGCTTGCGGTGCGGCTGATCGATCTGCTGGGTGGCCAGTTCGACCTTGTCAGCCGGCCGGCACAGGGAACCCGCGCGACCGTGGTGCTGCCGCGCGACGCGACCCGGCCCCTGGCGGCGACACCGGACACCATGTCACGTGCCGCCGCGCCGGAGCCCGGCCAGCGGCCGAAGGCGCGCCCGGCACCACCGTCGGCCGCGGCCTATTCGGCGTCGGACCCGTCAGTTTCAGGCCAATCAGTCCCGGGCCAGTCAGTCCCGGGCCAGTGACACCGAAACCAGGATCGGTGCCGTATCGTCCATTTCCCTGTATTGACGGAAGGCGCATCGAACGCTCGCCACAATAGAGGTGACGCCATGAGCTTTCTGACGGCGAACCTTGCCGGCATGGCGAGGCAGATCAGCCGTGATATCGACATGGATGTCGTGGTCATGAACACGACCGGCGATCCTGGCGGCCGACAAGCCCGGCGCGCTGGTGCGGGTGACCGGCGCCTGCAACCGGGCGCGGGTCCGGTTTCGGGGCAATGCCGTGCGGGGGGTTGAGTTCGGCATGCCCTATCAGCCCAATGGCGAGGCGATCACCATCTCGACCATCGGCCTCAGGCTGGCCGAGGCGGTGAAGCAGGACAACCGGATCGAGGTCGAGGCGACCGGCACGCTGGACGAGACGGTCAGCACCCAGCAGGTCATGCGGTCGACGGTTGGCAGCGCACTGATCCCGTTTGTCGCGGGCACCCTGGTGACCGGGCAGACCAGTGGCGCGACCGGCATGGTGATGATGTCGATCCCGGCAAACCGCTTTGTGGCCATCCGCCCGTCCGCCGGCGGCTTCGTGGCCGGTGAGGTGGTGTCGGACGGCACCAGCAGCTTCACCATCGACACGATCGCGGCCGTGGTCGGGAGCAATATCATCTCGGTCTGATGGTGGCGCTTCGGCCGGTTGCGGTCCGGTGAAACGCATGAAGCCCCGGCGTCCGATAAGGGAGCCGGGGCTTCATTGAATCTGTCGGAGCCTTGCGCCAGATCACCGCCTGGATGAAATGGTGCCGCCGGTGTGGATTGAACACACGACCTCTCCCTTACCAAGGGAGTGCTCTACCACTGAGCTACGGCGGCGCCTCTGGCGAAGCGGGCGGAAACTGCCATGAAAACCCGGCATCTGCAACCGGTTTTTCCAGCCCCGGCCGCCGGCCGGGTGGTGCATCGCGCAAGGGTGCCATCCGGGGGGGGATGGTGCCGCCGGTGTGGATTGAACACACGACCTCTCCCTTACCAAGGGAGTGCTCTACCACTGAGCTACGGCGGCGACGCTCGCGAATGTTGGCGGGGTGTGCCATGTTTCCCGCCGCCATGCAACCCCGTTCTTCATCGCATGGCGCTCGTGATGATCAGGCGAAACACCGATGACAGATCAGGACGCTTCCCAACCCGTTGACGGCAAGGCGCAATCGCGCCGCCGCCAGCAGCCGGCCGAAACCGAGGCCGCCCGTCTGGCCGCGGCTGAACGCAAGGCACGGCAGGCGGCGCAGTTGCGCGCCAATCTTCAGCGCCGCAAGCATCAGGCCCGCGACCGGGCGGCCGACGATCATGAGGCCGGACCTGAGGACTGACCGGGCCGGCGCAGGTCCGGGTTGCCGAACGCGTCGTTGAGCCGGGCTGCGGCGTCGTCTATAAGAGGCCAGCGGCGCCCCGATGGTCGCCAGTGCCAGCCTGCATCGGCCGATCCGCATCACACCGGTGCCTGCGGATCATCCGGTTGCGGGCGCGTCGCCGTTCCGGCCCACGTCTTCAGTCACCTGCGGGAGATGCACCCGATGTCGATCATGTCCGATCAATGGATCCGCGAGACCGCCTTGAACGAGGGGATGATCGAGCCCTTCGTCGAGAAGCAGGTCCGCGAGGGCATGATCTCATACGGGCTGTCATCCTATGGTTATGACGCCCGCGTGGCCGACGAGTTCAAGATCTTCACCAATGTCGACAGCGCGGTCATCGATCCGAAGGATTTCTCGGACCGCAGCTTCGTCGACCGCAAGCTCGATGTCTGCGTGATCCCGCCGAACAGCTTCGCCCTGGCGCGGACGGTGGAATATTTCCGCATTCCCCGCGACATCATGGTGATCTGCGTCGGCAAGTCGACCTATGCGCGGTGCGGCATCATCGTCAACGTGACGCCGCTGGAGCCGGAATGGGAAGGCCATGTGACGCTGGAGTTCAGCAACACCACGCCGCTGCCCGCCAAGATCTATGCCGGCGAGGGCGCCTGCCAGTTCCTGTTCCTGAAGGGCGAGCAGCCGTGCCAGACCTCGTACAAGGACCGGTTGGGTAAATATATGGGCCAGCGCGGCGTGACGCTGCCGCGTCTGTGACCACGGCGATGATCCTTTCAGGTGGCGCCACGCGCCTTCAGTCCGACACCCTTATCGACACCCACAGCCAGAACGGGCCAGGAATGGACAGCATCCGCATCCGGGGCGGCCGGCCGCTCGAAGGCATCATTCCGATCGGCGGCGCCAAGAATGCCGCCCTGCCGCTGCTGGCGGCCGGTCTGCTGACCGAAGAGACCCTGACCCTGACCAATCTGCCGCATCTGGCCGATATCACCACCATGGTCAAGCTTCTGGCCCAGCACGGTGTGGTCTGCACGATGAATGGCGGCCACAGCGGCGGCCATGAAGGCCGGGTTCTGGCGCTGGATGCCGGGCAGATCACCAACACGACGGCCCCTTACGATCTGGTGCGCAAGATGCGGGCCTCGATCCTGGTGCTGGGGCCGTTGCTGGCGCGGGTGGGCGAGGCGCAGGTGTCGCTGCCCGGCGGCTGCGCCATCGGCACCCGGCCGGTCGACCTGCATCTGAAGGGCCTGGAAGATCTGGGGGCGGTCATCGAGCTGGACGGTGGCTATATCCGGGCGACGGCGCCCCGGGGGCTGAAGGGCGCCCATATCCGGATGCCCTTCGTGTCGGTGGGGGCGACCGAGAACCTGCTGATGGCGGCAACCCTGGCCTATGGCACGACGGTGCTGGACAATGCGGCGCGAGAACCCGAGATCGGCGATCTGGTGCGCTGCCTGACCGCGATGGGCGCGCGCATCGAGGGCATCGACACCGAAACCCTGACCATCCATGGTGTCGCCCGGCTGCATGGCGCCGAACATTCGGTGCTGCCGGACCGGATCGAGGCCGGCACCTATGCGATCGCCGGCGCGATCACCGGCGGCGATGTCGAACTGACCGGGCTGGATGCGGCGCTGATCGGTTCGGTGCTGGAAAAGCTGGAAGAGGCCGGCGCGCGGATCACCGTCACCGATCGCGGCGTGCGCATCGTGCGTGATCAGGGGCCCTTGCGCGGCGCCGATGTGATGACCCAGGTCTATCCCGGCTTCCCCACCGACATGCAGGCGCAGTTCATGGCGCTGATGACGGTGGCCGAGGGGGCCGCGATGGTGACCGAGACCATCTTCGAGAACCGCTTCATGCATGTGCCGGAACTGCACCGCATGGGCGCCAACATCGTGCTGCATGGCGCATCGGCGCTGGTGCGCGGCGTGCCGAAGCTGACCGGCGCGCCGGTGATGGCGACCGATCTGCGCGCGTCGTCCTCACTGGTGCTGGCGGGGCTGGCCGCAAGGGGTGAAACCATTGTCAGCCGCGTCTATCATCTCGACCGTGGCTACGAGAACATCGAGGCGAAGCTCGCCGCCTGCGGTGCCGACATCACCCGGCTGACCGGGGGCGCCTGACCGCCACCGCTCGGCGGCCCGTCCAGGCCGACCCCTGCCGGACAGCATCCAAGGAAACCAGAGCCGATGAGCCCCGCAACCTCTCCCCGCCGCGGCCTGACGATCGCGCTGCCCAAGGGGCGGATCCTGAAGGAAGTGCTGCCGCTGATGGCCGAGGCCGGGCTTGTGCCCGAGCCCGACTTCTTCGACGATGCCTCGCGCAAGCTGGAATTCGAGACCAACCAGCCGGGGGTGCGGCTGGTGCGGGTGCGCAGCTTCGACGTGGCCACCTTCGTGGCGTTCGGTGCCGCCGAGATCGGCGTCTGCGGCCGCGACGTGATCATGGAATTCGACTATGCCGAGCTGTACGCGCCGCTGGATCTGAATATCGGCCGCTGCCATATCGCCGTGGCCGAGCCGGCCGATCTGGCCCATGGCGACGATCCGCGCCGCTGGAGCCATGTCCGCGTCGCAACCAAATATCCGCACGTCACCCGGGCTTATTTCGCGGCGCGCGGCGTGCAGGCCGAATGCATCAAGCTGAACGGCGCCATCGAACTGGCGCCGAAGCTGGGCCTGTGCCGCCGGATCGTCGATCTGGTCTCGACCGGTTCCACCTTGAAGGCCAATGGTCTGGTCGAGGTGGAGACGGTGGCCGAGGTGACGTCGTATCTGGTCGTCAACCGTGCGGCCCTGAAAACCCGGCCGCAGACGATCGGCGGCTGGATCGACCGTTTTCGCGAGGTGGTGAGCAATGCCGCAGCGGCTTGACGTCAACGACCCGTCATTCCCCCACGCCTTCCAGGCCCTGCTGGGCATGAAGCGCGAGACCACCGACGAGGTGAACGATGCCGTCCGGGCGATCCTGGACGATGTGCGGCTGCGCGGCGACGCGGCGGTGATCGACTACACCGCCCGCTTCGATCACATGACCATCGGTGCCGACGGTCTCACCATCGGTGCCGACGAGGTGGATGCGGCTGTGGCCAGTTGCCCGCGCCATCTGATCGACAGCCTGGAGGTGGCGGCCGACCGGATCCGCGCCTACCATGCCCGGCTGGTGCCGCAGGATATGGATTATACCGACGATACCGGTGTCCGGCTGGGCGCGCGCTGGCGGCCGGTCGCGGCGGCGGGCATCTATGTCCCCGGCGGCCAGGCGGCCTATCCGTCATCGGTGCTGATGAACGCCGTTCCGGCGCGGGTGGCGGGTGTGAAGCGCATCGCCATGGTCGTGCCGACGCCTGGCGGCGTGTTGAACCCGCTGGTGCTGGCGGCGGCGCGGATCTGCGGTGTCGACGAAATCTATCGGATCGGCGGCGCCCAGGCGATCGCGGCGCTGGCCTATGGCACCGAGACCGTGGCCCCGGTCGACAAGATCGTCGGGCCGGGCAACGCCTATGTGGCGGCGGCCAAGCGTCAGGTCTTCGGCACGGTCGGCATCGACATGATTGCGGGGCCGTCGGAGATTCTGGTGGTGGCCGATGCCCATAACGATCCGCGCTGGATTGCGGCCGATCTGATGTCGCAGGCCGAACATGACAGCGCCGCCCAGTCGATCCTGATCACCGATGACGCGGCCTATGCCGACCGCGTCGCCGCGGCGGTCGACGAGCTGCTGAGCCGCCTGCCGCGGGGCGCCATCGCCAGGCAGAGCTGGAGCGAGAACGGCGCGATCATCGTCACCGACGACCTGATGCAGACCGCGCCGCTGATCGACAGCATTGCGCCTGAACATCTGGAACTGGCGGTTGCCGACCCCGATGCCCTGGCGGCCCGGGTCAGCAATGCCGGCGCGATTTTCCTGGGGCGGTATACGCCCGAGGCGATCGGTGACTATGTCGCGGGGCCGAACCACGTGCTTCCCACCGCACGCAGCGCGCGGTACTCTTCGGGCCTGTCGGTGCTCGACTTCATGAAGCGCAGTTCACTGATCGCCTGCGATGAGAATTCGCTGCGGGTGATTGGCGGCCATGCGATCAGCCTGGCCGAAGCGGAAGGCTTGGGGGCGCATGCCCTGTCGGTTGCCATCCGTCTGGATGTGTCCGGCGACTGATCCGGCCGGGCACCAGGCAGACCGAAGCAGGACCGGCATCTTTCTGCCGGTCACCCGTCGATCCGAGGAGCCGCTCCATAATGGCCGATAGTCACGAGCCGCAACCCTCCGATGCGGAGCGCCGCCCCGCCCATCCGCGGATCGCCAGCCTCAAGCTCGATCAGGGCAGCGTGGTCGCACTGGGGCCGCAGGTCGAACATGAGCGCAAGGTGGCGATTTTCGATCTGCTGGAGCAGAACCATTTCGCGCCGCTGGGGGTTTCGTCGGACGGGCCGTTCGATCTGCTGCTGAGCATTCAGGACAACCGGCTGTATTTCGACATTAGCGATGAAACCGGCCGGATGCTGACCCGCGTCACGCTGCCGATCGCACCATTCCGCGGGATCGTGAAAGATTATTTCATGATCTGCGAAAGCTATTTTTCCGCGATCAAGTCGCAGAGCCCGTCGCAGATCGAGGCGATCGACATGGGCCGGCGCGGGATTCACAACGAAGGCTCCGAACTGCTGAAGGATCGGCTGGAGGGCAAGGTCGAACTGGATCTCGACACTGCGCGCCGCCTGTTCACGCTGCTTTGCGTGCTGCATATCCGGCAATGATCGCAGACGTAACCGGGCGGCCGAGACTGCGGATGCCGTCGAGCGTGCTGTTCTGCTGCACGCTCAACTCGATTCGCTCGCCAATGGCCGAGGGCATGCTGAAACTGCTGCATGGCAGGCGGATCTTCGTCGACAGCGTCGGCGTCAGGCGTGCGCCCGTCGACCCGTTCGCGGTCGCGGTGGCCGAAGAACTGGGCGTCGATCTGTCGAAACACCGGCCGAAAACCTTCGACGATCTGGAAGACGGGTCTTATGACCTGATCGTGTCGCTGTCGCCCGAGGCGCAGCACAAGGCGGTCGAGCTGACGCGCGACATGGCGTGCGACGTCGAATACTGGCCGACCTTCGACCCGTCGATCGCCGAGGGCAGCCGCGATCAGCAGCTCGACGCGTTCCGCGAGGTCCGCGACCAGTTGATGCGCCGCATCCGCCAGCGGTTTCCGCCGATGGGCTCGATGGCGCTCTGACGGGGGGATGCGTGCCGCGACCGCGGATCAGATGGCGTCTGGTGCAGGTGGCGGCGTCGATGGCACCTGCCTGTGCATGATGCCGGCGCGGATGTAATCCTCGGCTTCGGCCGTGATCCAGGTCACGAAGGCGCTCAATTGCGGTGCCGCCTGATCGGCTGGTCGCCAGACCAGGTGATAGGCGAACGGGTCGTGGACGGCGATGTCGAACAGCCTGACCAGGCGGCCGGTCCGCAGGTCGCCGGCCACCAGATGTTCGCGGGCAAGGGCAACGCCATGGCCGGCGGCGGCCGCTTCCAGCAGCAGCAGCATCTCGGAATAGATCGGGCCGCGTGTCGGTTCGGGCAGATCCAGGTCGGCGGCCTGAAACCAGGGTGCCCATGGCTGGCGGGGGTAACGCAGCAGCGGCATGTCGACCAGGTCCGACGGGGCTGCCGGCGAATACCGGTCGCGAAGCTCCGGTGCGCAAACCGGAAACACGGTTTCGCCGAACAGGCGATGTGCGGTCAGCTTCGGCCATAGCCCGGCGCCATAGCGGATCGACGCCATCACATCGGCCTGCCCCGGTTCTTCCAGCGCCTGGGTTGCCCGCAAGGAAACGTCGATCGCCGGATAAAGCGCGCTGAACCGCGGCAGGCGCGGGATCAGCCAGCGGGTCGCGAAGGCGGGCAGGGTGCTGACGGTCAGCAGGCCGACGATCGGCACATGTGCCGTGCGGGATATCGCCGCCTCGATCATAGCCAGCGCGTTGCGCAGCGTCACCGCCAGATCGCTGCATGCCGGTGTCGGGATCATCTCGTGACCGTGGCGCACGAACAACTGGCAGCCGAGGCTGGCCTCCAGCCCCCTGATCTGTTGCGCGACCGCCCCATGGGTCAGGCCCAGCTCGTGGGCGGCGCCGGTGAAGCTGCGTCGACGGGCGGCCGCTTCCACCGCGCGAAGGGCCTTGGTCGATGGCAGCATGTCGGGCGATCCGTTCACCAGGTTCAGAATTCGTGCCATTCAATCATAGATAAATTCGATGGTCGCGTGGCATGGCAGGTGTGAGCCTGAGCAGGCGCGGTGCGCATCTGTGGCGAGGGGGATCGGGTTGATGGAACAGGGCAGGCATCGGGCTGGCGATACGGCGGCGCGGCTTCAGAGATCATGGCCGGCCGCCGCCGGTGGCGACGCTCCGGTGTCCCTGCGGCGGGACTATCTTCTGGCACTGGGCCTGTCGCTTGGTCCGGCCGCATCCAATGGTCTGGCGCGCTTCGCCTTCGCCCTGATCCTGCCCGCGATGCGCAGCGATCTGAGCTGGAGCTATACCCAGGCCGGCTGGGTCAATACCACCAATGCCATCGGATATCTGCTGGGAGCCTTTGTCACGCTGCGGGCGATCGACCGGGCCGGGGCACGGACATTGTTGAATACCGGCATGGTGATGTCGGCGCTTGCCCTGGTGCTGTCGGGCATGACCAGCCATTACCCGACGCTTCTGGGTCTGCGTGCCGTGGCAGGGGTGGGCGGCGCGTTCGTATTCATTTCGGGCGGAGCGCTGGCGGCCAGGATCGGCGATGGCGACGGGCAGCGGGCGTCGGCCGCGATCGCGGTCTATTTTTCGGGGGGCGGTCTGGGGATCGCCGTGTCGGGCGGCGTGCTGCCCTGGCTGTTCGCCAGCCAGGGCAATGGTGCCTGGGATACCGCCTGGATCGTTCTGGGCCTGTTGTCCTGTGCGGCCTGCCTCGGCACCTGGGCGGCGGCGCGGGCCATTGCGCTGCCGCCGCGGCCGGTGATGCGCGCGCCCTGGTCGGTCCGCCCATTCGCCTGGCTGGCGGCCGGCTATGTCCTGTTCGCCTTCGGCTATATCGGTTACATGACGTTCATCATCGCCCATATGTCCGAAGCCGGCGCCTCGGCCGGCAGCGTTGCGCTGGTGTGGGTGGTGCTGGGCGTGGTGACGGCCGTCTCGCACCGCATCTGGCGCCGCGCGCTTGCCGGCTGGTCGGGCGGAACACCGATGGCGGCTACGGTTCTGGTGGTCGCCGTGGGCGCGTCCCTGCCTTTGATCGACACCTCGTTGCCGGTGATGCTGCTGTCGGCGGCGTTGTTCGGCAGCGCCTTCTTCATCACGCCGGCGGCGGCGACGGCCTTTCTCCGCCAGTCGCTGCCCCAGGAGGCATGGGGGAGGGCCATCGCCGTTTTCACCCTGCTGTTCGCCTTCGGTCAGACGCTGGGGCCGGTGGTGGCCGGGTGGCTCGCCGATGCGACCGGCCGGTTGTCGATCGGGCTGGCGGCATCGGCGGTGGCGCTTCTGCTCGGCGCCCTTGTCAGCAAAAATCAACCATTAGTTACTAAATAGAGTTTCAGATTGCTCATAAGTGTGCTTTAGTTTTTCTGAAAAACGAAAAGGCCGGGCAACCGGCTTGATTAAAAAATGGGTGGAGGGAATTCCATGATCGCCGCGGATGATGTCATAGACCGTCTATCTAAACGATCTGTTAACAATTACTGGAATCCGTACACGACAATAGAATGGCCGCAGGTTATCGATCCCGGGAAAATGTGGATGGATGCCGCACTGTTGACCATTTATGACACGGAATATATGGAGACATTTTCAGAGCAGACTCTGATCGAGATATCGAAGTGGGAATCTGTCAATTTTTACAGTCTGAATATCCACGGTATCCGGGAGGCACTCGTCGAGGTCGCCCTTCGCGTAGACACCCCCGAGTTTCAGTTTTCTGACGACTTCCTACATCATTTTCTTGGTGAAGAAAACGAGCATATGTGGTTCTTTGCGAAAATATGCAAAGACTATGCTGGGAAAATCTATCGAATTCCCGAAATAAAGATGTTCGAGGGTGACGAGGCGACGCCAGAGGAACGTGATCTTGTCGTCTTCGTCAACATATTGATCTTTGAGGAAATTGTTGAATACATCAATATGAGGGTCGGCCGCAGCGATGTGGTGCCCCCGATCATCCGGCAGGTGAACTGGCTGCACCATCTGGATGAAAGCCGGCATGTCGCCTTCGGCCGGCGGATGGTGGTGCTTCTTCATCAGAGGCTGATGTCGGCGGCGCCCGACCCGGACGCCGCGCGCGCCCGGCTGGATGCCCATATCCGGGGCTATATGGCGCGCAGCATCGATGTGCTGTACCGCGCCGAGGTCTATCGGGATGCGGGCTGCCCTGAGCCGTTCAGGATGCGCAACCTGCTGCGCCAGCATCCGGCCCGTCGCGCTCATCACAACAAGATGCTTGGTCGCGCTATCGGGTTTCTGCGCGACCAGACCATTCTCGGTGAGGGGGAGGTCGTGCTGTGACCACAACAGAGACCTGGCAGCGCGCCATTTCGGACTGGATCGTCGAAAATTACCGCCGGCGCCATGGCGGCGATCCCGGCCCCGTCGATCTGGATACCGACATCATCGAAAGCCGGATTCTCGACAGCCTGTCGATCATGAACTTCGTGGCTTTTCTTGAAGAGCTGGTGGAGCGGGAGATCGACATCGCGAAGATCGATATCGAGAACATGCGCACCATCCGTCGGATCAGCGACGGCGTTCTGGGGGAAGTCGCGTGATGGATACATCGCCTTTGTTCCAGGCGGTCGACGGCTTCGCGGTCCTCAGTGCCGAGGGCATGGCCGTTCAACAGGCCCTGGACCGCTGGATCCTGGATCGCGCCGGCGAGGTCGGTGCCGAGCAGATGCGGTTTCCCTATCTGCTGCCCTTGCAGGATCTGGCGCGGTTCGATTATTTCCACAACTTTCCACATCTGGGGCTCTGTGCCTGCACGGTGTCGGAACGGCGCTGGACGGCTTATTCCGACAACGACCCGGCGGCGACGGCCGACCGGATTCCTGCGGCGGACCTGGATGATGCGGCTTTCGCGCTGCCGCCTGCCGCCTGCTACAACGTCTATCTCCATGCGCGTGGGCAGGATCTCGGCCAGGAGCGCGTGGTAACGACGGTCGCCCAATGCTTCAGGAACGAGGCCCATTACAAGGGGCTGGAACGGCTACGCGGTTTCACCATGCGCGAAATCGTCCGCATCGGCCTGCCCGCCGGCATCACCACCCATCTGGGCCATTTCCGCCAGCGCATCCTGGGGCTGGGGCAGGTGCTGGGGCTGGATCTGAAGATCGAGGTCGCGACCGACCCGTTCTTCGACCGGTCGAGCGATCGCGCGCTTGCCGCGGGTCTGTTTCCCACCAAGGAGGAATTCGTCTTCGATGGCACGCTTGCCATCGCCTCGCTGAACTATCACCGGAACTTCTTCGGCGAACGCTGCGGCATCACCCTCAACGGCACGGTCGCGAGCACCGGCTGTGTCGCCTTCGGGCTGGAGCGCTGGCTGCATGCCCTGGACCGCCGCTTCGAGGGCGATGCCCGACGGATCATTCAGGCCATCGGGGATGCGTCATGACGATTGTCACCCGTTATCGCCCTGAACCCGTGGCGCCGCCTGTCGCCCGGTTGCGCAGTCGGCGCGGCATGCATGTCGAAATCTCGGGCGACGGGCCGCCGATGATTTTCGTCAACGGGTTGTTCCAGAGTATCGACGCGTGGCAGGGCGTCCAGCGTCTGCTTCCATCGACCGTGATGTCGGTTGGCTTCGACATGGTCAATCAGGGTCTGAGCGACAGCGCCACCGACATCGTGACCTTCGACGATTACTGCAGGGTGATCGCCGAGTTGATCGACGAACTCGCCATCGACATCACCGCCGCGACGCTGGTCGGGTTCTCCGCCGGTGCCGATATTATCCGGTCGCTGGTCTGTCGTGGCCGGCTGTCGCCACGCCACATCGTGCTGGGGGCGGTGTCGACGCCGGGGTTCCAGTCCTATTGGCGGCAATGGTTCAACAATCTCGCGAGGGTGGGCGACACCGGCGACGTCGACATGCTGGTGCGCGTGATCGCCTTTCACATGTTCTCGCCCGGCTTCATCGAGAACAACCCCCGGATCCTTGATGTGATGTCGCTTCGCTATCGCCAGTATTACGGCCGGCGACCCGAATGTCTGGCGCGGCTTGCCCGCGCGCAGATCGGCCGCGCCGAGGCGGGAGGCGCGATGCCATGCCCGGTGGACATGATCGTGCCGACGCATGACAGCCTGATCCCGGCCGAGGCCGCGATGGCCTATGCCGCGTCGATCGACGCGCGGGTCCATCGCATCGACTGCGGCCACACCTTCGCGGTCGAGGCGCCGCAGGCGACCGCCACGGTCCTGACGTCGATCCTGCGCGGCGCCTCCGTCGCCAACTGAGCCCGCACATCACTGATATCTTAGGGGATTTCCGCGATGCTTATCACCTCGCCGGAGAAGGTCGTATCCAATACCGACGATATGCTGCGGTTGCGCGAGTCCGCATTCGCGATCGATATGTTCGTTGCCGCAACGGCGTGGCTGGGCTTGTTCGATCACCTGGTGGCGTCTCCCGGGCGTCGCGAGGCGGTCTGCGCGGCGCTCAACATCCATGCACGCCCGGCAGACACCATGTTCACGCTGCTGCTGTCGTGGGGGCTGCTGGTCGAGGACGAGCAGGGGCTGCGGCCAAGCGATCTTGCCCTTGATCATCTGGTCGCCGGCGCGGCGAACGATCTCAGGCCGTATTATGCATCGCTGAAGGAGCGCCCTGGCGTGCATGACCTGCTCTACGTCCTGCGGAGCGGCCATTCCAAGACCTGGGAGGCCAAACATGCAGGCAAATCGGACAGCGATGCAAAGGAGGAGTGGACGGCATTGATGCGCCGGCCCGATTTCGCTCAGTTCTATACCGCCGGCATGGACAGCCGCGGTGCGGTGCTGGCGCCCGATCTGGCGCGGATGCTGCGCAAGCCGGGGGCGCGGCTGCTGGATGTCGCCGGCGGCTCGGGCATCTATTCCAGTGCCATCGTTACCGCGAACCGCGATGTCGCGGTCACTGTGCTGGAACGCCCGCCGGTCGATGATGTCGCGCGCTGGCATATCGACAGGCGCGGCCAGAGCGACAGGATCGACGTGGTCGGCGCCGATATGTTCGCCGACCCGCTGCCTGAAGGCTTCGATACCCATCTCTACAGCCACATCCTGCACGACTGGACGCTGGAAAGCGGGGCGGTTCTGTTGCGGAAATCCCATGCGGCGCTCAATGCCGGCGGGCAGGTGGCGGTCTATAGCGCGCATCTCGACGATGACAAGGCCGGGCCGGCCCCGGTCGCCGAATACTCGATTTTGATGATGTATCTGTATGAAGGACGCTGCTACTCGGTGGCCGAGATGCGGTCGCTGATGGAGCAGGCGGGCTTTGCCGATGTTCAGGTCAGCCACGGCGTTGGCTGGCGCAGCCTGATCACCGGCCGCAAGGTATAACCACCGCCAGCGAATTGGCTGACCACCACCAGCGAGGTGGCTGACCGCCGCCAGCGGGATGGCATCCCTGCAGCCGGCAGAGCCGAACGACCCTGCCGGCTTCTTCGTGTCTGGGCCGGCTTCTTCGTGTCTGGGGTCGCCATGGGTGGATAAGGGTTGCGTCTGTGATGCCATCGGCGGATAATTCGCCGCTCAATTCCGCGGGCGTTCACCGCCTGTGGCGATCGAACAAGTTTCCACGCGTCGCCGCGGCGTCTGCTGCAGGCGGCGCGTGCGCATGGCTTATCACTCCAGGTTCCCCACTCTCCCGAAGTCTACAGGAAGCAGCAGGCCACATGGCAAAAGAAGACGTCATCGAATTTCAGGGCACCGTCACCGAACTTCTGCCCAATGCGATGTTTCGTGTGAAGCTCGACAACGAGCACGAGATCCTCGCCCATACCTCGGGCAAGATGCGCAAGAACCGGATCCGCGTTCTGGCCGGCGACCGGGTGACGGTCGAGATGACCCCGTACGACCTGAGCAAGGGACGTATCACCTACCGCTTCAAGTGAGGCGTCCGGTGTCTGCGCCGGCCCTGGTCCTGGCCTCCGCGTCGCCGCGGCGGCTCGACCTGCTGGGACAGATCGGCATCACGCCCGATCTGGTTCAGGCCGCCGACATCGATGAAAGCCGGCGGCGCGACGAATCGCCCCGCGAACTGGCATTGCGGCTGGCCATCGCGAAAGCGGAGGCTGCCCGTGGCGTGCTGATGGCAGAACCGGACGGCCGCCTGCATGGCCGGGAGGCCGTTGTGCTGGCAGCCGATACCGTTGTGGCCGTCGGCATCCGGGCGCTGGGCAAGCCATCCGATATTGCCGAGGCGCGGCGTTTCCTTGATCTGCTGTCCGGTCGCCGTCACCGTGTCTATGGTGGGGTGTGCGTCATCGATGGCGCGGGCAAGGCGCGCGCGCGGGTGGTGATGACCCAGGTCGGCTTCAAACGCCTGTCCCTGTCCGAGCGCGAAACCTATCTCGCGCACGGCGAATGGCAGGGCAAGGCCGGTGGATATGCCATCCAGGGCCTGGCCGCCGCCTTGATACCGTTCATTGCCGGCTCGTACAGCAATGTCGTGGGCCTGCCCTTGGTCGAGACCGCGTCGCTGCTGGCGGCATCCGGGATCGATGTCTTCAACGCTGCCGGAGATGCCTGATGACCAACCGGCTGCTGATCGACCAGGCCGAACACGAGACCCGGGTGGCCCTGATCGAGGGCGACCGGGTGGTCGACGTGCAGATCGAGCGTCTGGCCCATCGCAGCGCGGTCGGCAACATCTATCTGGGCAAGGTGTCGCGGGTTCTGCCCGGCATGCAGGCGGCCTTCGTCAGCGTCGGCCTGGGCCGCAACGCCTTTCTGCACGCCGATGACGCGCGGGTTCTGCCGCGGGCCCGTGCAGCGGCCGACCGGTTGTCGCGCGAGGCATCGGACGCGGCGGCGGCCAATGCCGCCGCACTCGCCGCGGCCGCTGCCGCCGTGACCGCGGCGGTGGAGCCCGACGAGACCGATGCCGAGGTCGAGGTGCGGCCGGCGACGCCGTTGCAGACGCAGCGGTCGCGCCGGCTGATGATCGGTGACTGTGTCGCCGATGGCGACCAGATCATGGTTCAGGTCACCAAGGACGCGGTGAAGGGCAAGGGTGCCCGGCTGACCGCCAATATCAGCCTGCCCGGCCGGCACCTGGTGTTCACGCCCTTTCAAGGCGGTGTCGGGGTGTCGCGGCGGATCGACAGCGAGGTCGAGCGCGAGCGCCTGCACGAGATCGTCCAGCCGCTGACCGATGCTGGCGAGGGCGGTTTCATCGTCCGCACGGCGGCCGAGGGCGCGTCTGCCGCTGAGCTTGAGGCAGATGCCGCCTATCTGCGGACGCTGTGGGCCGATCTGGAAGCCGGCGCCGCGCGTGGCGGCGGCCCGCGGCCGCTGCATGTCGACCTTGACCCGCTGCTGCGGTCGCTGCGCGATCAGGCGCAGGAAGGCGTGGCCGAAATGCTGATCGACGAGCCGGTGGCCTATGAACGGGCCCTGGCCTTCGCCCGACGCTTCATGCCGCATCTGGTCGACCGCATCCGGCTGTGGGACCGTCCGGAAGGACTGTTCGACAGTTTCGGGGTCGAGGACGTGATCGCCGAGGCGCTGCAGCCGCGTGTGCGGCTGCCGTCGGGCGGGTTCGTCGTCATCGACCAGACCGAGGCACTGACCGCGGTCGACGTGAACACCGGACGTTTCGTCGGCGAGGCCGACCAGGAAGCGACGGTGATGCACACCAATCTCGAAGCCGCCGAGGTCATCGCCCATCAATTGCGGCTGCGCAATCTGGGCGGGTTGATCGTGGTCGATTTCATCGACATGGAGCGGGCGGAGAACCGCCAGAAGCTCTATGACGCCTTCCGCGGGGCGCTGGTGGCCGATCGGGCCTCGACCACGGTTCTGCCGATGTCGGAACTGGGTCTGGTGCAGATGACCCGCAAGCGCGGCCGCGAGAGCCTGTCACAAGTGCTGACCGAAGATTGCGACACCTGCGGCGGCACCGGCCGGGTGAAATCGGCCGAGACCGTGGCTTATGAGGTGATGCGCGCCGCCCGCCGGCTGTTGCTGCGCCCACGGCCCGGCCGTGTCGCCGCACGCGCCCTGACCGTGATGGCATCGCCCGATGTCGCCGCCCTGTTGACCGACAGCCGTGTCGGCATGGTCGAGGCGGTGTCGGAGCTGACCGATGCCGTGGTCGAGGTCCGTGCCGATCCGTCGATGGCCCGTGACGCCTTCGATCTGGCGGAGCGCGACTGAGCCGGCGTGCAGACCCGGCCCCGACTTGACCCATAGCCTCCGAGATGGCACATCCCATCCTCCCCTGTCCGCTGTACCGGCCATGCCCATCGGGCGCCCGGCCCAGAGGAGTTGAGAGACCATGAGCGATACACCCTCGAAACCCGCATCCGGCAACGCGGCCGTCAGGACCGGCCAGGGCACCTGTCCGGTCTGTGGCCGTGGCCGGTCGGACGCTGCCGAGCTTGCGCGTTATCGGCCGTTCTGTTCGAAGCGTTGCGCCGATGTCGACCTCAATCGCTGGCTCAGCGGCACCTATGTGGTGCCGGGACGTCCGGCGGAAGAAGGCGAGAGCGATCTGTGGTCGGATGACAGTCTGAAGCACTGAGGGTGGCGGGCGGCATGCGGCGCCGCAGCCCCGGCCATGGCATCTTCATTTTCGCTGAAAACGGCGCTTTACAGCCGATCGGCTTTGCCCTATAACCCGACCCACGCCGCGGCCAAGACCGCAGCGTGGCACGCCCAGGTAGCTCAGTTGGTAGAGCAGTGGACTGAAAATCCGCGTGTCGGTGGTTCAAATCCGCCCCTGGGCACCATCTTTTTCGAAGCCGTCGCTGCCTGATCCGCAAGGATCTTCTGCAGCGGCGGCTTTGGCATTTTCGGGGCCCGTGTTGTGGGTTCCGTGTCCGTTGCGGGGCAGGTGCGCCTTGTCCGTGACGTGGCGGCGCCAAGCGGGTGACAAGACCGTGGAGCGGTTGAGCGCGGTCCCCCGCCAGCCCAGTTCTGGTTCATGTGCCAACCAGACTGGAGCCTCGCTATGCGTCGCGAACCCGATACCACATCTTCTGGAATGTCCGCCGCCGGACGCAGCCCGGTACGCGTGCTGGCGGCGGCCGTGGTCGCCATCGGCCTCGCCACCGGTCTTGCGGCCTGCGGCGGTGGGGACGATTCGGTCGCGGTCGACGGTCGGACCAAGGGGGAGGCGCTGACGGATATGAAGGGCGCCTATGACAAAGGCGCGATCACCCCGGATGAATACGAGGACCAGCGCGAGGATATTCTCGACGAATGACCCGGCCTCGACGAGTGACCCGGCCTCGACGCGCGATCCGATACGTCCGGATCAAGCCTCCGACGAGACGACGAGGCCGGCCGCCTGCAGCTCTGTAAGAATGCGCGCAAGATCGTCGCGGGCAGCGGCCTCGGTCACGTCGTAATATTCAACAAGGTGGCGGGCCATATTGTCGAGGGATGCGCCGTCCTGGAGCTTGTCTGCCACCCGGCTGACCGCCCCGGTGAGGCCGAAATATTTGCCGGATGCATAGCTGAGCAGCATAGTTTCCGAGTCGACGTCGACCTGGAGAACATCGGAACTGAAGCGGTAGATCGTTGGCATTGTGCGCAGATCCTGTATAGCGGATGGCCATGATGTTATTGTAAACAAAAGCATCAAGATAATCGGGATATAGGACGCCGTAGGCGCGTTTCATCCGCTCTCTTGCAATGTGCGCTTTACCATAAAGACTGTTTAGATTATACTAAAAGCCCGAAGATTTGAGGAGATATAGGATGTCCTTTCAAGGCACTGAAGAGAATCAGGCGGAGGCGTCTAAGCCAGCCTTCGAGCCGTCGATCCTGCGCGAGCACGGATCGGTCGAGGCGTTGACGCACAATGCTGCGGATTCGGGGACTGACGCCGGCAACTACGTGTCGTAGCGGCTCCGACCGCCTGTGAGGGGCCAGATGCCCAGCTCGATCCACGGTCTCCGCATCGCCATGATCCGCGACGATGGAACGCATCCCGACATGACGACGGCAGATGTCTCATGGCGTGATCAGCGCGTCCTCCGGTTGTCGACGACCGGTGCCCTGCCCGGTGCTGCCGTGGCGATCGAGCGCGATGGCACGACCTGGATCGAGCAGGCCTTTGCTGCGGTCGATGGCAGTCCGATCTGCCGGTTCCTGATTTCCGGCGATGGCCGGCGGGTGCTGTCGGACAGTCTGCCGGACCTTCACCGGAACGACCGGGACAACCTCTTCGTCGAGCCGGTGATGCGGACCATTCTGTCGCGGATGGGGCTGGTCTCGTTCCACGCGGCCGCACTGGTCAAGCAGGGGGCGGCGGTTCTGATCATGGGGCGGAAAGGGGCGGGGAAATCGAGCCTCGCCGGTGCCCTGTATCAGATCGGCTGGCAGCCGCTCGCCGACGATCTCGTGCGCATGATCGATGGCGACGGATGCTGGCATGCCGCGGCGGGTGGTACCGTGCCGCGGGTCAATGCCGACACCGCCCGGGCGCTCGGTTTCGATCCGGGGGCGCTTCTGACCCGCTGGTCGATACCGGGGGTGGCCGGCAACAAGTTTCTGCTACCGGCAGGTGTCTTCGGGCCGCCGCCATCCGAGGCTCCGATCCGGGCGGTGCTGCTGCTGGACACCCGCGATCCCGCCCTGGGGAGCCCTCGCTGCGACAGGGCCAAAGGGGCCGATGCCTTGCGCGGGCTGGTTGCCAATCTGACCCCAGATCCGCTGGCCCTTGCCGCCTTGCCGTCGCGAGAGGCCATGCGCGTCGTGGGCGGGCTGCTGCGTCAGGCTGCCGTCTATCGTTTCGGCCTGCCCGATCGGCTTGACGCGCTTGGGGCCGCCGCGGCCGCGGTCGACGCCTGTCTTGCCCGTGAGGGTGCGCCCATTGCGGCCTGAGCCAGGCATCCCCGGCCTGACGCCTGCCGGCTGTTTCGATCTGCTGGCGCCCCGGCTGGCAGATGTGCTGGTGCCGGCCGGGCGGCACCGGGCGATCCGCGAGGTCACCGCCCTGCTGCCGCCGGTGCCGCGTCTGGCGCTGGAAATCCGCCTCGGGCCCGCTGAGACGGCGGTCGATCTTCACCAGATGATCACCCGCCACGACAATGACCCGCAGATCCTGCTGCGCCATCTTGAACGGACAGGCGGCGGGTGGGCCGGTGCGCCGCTTGCGGATTTTCTGCGCGGCTGGATCGCGGATGAGGACGGGTTGCAGGGCTGGTTCGACCCGCTCTATCTGGAATGGGATATGGCGCCGGATGGCGGGCTGCCACAGCCGCCGGCGTTGTTTCTGGCAAGTGATCTGCGGTTCGACGATCCGGCGGTCCGGACCCGGCGGCGCACCGTCCTTCGCCGGACACTGGCGCGCCTTTGCGGTGCAGATGGGGCAGGGCTGCACGATCGTCTGTTCGACGTTTCGGAGCATGGGGTTTCGATCGGCCATATCGGGGTCATGTCGGGCCGTGGCGATGCGCTGCGGGTGAATTACAAGAACGTCACGCCGGCCGCGCTGCCGGGTCTGCTGGACCGGATCGGATGGCCGGGCGACATCGCCCGTCTTCAGGATCATGTCGCGGTGCTGGTGGATAGGGCCGACCGTGTGGCGGTGGGGGTCGATCTTGTCGACGGCCGGATACAACCCTCGATCGGTTTCGAGATCTTCTGCGATCATCCGCTGCCCTCGGGACGATGGGACCGCATCCTCGATCATCTGTGCGCCCATGGATTGTGCACGGCCGAAAAGCGTGCGGCCCTTGCCGACATTGAGGCGACCCTCGCCGCCGGCGATGCCGGCCAATCCTGGCCGGCATCCTGGATCCTGCCAACGATCCGCGGCCCTGAAGATGCCTATCCGGCGGTCCGGTGCCATGTCTCGCATCTGAAACTCGGGATCGGAGCGGATGGCAGCGGTCAGGCGAAGGCCTATATCGCGGCGGAGCATCATTGGCGGCGCGGCTTCGGGCGCCCGGCCCCGGAGGCGCTGCCTGCCGGGCTCGCTATTCGTCCGCGCCCCTCCATTGCCGCCGCGATGGCGGATGCGACGGCTTTCCTGCTGCGGACCCGCCAGCAGAACGGGCTCTGGGGCGATTTCAACCGGGTCAATGGCGGCTGCAACAACTGGGTCACGGGCGTCGCCGCCCTGGCCCTTGCCGCCACTGGCGAGGCTGGCGCACTGGCGACGGCGCGTGAGGCCGTGGATGTGCTGCGCCATCGCCCGCAGGCGGGCGGCGGCTGGGGGCACAACGAGACCGCGCCCGTCGATACCGATACCACCGCCTCGATCATCAAGGCGCTGGAGGCGGTGGGGGCAGGCGACAGCCCGGTTGCGGTTGCGGCCCGCGCGTTTCTGCGCAGCCACGTGACCGGTGACGGCTTCCAGAGCTATGGCACAGCCACCCGGATCCGTTTCGCGGCAGGCGATGTCACCGATGACGGGTGGCGGGCGACACATGCCTGCGTCGTGGCCAATTGCGCCTTGCTTCTGCCCGACCAGTTGATCCCGCTGCTGTTGGACTGTCAGGCTCCGGATGGCAGTTGGACGCCCTATTGGTGGCGCACACCCGCCTATCCGACGGCACTGGCCGCCGAGGCGCTGGCCCTGCATGGCCAGGAGGCTGCGGTCGGCCGGGCGGTCGCCTGGGCGACGGCGCAGGATCTGGCGGTGCTCAGCCCCTTCTGTGTCGCGGCGATCGCGCGCATATTCATTGCCGGTGGCGACCATGGCGGCGCCGATGACATCCTGGCCGGGCTGCTGCGGTCACAGCTCAGCGATGGCAGTTGGACGGCGGGTGCGGACATGATCTCGCCCCGGCCGCACCAGATGCCCGGCCCGATGGACGGCAACACGGATGTCATCGACGTGCCCGACGACCGGCGCGTCTTCACCACCGCGGGCGTGCTGCTGGCCTTCGCGGCGGCCCGCCCGGCTGGGGTGTCGCCGGGCGGGGAAAGGGGCTGACAATGTCGGTATCGGGCATTCAGGCCGCGCTGGCGTTTCTTGGCCGTCAGCGCCGGGAATCACCGGTCGCTGCCGCCGCGCCGACGGATATGGCCGCAATCATCGCCCTTGCCCGGATGGCCGGATACCGGTTTGAGGCGGCTGATCTTGAAGAGGCGTTTCGCATCCAGATGCGGGCGCGGCTGTTGTCGACGACAAGAGGCAGGCGATGACCGGCCTATCCGGACGTCGGGCCTGCCGACGTCTGTTCTGCGACGCCGACAGCGGGCTTTATGCCTCTTCCATCCGCACATCGAAGGCAGGCAGGATCTGGTGAGGGCCTTTGATGCCTCGCTTGCCGGTTGTACAGAGACGCAGCGCGCCGCGTTCTCTGCCGGAAATTTCCCGGCGCATCTGCGACGAATAATCGTCAGAGCGCGGAAGCATTCCGGAGGGCGCTTCCGTGCGTGATGTCTGCATCGCGTGCGGGTGCGTTGACACATTCTTTACCGCCCGTCATGCATTCTCGGTGCCGAGGCGACACATGTCTCTGTCGCACTGCGAAAAGCCGGCGGGCGACGCTTTCCCGCCCGGGGTGAATGCCTTAAACTTCGCCCGACGGCGCTGCATGGCGCTTGAGAGACGTGGTCCGGCCCCGGCCGGAGACATGACGGCCAGGAGACGGGCACGGATGGCGACGGACGAAACCGAGCCTGCAGACGATGACATCGACTGGGGCGATGTCGGTATGGAAATGCCACAGGCCGCGCCTATCGATCGGATCAGGCGCGCGGTGGCGGTGCTGAGGCATCCGGCCGCGAGCGAAGACCCGTTGACCCTGGCCGCCGAGGCGTTGGAAGGCGTGGTCGAAGGGACCGAGGCGGCCACCGAAGCGATCCTGTCGCAGATCGAGGCGATCGAGGCTGCCCTCGATGCGGTGAGCGCCGAACTGGCACCGGAGAATCAGGCACATGCGGCGCTCGCCAATGCCGGTCTGGCAATCACCGCGCTCTACGAGGCCTGCGGCTTTCAGGATTTGACCGGCCAGCGCATCGCCAAGGTCCGCCGGGTGTTGCAGCAGGTCGACGCCCATCTTGAAGAGCTGCTGGAAATCGTCGGCCACGATCAGGTGGCAGCACTGCCGCCGCCGGCGGAACGCGAGGGCGATGCCCGGCTGCTCAACGGCCCGATCGACGATGCCAGCAAGGTGTCGCAAAGCGATATCGACAGCCTGTTCGACTGAGCGGGCTGCCTGATCGTATGGGCTGCCTGTCTGAATGGGCTGTCTGACTGAACCGGTTGTTTAATCGGGCGGGTGTCCGGCTGCACCTGGGCGTCAGGCCGCCGCCATGCCGGATTCCAGCGCCACCAGTGCTGCCTCATCGACAGCGTCGAAGCCGGGGGCCGATCCTCGCACCAGACGGGCGCTGCAGGACGGAATTTCGCCGCCGACGCGGGCCCACGGCTCCCCCCAGCCCTGACCCAGCCCCAGAAAGGCCGCGATGCCATCGGCGGCGGCGGGCATCAGGGGGCGGGCGAAGAGCTGGAACAGGCCGGCGAGGCGCGGGATACGTTCCGGCGTGCCATAAAGACGCGCCTGCTTCATCTGGCCGTTGACCCCCAGCACCACGCCGGCCAGGGCCGCCAGCGAAAAGCTGCGGGCGTCGAGCGCCGCATGCAGGCGGTTTCGGAAATCCAGCATCAGATCGTCTTCCGGCCGGTCCTGCGCCAGCGCCGTGCCCGCCACCGGATCGAGGTTGGAAATGGCGGCGAGCGACGTGCCCAGATCGCGGACCATGAACAGGTTGTGCGTGCGGGCCAGATCGGCCATCGACAATTCGCGCGCGTCCTGCGGCTCGGACATCAGCGCCAGATAGAAGCGCAGCGCTTCGGCCGGCATCCGGTCCAGAAGGTCGGTCAGGAAAATGGCGCGGCCGGTGCTGGGGTCGAAACTGCCCCCTGACAGATCGGTCAGCGGCGGCGGCGCGATGATGCGGGTGTCGGTGACCGGCCCCAGGTCATCGATCTCGCTGACCGCGTCGATCAGGCTGCGGGCGGTAACCACGTCCCGCCCGGCGAAAACCGTCAGGCGCACCGGCATCGGCCGGTCGCCGATCTGGCGGGGCCTGTGGCGTCGCAGGGGCAGCACGCCGGGGGTGCCGCCACCAAGGGTCAGCACGCCGTCGATATCGACGCCGGCCCGCCGCAGGGTTGCGGGCGCGCCGGCCCCGTCGCCATCCCGCCCACCGCCGGCGGCGATCAGAACCCGTGCCGACCGGCCAAGAAGCCGCTGGCCACGGGCATAGACATCCGCCGCCAGCCAGATGGCGGCAAAGCCCGCCGCATCGATGTCGCGATCAGCGGGGGGCGCTGCGCACAGGATCAGTTCGTCGGTCAGCACCGTCGTCATCACGCCCGCAATCCTTCCAGCAACCCGATCGCCTGTAACCTGATCGATAAGGGGGAACCTGATCGATCAGGGGGCCTGACCGACAATGAGGGACGGGACCGCCATATCGCGCGGCGGCGCCGGCCCCTGCGATCGGGCCCTGTGATCGGGAAAGCGTAGAAAGCGGCGGACGGGCCGTCAACATCAATGGTTGTGATTCGCTGGCGAAATGCGCGCTCTTCGGCGCTGTCGCGATCGGCGCGCCGGCCAAGGACAGGAAAAGTAAAACGCCCGGCCCATCATGTGATGGACCGGGCGTTTTGAAACCCGTGCGAGTGGCGGGAGTGACGGGACTTGAACCCGCGGCCTCCGGCGTGACAGGCCGGCGCTCTAACCAACTGAGCTACACCCCCGCAGTCTCTCGCGAGGCCCACCATGTCCCGGTGGGTGCGCGGTTTATAGCCAGTCATGAGCCACTTGAAAAGCCCTTTTTTACGTCTTGTGACGATCGCATGTCGCTGCCACATGAAGTCTTAAGAGGACCGGTGCCGGCGCCCGGTCCGATCATCAAGACCGAGGACAGCATCATGCCCTTCCAGACCGAGGTCCGGCCCTCCAGCTCGACCATCATGCTGACAGCGCTTCGCCTGCTCGGCCACCGCGATGCCGACAAGCACGCGGTCGGCGCGCGCCTGCTCGCCGACCTGGCGCGGGTGGAGCCGACCTCTCCGGAACTGCGTGATCCGGCGGCCCGTGCCGAGTTCGACCGCCGTGTGGTCGTCGATCTGCGCCGGCTTCTGGTCGCGGGGCTGATCCGCCGGGCCGGCGACGGGCTGCTGGCCCTGACCGATCGCGGCCGCGCCGCGCTGAGCGATTGCCCGGATGGCATCGACGACACCGTGCTGATGCGCTATCCCGAATTCCGCGCCCATCTGGCGCGCCGGCGCGGCATGGTCATCGACCCGGCGGCGGGACTCGACGGCTCGCTCGACGTTCCGCCCGACGCCGTGGTGGCGCCCGGCAGTGCCGCGCAGCCGGTGGTGGAGCGCGAGCTTCAGGAAGGCTTCATCGCCTTTCTCGACGGCCTGACCGCCGCCGACAATCCGTATGACCGCGACACGCACGCCCACGAAACCTGGGATGAGGGCTATTGGGAAGCGGCCGGCATCGCGCGCAACGAGGTGGCCTGAACGAAGAGGGTCTGCAAACGACATCGCCGGCCGGGGCAAGCGCACCCGGCCGGCGATGTCGTTCTACAGGGGCCCTGGCTGCAAGCGTTCCCCTGGCAGGGCCGCCCGATCGATCGGCCTGTCACCAGGCGACGACGATGGCGCCCTTATAGGTCTCGTTGATGTAATTCTTGATGGCCGGGTCGTGATAGGCCTCGACCAGCGTCTTCGCCCAGGGCTTGTCGGCATCCTGTTCGCGAACGGCGATGATGTTGGCATAGGGCGACTCGGCCGCTTCACGCGCGATCGGATCCCTGATCGGGTCCAGCCCGGCTTCGACCGCGTAATTGGTGTTCACGGCCGATGCGGCGGTATCGTCCAGCGACCGGGGCAACTGGGCCGCATCCAGTTCCAGAATCCGGAGATGCTTCGGATTGGTCTCGATGTCGAGCGGGCTGGCCTTCAGGCCGGCGCCGTCGCGCAGGGTCAGCAGGCCGCGGCTTTCCAGCAGCAGCAGGGCGCGGCCGCCATTGGTGGGGTCGTTCGGGATGGCGATGCTGTCGCCGTCCTTGATCTCGTCCAGACTCTTGATCTTCTTGGAATAGATGCCGAGTGGGAAGACCACGGTCTTGGCGATCGACGTCAGGCCATAGTTGCGATCGGCGTTCTGATTGTCGAGATAGGGCTGGTGCTGGAACGAGTTGGCCTGGATGTCGCCCGCGGCCAGCGCCTGGTTGGGCACGACATAGTCGCTGAACTCGATGATCTTGATCTCAAGGCCCTTTTCGGCCGCGATCGGCTTCACCTGTTCCAGAATCTGGGCATGGGGGCCGGGGGTGACGCCGATGGTGATCGTCTCGGCCATGGCCGGGGCGGCGGCGATGAGGCCGAAAATGGCGGCGGCGCCACCAAGCGTCTTCAGAAGACCTGACGTGATAGACATGGGGACCGGTGTCCTTGGATCTGATGCATGTGGACCGCGGGGCAGGGGTGGCGGCCGCCGCGATCCCGTCCGGCCGGCCGATCGGGCCTGCCCGGACTCCCAACACGAAAAAACCCGCGTGACAGCGTCGCGCGGGTTTCCAACCCCTCCGCTTTAGCTGCATTTGTAATGCGCCCGCAAGCTGTGGCTCAAATCGGCGCGATGAGTCAGAGATAGAACAGCGTGCGTCGCATGTCAATTCCAAAATGACAACATACCAGTCATGTGAAAACTGCGGAGCGACGAACCGGGGCGAAGCCGGCAGGCTCCGCCCCGGTGACGATCAGCCCCGGTCGCGATCAGCTCTGGGTGGCGACGGCCAGCGCCTGATCGATATCGGCAATGATGTCGTCGATATGCTCGATGCCGATCGACAGGCGGATATAGCCGGGGGTGACGCCGGCCGAGCGCTGCTCGTCCTCGGTCAACTGGCTGTGGGTGGTGGTGGCGGGATGGATGGCCAGGCTGCGGGCATCGCCGATATTGGCCACGTGATACAGCAGCTTCAGCGCCTCGATGAACGCCCGGCCCGCCGCGGCGCCGCCCTTGATCTCGAAGCCGATCAGCGCGCCATAGCCGCCCTTCAGGTATTTGTCGGCGCGTTCGCGGGCAAGGCCGGTCTGGACGCTCGGATGGGTGACGGTTTCCACCGCCGCATGTTCCGACAGATATTTGGCGACCAGGGTGGCGTTCTTGTTGTGCTCGCGCATGCGCAGCGGCAGCGTCTCCAGGCCCTGAATGGTCTGGAAGGAATTGAACGGCGAGGCGGCGCCGCCCAGATCGCGCAGCAGGGTGACGCGCGCCTTGATGATATAGGCGATCGGGCCCAGCGGCTTCACGGCCTGGGTCCAGACCGCGCCGTGATAGCTGGCATCGGGGGTGTTCAGCAGCGGCTGACGCTCAGGGAAGGCCTCCCAGTCGAAGGCGCCGCTGTCGATGATCGCGCCGCCGATCGACGTGCCATGGCCGCCGATATATTTGGTGGTCGAATAGACGATGATCGCGGCGCCATGGTCGAAGGGCCGGGCGATCATCGGTGCGGCGGTGTTGTCGATGATCAGCGGAATGCCGAAGGACTTGCCGATCTCGGCCACCTCGGCGATCGGGAACACCTTCAGCTTCGGATTGGGCAGGGTCTCGCCGTAATAGGCGCGGGTGCGGCCGTCGGTGGCGCGGCGGAAATTCTCAGGATCGGACGGGTCGACGAACCGGACCTCGATGCCCTGCTGGCGCAAGGTGTTCGCGAACAGGTTCCAGGTGCCGCCATACAGATCGGTCGAGGAGACGACATTGTCGCCGGCCTGCGCCAGATTCTGGATCGACAGCGCCGATGCGGCCTGACCCGATGCGACGGCGAGCGCCGCGACACCGCCTTCAAGGGCGGCGAGGCGCTGTTCCAGCACATCGGTGGTCGGGTTCATGATCCGGGTGTAGATGTTACCCAGCTCCGACAGCGCAAACAGGTTGGCGGCGCGTTCCGTGCTGGGGAACTGGTATGAGGTCGTCTGATAGATCGGAACCGCGACCGCACCGGTGGTGGGATCCGCGCGGTAGCCCGCGTGCAGCACGGCCGTCTCGGGGTGACGGTACTGGGTCATGATGGCTTCGCTCCCTGGATGGTGCCTGATCGGGTCTCGCTCTTGCCCGTCGCGGCACTCTATAATAACAGCGCTGATTGTGTAACCATCTTTAAGAACAAAAATAGAATGTCAATTCCAGGCAAAAGCCGGCCCCGGTCACGTGACGCGCGCCGGTGCCGGGTGTTGAGGCCGGGTGTTCAGGCGATCAGGGGGGGGGATGCGGCGTGTCGGCCCGCTCAGTGCGGCAGGCCGGTGCCGCTGTCGGCGACCTCGCGATACAGGGCGGCCAGGGCGCCATGGTCCTTGAAGCGGTCGGGGGCCGGATCGGCCGCCAGCCGGTCGCAGACCGCGTCGATCTTGTCGATATCGATCACCACACCGGCTTCGGCCAGGCGCCGGGTGATGGCGTTGCGCGGCGTGCCGGCCACCATCACGGCGTTGCCTGTGGACGCGCCGGTCGGATCGGCCGCCGCGACGGCCGCCGCCGCGGCCTGGGCCGGGGCATCGGTCAACGATACCGGCGGTACCGGCCAGAAATCGGTGCTGCGGCTGCCCCAGCCCAGATGGGTGGGGGCGGTGATGATGCCGGCATCGCTGCCCAGCAGCGGCTTGGTCGGCATCAGCGGCAGATGGATCATGTCGCGCAGCGCGCGCGCGGCATCCAGAACCGGCGCCAGTGCCACATCGGTCTTCAGCCCCATGCGCGGGCCGTTCAGCCGCAACTGGGCGATCGCCTCTTCCAGCGCGGTGTTGCCGGCGCGCTCGCCGATACCGCACAGCGTCGCCTGAAAGCTGTCTGCCCCGGCTTCCAGGGCCGCCAGCGTGTTGGCGAGCGCCAGCCCCAGATCGTCATGGCAATGCGCCGACAGGATCACATCGGGCCCCACCCATCCGCGCATCAGCCGCACCAGCCGGGCGAATTCGTGGGGCAGGGCACAGCCGACCGTGTCGGGAATGGCGATGGTTCGTGCGCCGGCCTCGACACTGGCCTTCAGCAGCCGTTCCAGAAAGGCCAGCGACCCGCGAGTGGCATCCTCGGGTGCGACGGCGATGTCGGTGAAGCCCAGCGATGCCGCGTGCCGCACGCTGCGCACCGCCTCGTCGACCGCCTCCTGCGGCGTGATCCGGCGCTTGTGTTCCAGATGAATCTCGGAGCCCACCAGCAGAATTTCGATCTGGGCATTGCCGCTGCTGCCCAAGCCGTCGGCGATGATGTCGATGTCGCGCTCCGCCGCCCGGCAGAAGGCGCAGATCCGGGTCTGGCGCGGCCCCTGCGCCATCTCGCGGAAGGCCTCGAAATCCTCGCCCGACGAGGCCGGGAAGCCACCTTCCACCAGATCCAGCCCCAATGCATCCAGCCGGCGGAACATCTCGACCTTCTGCCCGGCCGTCATCACATTGCCCGGCGCCTGTTCGCCGTCGCGCAGCGTGGTGTCGAACACCATCACCCGCCGGCTCCCGGCTGCGGCCTCTGGCGGCCGTTGAATGTGGATGATCCCGTCGGATGCCTGATCCATGGCTTGCCCCGTCGATGATGCTGCCGGCGGTTGGTGCCGGTGGTGGCGGATGCCTCGCTTTGGCGAATGGCGGCTTTGCCGATTTTATGTCAATGACCAACACAAAATGCAACTTATGATATGTATAACGCGCGGAAGTCAGGACGACAAACATCTTGTTGCGTCGCGTTAAGGTTGTGGTTGCTGATCACGCTCCTGGCGGCCGCTGCGCATGGCGGCGAGCGGCTGCGGGATTGGCAGCGCCGGACCATCCCGCTACAACTGGCTGACGGCACCGGATCGTCCCGTGGCCGGATGACCAGTCAGCCGATGACCAGTTGAAGGGGGCGTTCAGGTGATCGACCGGCTCGAATTCCTGCTCGCCCTGTCGCGGGAACACCATTTCGGCCGGGCGGCCCAGTCCTGCGGCGTATCGCAGCCAACCTTGTCGGCCGGCATCAAGGCGCTGGAAGACACGATGGGCGCCATGCTGGTGGAACGCGGCTCGCGCTTCAGGGGCTTCACGCCGGAAGGTCTGCGGGTGCTGGACTGGGCGCGGCGGATCGTGGGTGACGCCCGGGCGATGCGCCAGGAAATCGATGCCTTGAAGCGCGGCCTCAGCGGGACGCTCAGGATCGCGGTCATCCCGACGGCCCTTGGCATCACGCCGCAACTGACCACGGCATTCCGCGCCCGCAACCCGGATGTCCGCTTCTCGATCCGCACCTGCACATCGACCGAGGTGCTGAAGCTGGTCGATGATCTGGCGGTCGAGGCCGGCGTCACCTATCTCGACAACGAACCGCTGGGCCGGGTCGGCACGGTGCCGCTGTATCGGGAGCGGTATCACCTGATCACCGCGACCGACAGCCCGGCCGGCCGGCTGGCGGCGATCACCTGGGCCGATGCCGCGCGTCTGCCGCTCTGCCTGCTGACCCCGGACATGCAGAACCGCCGGATCATCGACCGTATGCTGAAGGCCGCCGATGCCGATGCGGCGCCGGTGCTGGAATCGAATTCGGTGTCGGTGCTCAGCGCCCATGTCCGCACCACCGGCTGGTCGACGATCATGCCGGCGGGACTGGCCGGTGCGCTGGGTCTGGTGGGCGACGGCCGGATCGGCGCCATCCCCCTGACCGGCCCGGATATGAGCCACGAAGTGGGGCTGGTCGCGCCGCATCGCGAGCCGATGATGCCGCTGACCGCGGCATTGTTCACCGAGGTTCGGCGCCTGGTGGCGGCGGGGCGGCTTTCACCCGGGGTTTCCGATCGCGACGATAGGAAAAGCTGATCGTGTGACGGAAACGCGCTGTTGATGCAGCCGTCGGCCGGCGCCATCCTCTGGTTCATGAGGACTGTGCCCATAACATCAAGAACGGGCTGCCGGCATGAACGACTTCCCAAGCTGGACGCCCGAAGCGGGCGCCCTGATCATCGACGATATGGCGGCGGCTGGCCGCACGGCGTTGTTGCCGATCCTGCACGAGATCCAGGCGACCTTTGGCCATGTGCCGCGCGCGGCGCTGCCGATGATCGCCGAGGCGCTGAACATCAGCCGGGCCGATGTCCATGGCGTGGTCAGCTTCTATCATGATTTTCACGAGGCCCCGCTGCCGCCGCGGGTGCTGAAACTGTGCCGGGCCGAGGCCTGTCAGGCCGCCGGTGCCGGCGCCGTCGCCGACGAGGTCGCGCGCCGCACCGGTGCCGGGCTGGGCGGGACCAGTGCCGACGGGCAGTTGGCGGTGGCGGCGGTCTATTGCCTTGGCCTGTGTGCGACCGCGCCGGCGGCGATGCTGGAAGGCCCGGCGGTCGCCGGCGGCCGCCGGCTGGCGGCGCGGCTGGGCGGGGCACGGCTGGACCGGCTGATCGACGAGGCGATGGGGCTTGAACCGCGCTCGCCCGCATCCCCTGGCGTTGCGCCGGCAGCGGAGGTGGCACGATGACCGCGCGGATCTATGTTCCCGCAGACGCGGCGGCGGTGGCGCTGGGCGCCGACGATGTCGCGGCCGCCATCGGCCGCCATGCCGCCGGCCACGCGGTCGAGATCATCCGCACCGGTTCGCGCGGCCTGTTCTGGCTGGAGCCGATGATCGAGGTGGCGACACCGGCCGGGCGGATCGCCTATGGTCCGGTGGCGCCGGAAGACGTGGCCGGGCTGGTGGCGGCCGGGCTGCTCCATGGTGGCGACCATCCGCTGCGGCTGGGTGCGCCCGAAGCGATCCCGTTCCTGGCCCGCCAGACCCGGCTGACCTTCGGGCGGTGCGGTGTGGTCGACCCGGCCAGTGCCGCCGATTATCGCGCCCATGGCGGTGGTGTCGGCCTTGAACGGGCGCTGGAGCTGGGGCCTGAGGGCATCGTCGAGGCGGTGGTGCAATCTGGCCTGCGCGGCCGGGGTGGCGCCGGTTTCCCGACCGGCATCAAATGGCGGACCGTCGCCGCGGCACAGGCGCCGCAGAAATATATCGTCTGCAATGCCGATGAAGGCGACAGCGGCACCTATGCCGACCGGATGATCATGGAGGGCGACCCCTTCGTGCTGATCGAGGGCATGGTGATCGCCGGCATCGCGGTGGGGGCCAGCCGGGGCTATGTCTATCTGCGGTCGGAATATCCCCATGCCGCGGTGGCGTTCGGCCGGGCCTTGGAGGCCGCCCGCAGGGATGGGTTGCTGGGCACGCGGATCGGTGGTTCGGCCCATGATTTCGACATCGAGCTGCGCATGGGCGCCGGCGCCTATGTCTGCGGCGAGGAAACCGCCCTGCTCGACAGTATCGAGGGCAAGCGTGGCCAGGTGCGCGCCAAGCCGCCGCTGCCGGCCCATCACGGCCTGTTCGGCCGCCCGACGGTGATCAACAACGTCATCTCGCTGGCCAGCGTGCCGTTCATTCTGGCCGAGGGGCCCGAGACCTATCGCGATTTCGGCATGGGCCGATCGCGCGGCACCATGCCGATCCAACTGGCCGGCAATGTCCGCTTCGGCGGCCTGTTTGAAACCGGCTTCGGCATGACCCTGGGCGAGCTGGTCGACGAGATCGGCGGCGGCACCGCCAGCGGCCGGCCGGTCAGGGCGGTGCAGGTGGGCGGGCCGCTCGGCGCCTATTTCCCGCGCGCCCTGTTCGATACGCCCTTCGATTACGAAGCCTTCGCGGCGGCCGGCGGGCTGATCGGCCATGGCGGGGTGGTGGTGTTCGACGACACCGTCGATCTGCGCGCCCAGGCGCGGTTCGCCATGGAATTCTGCGCGATCGAAAGCTGCGGCAAATGCACCCCCTGCCGGATCGGCTCGACGCGCGGCGTCGAGGTCATCGACCGGATGGGCGCCGGCGACGGTCCGGCGCAGGAAACGCTGCTGCGCGATCTGTGCGAGACGATGAAATTCGGCTCGCTCTGTGCATTGGGCGGCTTTGCGCCCTATCCGGTGCTGAGCGCGCTTGATCATTTCCCGGAAGATTTCGGCCTGAAGTCCCCGCTCGCCGTCGCGGAATGAGGAGTTGCACGCCATGTCGCTGATCCACGAGATCGATTACGGCACGCCCGCATCCCGTGCCGGAACCACTGTCCGCCTGACCATCGACGGGCGCGAGGTCGAGGTGCCCGAGGGCACGTCGATCATGCGTGCGGCGACCGAGGCCGGCGGCTCGATCCCCAAGCTGTGCGCGACCGACATGCTCGACGCCTTCGGGTCGTGCCGGCTGTGTCTGGTCGAGGTGGAGGGGCGCAACGGCACGCCGGCATCCTGCACCACACCCGTCGCCGACGGCATGGTGGTGCGCACCCAGACCCCGCGCCTGCAGAAGCTGCGCCGGGGGGTGATGGAGCTTTATATCTCGGACCACCCGCTCGACTGCCTGACCTGTGCCGCCAATGGCGATTGCGAATTGCAGGATATGGCCGGCGCCGTGGGCCTGCGCGATGTCCGCTATGGCTATCAGGGCGAGAACCATTTAGGAGCGGCCAAGGACAGCTCGACGCCCTATTTCACCTATGATCCGTCGAAATGCATCGTCTGCTCACGCTGCGTCAGGGCCTGCGAAGAGGTGCAGGGCACCTTCGCGCTGACCATCGAGGATCGCGGTTTCGGCTCACGTGTCGCCGCCGGCATGGGGGAGACGTTCTTCGACAGTGAATGCGTGTCGTGCGGCGCCTGCGTTCAGGCCTGCCCGACCGCGACCCTGATGGAAACCGCGGTGATCGAGAAGGGCCTGCCGGAACGCTCGGTCGTCACCACCTGCGCCTATTGCGGTGTCGGCTGCACCTTCAAGGCCGAGATGCGCGGCGAAGACCTGATCCGGATGGTGCCCTATAAGGACGGCAAGGCCAATCGCGGCCATTCCTGCGTCAAGGGCCGCTTCGCCTGGGGCTATGCCACCCATCGCGAACGGATTCTGAACCCGATGCTGCGTGAGCGGATCACCGATCCGTGGCGGGAAGTGAGCTGGGACGAGGCGATCGCCCATGTGGCGCGGGAGTTCCGCCGCATCCAGGGCAAATACGGCCGGGTGTCGGTGGGCGGCATCACCTCGTCGCGCTGCACCAATGAAGAGACCTTTCTGGTGCAGAAGCTGGTGCGGGCCGGCTTCGGCAACAACAATGTCGATACCTGCGCCCGGGTGTGCCATTCACCGACCGGCTATGGCCTGAAGACCACCTTCGGCACCTCGGCCGGCACCCAGGATTTCGACTCGGTCGAAGACAGCGACGTCATCCTGGTGATCGGCGCCAACCCGACCGATGGCCATCCGGTGTTCGGGTCACGGATGAAGAAGCGGCTGCGGCAGGGCGCGCAACTGATCGTGATCGATCCGCGTCGGATCGATCTGGTCCGCACGCCTCATGTTCAGGCGGCCCATCACCTGCCGCTGCGCCCCGGCACCAATGTCGCGGTGCTGACGGCGCTGGCCCATGTCATCGTCACCGAAGGTCTGGTCGACGAGGCTTTCGTGCGGGCACGCTGCGACCTCGACAGTTTCCAGGCCTGGGCGGATTTCGTGGCGGCGCCGCAGAACGCGCCCGAAGCGGTGGCCGATGCCACCGGCGTCGACCCGCTGGCGCTGCGCGCCGCCGCCCGGCTCTATGCCACCGGCGGCAATGCCGCGATCTATTACGGTCTGGGCGTCACCGAGCACAGCCAGGGTTCGACCACGGTGATGGCGATCGCCAATCTGGCGATGGCGACCGGCAATATCGGCCGCAAGGGCGTGGGGGTGAACCCGCTGCGCGGCCAGAATAATGTTCAGGGCGCCTGCGACATGGGCTCGTTCCCGCACGAGATGTCGGGGTATCGCCATGTCGCCGATGATGCAACCCGCGCGATGTTTGAAGAGTTGTGGGGAACGACGCTCGACCGTGAACCGGGCCTGCGCATCCCCAACATGCTGGATGCGGCGGTGTCGGGCAGTTTCAAGGGCCTGTACATTCAGGGCGAGGACATCCTGCAATCCGATCCGAACACGGCGCATGTCGCCGCCGGGCTTGCCGCCATGGAATGCGTGGTCGTCCAGGATCTGTTCCTGAACGAGACCGCCAACTATGCCCATGTCTTCCTGCCCGGATCGACTTTCCTTGAAAAGGACGGGACCTTCACCAATGCCGAGCGCCGCATTCAGCGCGTGCGGCGGGTGATGACGCCGCGATCGGGTAAGGCCGACTGGGAGATCACCCTGGATATCGCCCATGCCATGGGCTATGCCATGACATACAGCCATCCATCGGAGATCATGGACGAGATCGCCCGGGTGACGCCGACCTTCACCGGCGTGTCCTATGACCGGCTGGAGCAACTGGGCTCGATCCAGTGGCCGTGCAACGCGGCGGCGCCCGAGGGTACGCCGGTGATGCATATGCAGGGCTTCGTGCGCGGCCAGGGCCGGTTCATGATCACCGAATATGTGCCGACCGACGAGCGCACCGGTCCGCGCTTCCCGCTGCTGCTGACCACCGGGCGCATCCTCAGCCAGTACAATGTCGGCGCCCAGACCCGGCGGACCGAGAACAGCCGCTGGCACGAGGAGGACGTGCTGGAGATCCACCCGCATGACGCCGAACAGCGCGGCGTGCGGGATGGCGATCTGGTGAAGCTGCAAAGCCGCGCCGGTGCGACGACGCTGAAGGCCACGATCACCGACCGGGTGGCGCCGGGGGTGGTGTATACGACCTTCCACCATCCGATGACCCAGGCCAATGTGGTGACGACCGATTATTCCGACTGGGCAACCAACTGTCCGGAATACAAGGTGACCGCCGTGCAGGTGTCGCCGTCCAACGGACCCACCGACTGGCAGACCCGCTATGACGATCATGGACGACAGAGCCGCCGCATCGCCGCCGATGCCGCCGAGTGACGACGACATCGGCCCCGCTGTCAGCCCTTTGGCCGCGACCCGTCACCTGCGCTGGCGGGCGGGGCAGGGGGCGGCCGACGACCGGGTGATCCCCGAAGAGACCGCGATCGCCTTCACCTATAACGGCAGCACCCATGCGGTGATGATGGCGAGCCCCGCCGATCTTGAGGATCTGGCGGTGGGGTTCAGCCTGAACGAGGCGATCATCGACGCGCCCGGCCAGATCGAGGCGATCGATGCGGTGACGGTGCCCGATGGCATCGACCTCCGGATCTGGCTGTCGGCCGAGCGCGCCGCCGGGTTGATCGAGCGGCGGCGCCATGTCGCCGGCCCGACCGGCTGCGGGTTGTGCGGCATCGACAGTCTGGCCGCGGCGATGCGGCCGCCAAGGGCTGTTGGGCCGGGGATCACCATGACGCCGGGCCAGGTGGCGGCGGCGCTGGACAGCCTGCCGCCGGCGCAGCATTGGGGCCGGATCAGCCGCGCCATGCATGCGGCCGCTTTCTGGCATCCGGCACGCGGGCTGATGCTGCTGCGCGAGGATGTCGGCCGGCACAATGCGCTCGACAAGCTGGCGGGCGCCCTGGCGCGCGCGGGGATCGATGCCGCCGATGGCGTGCTGGTGATCACCAGCCGGGTATCGATCGAGATGGTGCAGAAGGCGGCGCGTATCGGCGTATCGGTGATGATCGCGGTGTCGGCGCCGACCGCGCTGGCGGTGCGCATGGCCGAGGCGGCGGGGCTGACATTGATCGCGATTGCCCGCGCCGATGGTTTCGAGATCTTCACCCGGCCGGACAGGGTTCCGGCCGCAGAGCAAGGGATGGCGGGATGACCTCTGAAAAACTGGTGTCCATGGCCAACCAGATCGGCCGCTTCTTCGTGTCGCAAGGCACCGATCAGGCGGCGCATGGCACCGCCGATCACATCCGGCAGTTCTGGGATCCGCGGATGCGGGCGGGCATTCTGGAGCATCTGGCGGCCGGCGGTGCCGGGCTCGACCCCCATGTCCGCCAGGCGATCGAGATGCTGCGGGATCAGCAGGCGGCCTGACGCCGCCGCCCGCCGATCCGAGAGGGTGAGGATGTCTCAGGCCGCCTTCGCCGCCGGCTGACGCACGGTGGCGCCGATCAGCCGGCTGCCGGCCAGCGCATAGGCCAGCACCAGCACCGCGAACAGGGCGGCGACGCCGGTCATCAGCGGCACGAAGCCATAAGCGGCCAGGAACCAGCCGCCCACCGCCAGGACCGCCGCGTTGGTCAGCCCATACCAGCGTTCCATGCGGCCGATCAGCCGGGCCCGTGCCGCTGGCGCCATCGGCAGCTTGTTGAGATTGGTCATGGTCACCGGCCGGATGCCGCCGGTGGCAAGGCCAAGTGCGGTGATCGCCGCCAGACCGGCGATCAGGTTCTGCGACGCGGTGGCGAACAGCACCAGCGAGACCAGCCCGATGGCCGGCATCACCACGGCGATGGCACGGGTGCCGATCCGGTCCATCACCTTGACCGCATAGCGCGCGGACAGGAAGGCCGCCAGATTGAACAGGCTGAGCACCAGCCCGAACCAGTAGAGGTCGATCTTCAGGGTCAGGAAGAACAGCGCCGGCAGGAAGCCCACGAAGGTGGCGAGCGCGAAGGCGCGCATCAGGATGTAATAGATCATCCAGCCGGCTTCGCCCTGCACCCGGCCACCAGTGGCCGCGGGCTTGGCCGCTGCCGCGCCACCGCCTGTGGCCGGTGCGGCCGACACCGGCGGGGCGGGTGCCTTCACCAGCAGAATGGCCACGGCCGAGGCCAGGGCCGCGACCAGGGCCGCCAGGAACGGCAGTTCGGCATCGAAGCGGTACAGAACGCTGCCGATCGCCCCCGCCACCAGCACCGCCAGGAAGATCAGCGATGCGGTGCGGCTTTCATGGCCGCGATAGGCCGTCATCTGGTCATCGCGATGCAGGCTGCGCAGCAGGGCCGAGTCGGTGCCTTGCGCCAGGCTGTAGCCGATGCCCCCCAGAACCTGCGCCGCCAGCAGCCACCAGAAACCCTGATCGATGGCCAGCGGCCGCATCAGCGGGGTGAGTGCGACGCCCCCGTCGGTGACCAGCACCGCGGTTGCGACGATCATGGCAAGGCCCAGCGCCTTCAGCACCTCGCCGGTGGCGATGACGCCCTTCAGCGGCAGCCGTCGCCCCAGCGGTGCTGCAATACCGGCGGCCAGACAGATGGTGAGACCATAGGCCGCGAGCAGCAGTTCCAGCCGGAAGATATCCAGCCCGTGCTCGTAGAAGAACACGAACAGGATCGGCAGGTGGAAATACAGCCGCGACAGGATGCGATAGACATAGACCAGCGCGATGCTCATCGCCGCCCCCTCACGCGCCGACGGCGCGCGCGCGCACCTGCTCGACCCGCTCCATCAGCCGCGCCTTATAGGCGTCGCTGTCGGGATCGAGATCGGGAAACACGGTCTGCACTCTGGCGACTGGATAAATGCCGCCGCGCACCAGATAGGGGCGGTCGAAGGTGAGGTCGATGATGGTGTTGGCCTTGACCGCGCTCTCTGATGCGGCGCCGGCGGTGTCGCGGCCATAATCGATGATCAGGTCGACACCGGTCCCGATATCGGCCACGGCCTTGTCCAGATCCACGAAAATGTCGCCCTGGCCCGAGATGTTCGCCGAGGTGGCGCCCACCGGCCGGCCGGCGGCACGGATGATGTCTTCAAGCGGCGAGGCGCCCTGGCAGGCGACGCCCAGCGTGTCATAGCCCATGGTGAAGCCGGCCGGCAGATCGCAGGCTTTCCAGAAGATAGCGGTCAGCTCTCCCGGCCACAATCGGGTCAGCGCATCCGGCTCGACCCAATCGGGCACCGTCACGTAATCGGCGGCGGTCGCCGGATCGGCGATGGAGAGTGTCAGCGGCCCGAATTTGGTGCGCTTCTTCACCTCGAACACCCGGCTGATTGCGTCGGCGTTGAACGCGTCGCAGATCAGGTTGTACTGGGTGCGCGTCGGCGTGATCACCAGTCCGCCGGCGCGGATGACCTCTGCCGCCTCGTCGATCGCGTCGGCGCTCATCTTCACGATATTGACCATGGAGCCTGCCCTTATGCCCGCTGATGCCCGTTGATCCTGGCCGCTCGCCGCTGGCCATGGTCTGCGCCACGGTCCGGACTGTTCCGTATCATGAGATACTGAACGGAACTTTAGCGGGATATGATCGGCCATCGATCAATTACAGCGACAAATTAGCAGGGAACGCCCCGGCGCGAAAGTGGATCAGCAACCCTGGATGGATGAAAGAGGTGTCGTCACGTGCCCGGCAGGCGATTTTCAAATGCCGCGACAGACCGCGATCGTGGCGTGGCATCGTCAGGATCGGGGTGTCGCATCGATGCTGAAGGCGGCGAATAATTCGCGCGCCATGGCCCGGTCGACGGGCTGGCCGGAATCGCGCGCCAGCGACAGATAGGCGCGAAGGATCGGCGCCATCGAGGGGCCATACGCCTCTCGCTCGGCCAGGAACAGGGGCCGCAGCAGCAGCAGGGCGCGCTGCACTTCATCGAAGGCGACCCGCAACCGCCCGGCCTGGCGGTGGGCCTCGGCAATCGCGGTCAGCACACGCGCCATGGCGGGCAGCAGCACCCGGTTATGGCGTGCCGCCTGTTGCGACAGGCGCTTGAACACGTCGCGTGCGGCATCGATATCGCCCGCGGCCGCATCGGCCACCGCCAGCGGTTCGCCGATCGCGGCGGCGGCCTGCGACAGCCGGTGAGCGGCGGCGGCGGTGTCTTCGTTCGAGGCGATGCGTTGCACCAGCAGAAAGAAGATCTGGCGCGCGCCGTTGCGGTCGCCGACATCAACCGCCATGCAGGCGTTACGCTCCGCATGGGCGGCAGCCTGTTCGGCATCGCCGCCCGAGATCAGCGCCCGTGCGGCTTGATCGATGGTCGAACCCTCGGTCATGTCGTAGAAGCCTGAGTGAATGCGCGGCCCGGCAAGGCGAGCAGGCCGGGCCGGTGTCCGGGGGCGTCCGGTGACCCTATTTATGGTCGCATGGTCGTCGGGAAACAAGGCTGGACGTCATGGCTCTGGCCAGGACGGGTGCATATGGCGTGGAGATCAGGGGCGCCGCCGGCGGTCGTCCGGGGAAACCGGCTGATCGCCACGCCGGCGGCGAATCAGCCCATGGGTCGCCATGGCGCCGATCCAGGCGGCCAGCGGCACCAGAAAGAAGCCGTTGAACAGCGGATGCGCGGGATCGGCCCCTGTCACCGCCGTGACAAAGGTCATCCAGACCAGGGTGAAAACGATCAGGGCGCGACGCCAAGTGTTGGGCATAAGCAGACCATGCCCCGGACCGGCCCCGGACGCAACAGATTGCCGCCGCCGGCCGAGATCCACCGCCGGTCGTGGCCCGATAGGGGCGATGGTGGACCGCAGCGACTCATGCCGCCATTGCGGAAGGGGGGCTCGGGCCGCTATCGTTGTGCGTCGGGACATGAACGGAGACAGCGGAGACGCGCGCCCCATGAGCCATGCCCCCCTGAACCAGACTCCCTTGAACCAGACTCCCTTGAACCATGGCCCCGCGAGCGACGCTCGTCCGGGGCCGGCGGTATCGACGCTGTCTGCGGATGCGGACCACATCATTGCGCAACTGGGACTTCAGCCTCATCCGGAAGGCGGCTGGTTCGCCGAGGTCTATCGCAGCCCCGCGGCTGCCGGCGAACGCGGCGCCCTGACCACCATCTATTTTCTGCTGAAGGCCGGTGAGCGTTCGCACTGGCACCGTGTCGATGCCTGCGAGGTGTGGCACCATTATGCGGGCGCCCCCCTGGCGCTGGATCTGGCCGCCGATGACGACAGCGTGCCTGAACGCCACCTGCTGGGCCTGGATGCCGGTATCAGCGGCGGGGTGGAGGACGCCCGGCCGGTGCAGGTGGTGCCGGCGGGCTGGTGGCAGGCGGCGTGCAGCCTGGGCGCGTGGACACTGGCCGGCTGCACGGTGGCACCGGCCTTTCTGTTCGAGGGCTTCGAACTGGCGCCGCCCGGCTGGGCGCCGGGACACCCGCGGCCGGACGGAGGCGCCGGCCCGTCCGCGGGCGGCGACGGGGCATCATGAGTGCTGGCCGCGATGCCCGCTGGCGTCTGGCCGCGGCATTGACCGTGCTGGATCTGGCATCGGGTGATCATCTGCTTGGCGAGCGGCGGGCCCGGCGGATGCTGAAACTGGCGGCGCGGCAGGGGGACAGGGCCATCGGTCCACGACGGTCGGCCGCCTTGGCCGGCCTGTCGGTGCTGTTGTGGCGGCCACCGCATCTGGTGGTGCTGGATGCCCCGGCCTGGCTCGACCTGATCGCGCCGTTTCAGAACGACATCGCCGGCGACCGGCAGCTCGACGAGGCGATGACGCTTGCCGGGGTCGCCTTGACCATGGCGGCGGGAAGCGGTGCTGCAGCTACCCGGCGATGGGCCGGCATCGCCGGCCCCGACATGTGCGCTCGCGTGCGGGACATGACCACTGAGCCGCCGGCGCCCGGTGCTGCCATCGGCTCTCTGCCGACACCCGGTGAACCCGTCGATCCGTTGCCTGTTGCGGCATCGGTGCAACCACGCATACCCTTTTCGCTGTCGCCTGCTTCGGCTTCCTGTAGGGTCGGGCCCGGCAGAACATGGCGTTCGCGAACCACACGGTAAGTGTGGAGGGAAATATCACCGGTTTTCCGGTCATGAGACATGCGGAAGGGGCGCGCAGATGGGCAGGCCGAGAGGCTTCGACCGCGAAAGGGCGCTCGACATCGTCGTCGATCTGTTCTGGCGGCACGGTTATGATGGAACGTCGGTCGAGGCGATCCGCTGTGCGACGGGCATTGGCCCCAGCAGCCTATACGCCGCCTTCGGCGACAAGCGCAGCCTGTTCTTCGAGGCGGTGGATCGTTATCGGGTCCGCGTGGTCGATCGGGCCCTGGCCGGGCTGGAGCATGGCGATGACGACGGCTATGCAGCGATAGAGGCGTTCTTCGACCGCGTTGTCGAGGGGATCATCGCCGGTGAGCGGCGCTGGGGCTGCATGATGACAAATTGTGCCATCGAATGTGCGCCACGTGACGACATGGCGGGAGATCTGACGCGCGTCCACCTGATGCGCGTGCGTCAGGCCTTTGCCCGTGCTCTTGGCAATGCCGGTACGGGCGCCGACGCGGCGCAGGTCACGGCGATGGCGACGATGTTGGTGGCGGTGCTCCAGGGGCTGAATGTCATGGCGCGTTCCGGGTTTGGCGAGAGCCCGATCCGCGCGGTGGTGCAGGCGGCGCTGGGCTCGGCCAGTCACACCGCCCTGGTCGCGGTGCCGCAGGCCCGGCCGATGCTGAGTGTCTGACGGCAGCCGGCCTCACCGACGGCCGTATTTTTGCGGCGATCATCTCCATGACATGCGCGCCAGGCGGGTGCCCGGCCAGCCAGGGCTCCGAATCCAGGTTAACGGAGAGGTAACCCGAGGATGGAAGCGAGGTATTTGACATCCCAGCCTGCGAGCTTGCGCCTGAGTTTCAGGCTCTTTTTGTCTGCGACCGCGCGGACG